>CBJLAJ010000006.1:0-95768 GCA_966421005.1 uncultured Paraburkholderia sp.
CGGCCGCAGTGCTCGTCACCCATTGACGGGCGTACGCCTAGCCGGGTTGCCCCTTTGCGAGGAACCGCTGCGCGAGCCGTACCCAGTAAGTCGAGCCGATCGGCAACAGATCGTCGTTGAAGTCGTAGCTGGCATTGTGCAGCATGCATGGCCCCGCGCCGTGTCCCGATTCGCGGTGGCGTCCATCGCCGTTTCCAAGGAACGCGTAACAGCCGGGCTTCTCGAGCAGCATGAACGAGAAGTCCTCCGCGCCCATCGTCGGCTCCGTGGACGTGTTCACATTGTCCGCACCGACCACCTCGCGCATGACCTCGGCGGCAAAACGTGTCTCTTCGGGACTATTGATCGTCGGCGGATAGTTGCGATGAAACGTCACAGTGGCCGAGCAGTCGTAAGCCGCTGCCGTGGCTTCAACAATCTTATGCATCCTCGATTCAATGAGATCGAGCGTTTCTGTCGTAAAGGTACGGACGGTCCCCGCGAGCCAGGCTTCGTCGGGGATTACGTTGACGGCATCTCCCGCATGGATTTGAGTGATCGAAAGCACCGCCGTATCGATCGGTTTCTTGTTCCGCGTGATGATGCTCTGAAGCGCATTCGCGATCTGTACCGCCGCGAAAATGGGATCTCGGCCGTTATGTGGGAGCGCTGCATGGGCACCCACGCCGCGAACATCGATTCGGAACTCGTTGCTCGACGCCATGATCGGCCCCTCTGTCACGCCGAAAGTGCCTTCGGCGAAACCGGGCCAATTGTGAATGCCGAAAACAGCGTCGACAGGAAACCGCGAAAACAGGCCGTCGTCGATCATTGCCCGTGCTCCGGCTCCGCCTTCCTCCGCCGGCTGAAAAATAAAAACGACGGTGCCGTCGAATTCACCGTGTTTCGCCAGATACTGCGCCGCGCCAAGCAGCATGGCGGTATGTCCGTCGTGCCCGCACGCGTGCATCTTCCCTTCATTTTGAGAGCGATGCCCGAAGCTATTGAGTTCGTGGATCGGTAAAGCATCCATATCGGCGCGCAGGCCCACCGACCGAGTCCCGGTGCCGCGCTTCAAGACGCCCACCACGCCGGTCTTGCCCAGCCCGCGGTGAGCCTCGATGCCCCATCGCTCGAGTTGCCGCGCCACGAGTTCGGCAGTATGAACTTCCTCATAGCGCAATTCAGGATGGGCGTGGATCGTTCGTCGTAACGACTGGATCTCCTCGCGAGCAGCGAGGACTTCAGGAAGGAGTTTCATGGTACGTTCGACTTCGATGAAATGGTTCGAAGACTGAATAGTCACGGTCCGATCCATTCTACGCCCAACTCAGTCCCCGCCAATTTGACCCGGCCGCTCGGGAGGAAGTAATAGAATTGGCGGCAGCGGTGAATAGCATTGTCAAGGACCATCTCATGAACGCCCCACTCGAGTTTGCCCGCGCGGTTTGCCCGCACGATTGCCCCGATACCTGCGCGATGCGCGTGAGCGTCAAGGATGGCAAAGCGGTCAAGGTGGTCGGCGATCCCGATCATCCGCCCACGCAGGGGGTGCTCTGCACCAAGGTAAGCCGCTATCCCGAGCGCGTCCACCATCCCGCACGATTGACGACACCGCTCAAGCGAGTCGGAAAAAAGGGAGAAGGGCGGTTCGAGCCGATCAGCTGGGAAGAGGCGCTGACGCTGGCGGCAAGCCGGCTCTCCGAGATTGTCCGGCGCGAACCGCAGGCTCTGTTGCCATATAGCTATGCCGGCACGATGGGATTGGTCCAGACCGAGAGCGTCGCGCAACGGTTTTTTCATAAGCTCGGCGCGTCCCGGCTGGAGCGAACGATCTGCTCGGCGGCGGGCGCTGCGGGCCTGCGCTACACCTACGGTGCAAGCGTCGGCATGCATCTCGAATTCTTCGAGGAAAGCGAACTCATTCTGATATGGGGCGGCAATCCGATTGCCTCGAGCCTTCATTTCTGGACGCGCGCTCAGGAAGCGAAGCGGCGCGGCGCGATGCTCGTTGCCATCGACCCGTATCGCTCGCTCACTGCCGAGAAGTGTCATCGTCACATCGCGCTGCGCCCCGGCACCGACGCCGCGTTCGCGCTCGGCATGATCAACGTTCTCATTACAGAAGATCTGATCGATCGCGATTATGTCGACGCGCACACAGTCGGCTTTGATGCGCTGCGCGAACGCGCGCTCGCTTACTCGCCATCGCGTGTCGCACAGATCTGCGGTATCGAGGAAAAAGAGCTTGTCGAACTCGCGCGCCTTTACGGGCGAACGCGCAAGGCGGCCATCCGGCTCAACTACGGCATGCAGCGCGTGCGCGGCGGAGGAAACGCGACACGCGCGATCGCCTGCCTGCCAGCGCTGACGGGGGCTTGGCGCGATCGAGCCGGCGGGTTGTTGTTGTCCGCATCGAACTGGGCGCCTGTCGACCAGCACGCGCTGCAACGTCCCGACCTGATGCCCGGCTGGCCGACGACGCTGCCACGCGCCGTCAATATGAATGCCATCGGCGATGCGCTGCTCAATCCGGGCGACTCAGTCTTCGGCCCGAAAATCGAAGGCATCGTCGTCTACAACTCGAATCCCGTTGCGGTCGCGCCCGATTCCGAGCGCGTCGCGGCTGGTTTTGCACGCGAAGATCT
This sequence comes from uncultured Paraburkholderia sp., assembly GCA_966421005.1. Taxonomy (GTDB): domain Bacteria; phylum Pseudomonadota; class Gammaproteobacteria; order Burkholderiales; family Burkholderiaceae; genus Trinickia. The sequence goes on from CBJLAJ010000006.1 coordinate 2,628, forward strand.
GTTTACGATCGTGCTCGAGCATTTTCAGACCGACACCGTCGACTATGCCGACCTCGTGCTGCCCGCCACGACGCAGCTCGAGCATCTCGACATTCACAAGTCATATGGCCACACCTACGTGATGCTCAACCGGCCCGCGATTGCGCCCGTCGGGCAGGCCCGGCCGAACACCGAGATTTTCCGCGGCATCGCGCGCCGCATGGAGATCGATGAACCGGCGCTTTATGAAAGCGACGAAATCATCGCGCGCGCCGCATTGCGCTGGGACGACGCATCGTTGCGCGGCGCTAGTTGGGAGGTGCTCGAACAGCAAGGCTGGCTCAAGCTCGCCATCGCCGAGGCCCCGTTTGCCGAGGGCGGTTTTCCAACGCCCTCGGGCAAGTGCGAATTTGCCAGCGCCGCGCTCGCGAATGAAGGGCGCGATCCACTGCCGGACTATCTACCGCCCTACGAGTCGCCCGAAGCTGCGCCGCAACTGGCAGCCCGCTATCCATTGGCCATGATTTCGCCGCCGGCGCGCAATTTCCTCAATAGCAGCTTCGTGAACGTCGATAGCCTGCGAGCGACGGAGGGCGAGCCGCATCTCGACATTCATCCGTGCGATGCAGCACCGCGCGGCGTAGCCAACGGCGATATCGTGCGCGTGTACAACGACCGGGGTTCGATGACGGCCCGCGCGCGGGTGACCGATCGCGCTCGTACGGGCGTCGTGGTGGGGCTGTCGATCTGGTGGAAAAAACTCTCGCCCGATGGCCGCAACGCCAATCAGGTGACGAGCCAGGCGCTGACCGATCTCGGGGGATCGGCGACGTTTTATGACTGCCTCGTCGAAGTGGAGGGCGTCCGAACCTGACGCGACTTACCCACTTCGAGTTGGAAGTCGATGTCTAATCCGGTTGTTTCGCGGGGAGCGACCGGCTAGGATGCGCTTTTTCGCACGACCATTCAAAAAAACAGGGAGACGCCGCATGGAAAAGATCTGGTTGAAGTCGTACCCGCCCGGCGTCCCCGCCGAGATCGACGCGACGCGCTATGACTCGGTGAGCCAGATGCTCGAAGAAAGCTTTCGCGAGCACAGCGGCAAGCGTGCATTTGTCTGCATGGGCAAGTCGATCACGTACAGCGAGCTCGATGCCATGTCGCGCCGGCTTGGCGCCTGGTTCCAGTCGAAAGGCTTGGCGAGCGGCGCGCGCATCGCGATCATGATGCCGAACGTGCTCCAATATCCTGTGGTCATCGCGGCCATTTTGCGGGCGGGCTATGTCGTCGTGAACGTCAATCCGCTCTACACGCCGCGCGAACTCGAGCACCAGCTCAAGGACAGTGGCGCCGAAGCCATCGTGCTGCTCGAAAACTTCGCGGCAACGCTGCAGGCGGTCGTGCGTAACACGGCGGTCAAGCATGTGGTCGTGGCGTCGATGGGCGATCTCATGGGTGCTAAGGGCATCATCGTCAATTTCGTGGTGCGGCGGGTGAAGAAGATGGTTCCGGCGTGGAGCCTGCCGGGGCACGTCAAATTCAACGACGCATTGGCCGCCGGGGCCCGCCAGCCATTTGCGCCCGCCCGGCTGAGCCGTTCGGACATCGCGTTTCTGCAGTACACGGGGGGCACCACGGGCGTGGCGAAAGGGGCCACGCTCACGCACGGCAATATCGTGGCCAACGTATTGCAATCCGCTGCATGGCATGAACCCGCGCATCTGCTGCATGCCGACGTCGATCAGATCATCAACGTCTTCGCATTGCCGCTCTACCATATCTATGCGCTGACAGTCTGCTTTTTGCTGACGGTGCGCACCGGAGGGCTCGGCATTCTGATTCCGAACCCGCGCGATATTGGCGGCATGATCAAGCAGCTGGAAGGCTATCCGATCAATACCTTCCCGGCGGTCAATACGCTTTATAACGCGATGCTCAATCACCCCGATTTCGGCAAGCTCGATTTTTCGAAGCTGCTGGTCGCCAATGCGGGAGGAATGGCCGTTCAGGACGCCGTTGCGCGACGTTGGTTCGAGCGCACCCATGTGCCGATCGTCGAAGGCTACGGGCTGTCGGAAACCTCACCGTCGGCAGTCTGTAATCCGGTCACGGCTACCGAGTACAGCGGCACGATCGGTCTGCCGCTGCCCTCCACGGAGGTGTCGATTCGCGATGATAACGACAACCCGGTCCCCGTCGGCCAGCCCGGTGAAATCTGCATTCGCGGTCCCCAGGTCATGGCGGGATATTGGAATCGGCCCGACGAGACGGCCAAGGTCATGACGGCGGACGGATTTTTCAAGTCCGGCGACATCGGCGTGATGGATGAGCGAGGGTATTTCAAGATCATCGATCGAAAGAAGGACATGATTCTCGTATCCGGCTTCAACGTCTATCCGAACGAGATCGAGGACGTAGTGGCGCAGCACCCTGGCGTTTTCGAAGTCGCTGCGGTCGGCGTGCCGGACGAACATTCGGGCGAGGCCGTCAAGCTCGTTATCGTCAAGAAAGATCCGGCGCTCACCGAAGCCGATGTCATCGCATTCTGCAAGACGCAATTGACCGGTTACAAACGGCCGAAGATCGTCGAGTTCCGCAGCGAGTTGCCGAAAACCAATGTTGGCAAGATCCTGCGCCGGGAATTGCGTGACAAGCTTGCGAGCGTGCCGGTAGCCGCGCCGTGCGCCCCCGTCGCGACCGAACGCCACGGGTGAGTCCATTCGCGGCGAGTCGCCCACCTTTCCCAACATCGTCTAAAATGCCCGGTTAGCCGCTCTTTTGCACTGATTTTTGCGAAAGATGGGGTGCGATGACCCGCGCCACGCTGATCGTGCGCAGGCGGCCATGCAACGGAGAAAGGGATGATGTTGGATGAGTTGGTCGCGGAATTCGACCGCGGACTGCGTTCGATCGCAGGCATCAGCCGGATGAGCCGGCCTGTGCCGTCGGCGCCGGCCGGCGCGGAGATGACGCTCGCCGAGCGCGCCCACGCAGCGGGCCTCATGCGCGTCAATCATGTTGGCGAAATCTGTGCGCAGGCGCTTTATCAGGCCCAAAAACTGGCCACTCGCTCGCCCTCGCTGAAAGCGGCGTTCGAACAGGCCGCGCGCGAGGAGGAGGATCATCTCGCCTGGACCTCCCAGCGTCTCAAGGAACTCGACTCGCGTCCGAGCCTGCTCAATCCGCTTTGGTATGCCGGTTCGCTGGCGATCGGGCTGGCGGCGGGCGCTCTCGGCGATAAAGCGAGCCTCGGGTTCATGGCGGAAACCGAGCGGCAGGTCGAACATCATCTCGATGGACACCTGCAATCGTTGCCCGAGGCCGATCTCGCCTCGCGAGCCATCGTCGATCAAATGCGTGCCGACGAAATGACACATGCGAAAGCCGCAACCGATGCAGGCGGCGCCGAACTGCCATTTCCGGTCCGGGCGCTGATGCGTGCCGCGTCCAAGGTCATGACGAGTACCGCTTATTACATTTGAATGTGAAGCACTGAAACGTAGCCAATCCGCTCGGCGGCGTTAGTTTCGCCGCCGCTCGCCGAGCGTGCACTACCTCTTCGATTCCGCGCCGTCCTCCCCGTCTTCCGCCACCTCTCAGCGCTTTTCGGCCCGACGCTTATTGCGAGCTTCTCAGGTATCACCTTCACAACATGCAGTAGTCCATTCATTTATAACGTTTTTCCATTTTATGCGCCACGTGAACGGCGACACGTAAGTCCTTGTTCTTACAAACAAAATTAGTGCAAAAAACGGTCTTCTCCCTTGACCGTCCAATGCCCTTACTCTAAAGTGGGAGACAGTGTGAGAAAGTGTATTTTTGTGGATTGATCGGACGTTTTTCTGGTCAGATTTCGAGTGTGACGGATGGGGCCCGAGCCCCGAGAGGAAGAGGACGTGTTCCAAGGGGCGTCGGCGCTGACGCTCGATGCGAAGGGCCGGATGTCGGTGCCCGCTCGTTATCGGGAAGCGCTGCAAGGCGAGGCACAAGGACGGGTGACGCTGACCAAGCACCCGGACGGGTGCCTTTTGCTTTTTCCGCGCCCTGAATGGGAAGTCTTTCGCGCCAAGATCGCCGCATTGCCGATGGATGCGCACTGGTGGCGGCGGATTTTTCTCGGCAACGCGTCGGACGTCGATCTCGATAGCGCGGGGCGCATTCTCGTTTCGCCGGAATTGCGTATGGCGGCAGCACTGGAAAAGGAAATCATGCTGTTGGGCATGGGAAGCCATTTTGAGCTCTGGGATGCTCAGACCTACGCGGCCAAGGAACAGGCCGCGATGGCTCAGGGCATGCCCGAAGCGTTGAAGAATTTCACTTTCTGATCGCGGGTTTTGAACTAGGGCACTGCGATGGGAAACGCACTGCAGCACCAGACGGTGTTGCTGAACGAAGCGGTAAATGCGCTCGTGACGCGAACGGACGGCGTCTATGTGGACGGGACGTTCGGGCGTGGCGGGCATAGCAGGGCGGTGCTGACAAAGCTCTCCGAGGCGGGGCGCCTGATTGCGTTCGACAAGGACCCGCAAGCCATCGAAACGGCGCGCACGATCGACGACAAGCGGTTCGAAATCGTGCACGACAGTTTTGCCGGTCTTCGCGAGGCGATGGCTGAGCGCGGTATCGCGCGGCTTTCTGGCGTATTGCTGGATCTGGGTGTGTCGTCGCCACAGCTCGACGATCCCGAACGAGGTTTCAGCTTCCGCGCCGACGGTCCGCTCGACATGCGAATGGACCCGACGCAAGGAGAATCCGCGGCCGACTGGTTGGCCCGGGCAACGCAGCAGGAACTGACGGAGGTCATTCGAGATTATGGGGAAGAACGGTTTGCTGTTCAGATTGCAAAGGCGATTGTTGCTCGCCGGGCAGAGTCCGGTCGTCTCGGGCCTCTCGACAGCACGGGCGAGCTTGCCGAAATCGTGGCTCACGCCGTCAAGACACGTGAGAAGGGTAAGGACCCGGCAACCCGCACCTTTCAAGCTATACGGATTTACGTCAATCAAGAGCTTGCGGAGCTGCAAGTCGTTTTAGAGGCTGCATTGTCGTTGTTGGAGCAAGGGGGGCGGCTGGTGGTCATCAGCTTTCATTCGCTCGAGGACAGAATCGTGAAGCGATTCATGCAGGCGCACGCGAGTGCGCCTGCTGTCGATCGTCGCTTGCCGATTCGCGCCGTCGATTTGCCGAGCCCTCCGCTCAAGATCGTTGGCCGGGTATTCGCAAGCCCCGAAGAGCTCGAGGCGAATCCGCGTGCCCGGTCGGCGGTGATGCGCGTCGCGGAGCGCATCGCGCCATGAGCCGCCTGAATATCTTCCTGCTCATCATCGTCCTCGGTTGCGCGTTGTCAGTCGTCAACGCGACGAATCAGCAGCGGCGCCTGTTCGTGCAACTCGAACGCGCGCAGGCCGAGGAGCGCCAGCTTCAGCAGGACTACGCGCAGCTGCAATACGAGCAAAGCGCGCTCTCGAAGACCTCACGCATCGAGCAGGTTGCCAACGATTCGCTGAAGATGCGCTCCATCGTGAGCGGTGGCACTCAATACCTGTCGCTCGCGCCCGGTGCGTCCGAGGCGAAGGAAGTCGCCATTCCCAGCGTTGCTGCCAGTGCTGGCGCGGGCGCGAACGCATCGCGCGCGCCGAAAGCGCGCGTTCCGGCGAACCGCGGAGGTACGACGCGATGAAGCAAGGGACGAGCCGCAAAGGTGTGACGTTCTCCGCGAGTCCCGTGCTATCGGTGCGCTTGCCCATGTGGCGCTCGAAGCTGGTCGTCTTTCTGCTGTTCATGGCGTTCGTGGCACTCGTCGCGCGCGCGTTCTGGATTCAGGGGCCTGGCAACGCGTTCTATCAGAAGCAGGGTGAAAGCCGTTATCAGCGCACGATCGAGTTACCCGCCACGCGCGGAAAGATTCTCGACCGCAATGGCCTGGTGCTGGCCACAAGCTTACCGGTGCGCGCAATTTGGGCCATTCCCGACTCGGTACCGGAAAACATCGATAACGAGAAGCTCGCGGCGTTGAGCTCGCTGCTCGGCCTCACGCGCAAGGAGCTGCGTACGAAGCTTTCGGGCGACAAGACGTTCGTCTATGTGAAGCGGCAGGTGCCCGTCGAAGTGGCGGACAAAGTGATGGCGCTGGGCATTCCGGGTATCTATCAGCGCGAGGAATACAAGCGCTTTTACCCTGAAGGCGAAATTACCGCTCACCTCGTCGGCTTCACCAATGTCGAAGACGAGGGCCAGGAGGGCATCGAACTCGGCGATCAGAAGCTCCTCGCGGGCGTGACCGGTATGCGTCACGTCATCAAGGACCGCATGGGCCGCATCATCGAGGATGTCGATCAGCAAGTGCCGCCGCACAACGGCAAGGACGTCGATCTGTCGATCGACAGCAAGATCCAGTACATCGCCTATGCCGACTTGAAAGCCGCCGTCGAAAAATCGAAAGCGAAGGCGGGCGCGGCCATGGTCATCGACGTGCGCACCGGCGAAGTGCTCGCGCTCGTCAATTATCCGACCTACAACCCGAACGACCGCTCGCATCTGACCGGCGAACAGTTGCGTAACCGCATTCTCACCGACGTCTTCGAGCCCGGCTCGATCATGAAGCCGTTCACGGTTTCGCTCGCGCTCGACTTGCATCGCGTCTCGCCGAACACGCTCGTCGATACGGGCAACGGCCATTTCGTGCTCGACGGCGCGCAGATCACGGACGATAGCGGTTTCGGCGTGCTGACGGTCGGCGGCGTCATCCAGAAATCGAGCAATATCGGCGCGACGAAGATCGCCATGACGCTCAAGCCCGAAGAGATGTGGAATATGTATACGGGCATCGGGCTCGGCCAGGCGCCCAAGGTCGGATTCCCGGGCGCCGCGGCTGGCCGTTTGCGCCCATGGAAGAGCTGGCGCCGCATCGAGCAGGCCACGATGTCATATGGCTATGGCCTTTCCGCGTCGCTCTTTCAGCTCGCGCGCGCCTACACGGCCATTGCGCACGACGGTCAGTTGATGCCGGTATCGATCTTCAAGACGAATTCCGATCAACCGGTCGCCGGCACGCAGATTTTCTCGCCGACCACCGCACGCGAAGTGCGGACGATGCTCGAAAGCGTCGTGTCGACGCAGGGCACGTCGCCGGAGGCAGCGGTGCCGGGCTATCGCGTGGGCGGCAAGAGCGGTACGGCCTATAAGCACGGCGGCCACGGCTACGATCATTCGAAATACCGCGCGTCGTTCGTCGGCATGGCGCCGATGCCCAACCCGCGCATCGTCGTCGCCGTCTCGATCGACGAGCCGACCGCGGGCAGTCACTTCGGCGGCTATGTCTCCGGGCCGGTCTTTGCATCCATCGTCGGCGATACGCTGCGCACGCTCAACGTGCCGCCCGACATGCCGGTCAAGCAGCTCGTCGTCTCCGACGATGTGACGAAAACGCCCGCCCCCGTGCACGAGCATACCGTCGCCATTTCCAACGATCCCCGCAGCCGTCCTGGAGTCGTGCGATGAACGCCGCTGCCAACCGTCGCGTTGCCGATGCAATCGGCTGGCTGCGCTTGCAGGCGCAGCCGGGCGCGCATCTGCATGCCGATACACGCACGCTTGCGCCGGGGGACGTGTTTTTGGCTTATGCCGTCGAGGGTGCGGACAACCGGGCGCATATCGCGCGCGCCTTCGAATGCGGCGCTGCTGCCGTGCTCTATCAACCCGAGGGATTCGCGGGCAACGTCGACGCGGCGCACGCGCTTGCGGTCCCCGCGTTGAACGAACTCGCGGGCGAAATCGCAAGTGGCTGGTATGGCGAGCCAAGCCAGTCGATGCGCACGATCGGCGTGACGGGCACGAACGGCAAGACCTCCTGCACGCAATGGATCGCGGCGGCGCTGAGCGCGCTCGACGGGCCGTGCGCGGTCATCGGCACACTCGGCACGGGCATGCCGGGACGTCTCGCGCATACGGGCTTCACCACCCCGGATGCGTCGCAGCTGCAACGCAGCCTCGCGGCACTTGCCGCGGCGGGCGCGAAGAGCGTCGCCATGGAGGTCTCCTCGCACGCGCTGCATCAAGGCCGGGTCAACGGGACCGCGTTCGACATCGCTGTCTTCACGAATCTCACGCAAGACCATCTCGACTATCACCGCACCTTCGAAGCGTACGAGGCGGCGAAGGCGCGGCTTTTCGATTGGCCGACGTTGCAAGCGGCCATCATCAATCGTGACGATGCGGCCGGTCAGCGTCTCATCGCACGCACGATGGGCCGCGTGCGCACGATCGCCTACGGTATCGGCGCGGCACCGGTCGCCGGGCACGCCGATGCGTCGATCTGTGCGACCAAGGTGCGCGCCACCGCCACGGGTACTGCGTTTCATCTGTCGTCCGACTGGGGCGCGAGCGAGGTCGAAGTCGGAACGCTCGGCCTGTTCAATGTCAGCAATCTCCTTGCCGTGCTGGGTGCGCTGCTTGCCAGTGACGTGCCGCTCAGCGCCGCGCTCGCTCAGCTTGCGAAGCTCGAGCCCGTCAATGGACGCATGCAGCGGCTCGGCGGACGCATTGCGAGCGACGAGCCGCTCGTTGTAGTCGACTACGCGCATACGCCCGACGCACTCGAAAAGACGCTCGATGCGCTGCGCCCGATTGCTCAAGCGCGTGGCGGCAAGCTGATCTGCATGTTCGGCTGCGGCGGGGACCGCGATGCGACGAAGCGCCCGCTCATGGGGGCGATCGCCGAGCGGCTCGCGGACGCCGTCGTCGTGACGAGCGACAACCCGCGCAGCGAGCCGCCGCAGTCGATCATCGAACAGATCCTGGCCGGCATGGCACAACCGGGCCGCGTTCGCGCCATCGAGGATCGCGCGAATGCGATCTTGCAGGCGGTACGCGGAGCAGCGCGCGAGGACGTCGTCGTGCTGGCGGGCAAGGGCCACGAAGCAACACAGGAAACCATGGGTAAGAAGCGGGTCTTTTCGGACCAGGATCATGCGCGCCTTGCATTGGCATCGCGCGCGACACAAGCGCGCGGAGGCGGCGAATGACGATGCTTTCGCTCACGCAAGCCGCTTCGTTGATCCCGGGCGCGACGGTGTCCGGCGACGGTTCGGTCGCGTTCGACCGTATCAGTACGGACAGTCGTACGGCGGGCCCCGGAGATCTCTTCGTCGCATTGAAAGGCGAGCGATTCGATGCACATGACTTTCTGGCCGAGGTGGCGCGCCGCGGGGTGACCGCAGTGCTGGTGTCGCGGCTGCCCGAGGCCCTGGGCGTACCGGCGATCGTTGCGGCCGACGAGGGCGATACGCGCGTTGCGCTCGGTGCGCTTGCGCGCGGTTGGCGGCGGCAATTTGCGATGCCGCTCGTCGCAGTGACGGGCAGCAACGGAAAGACGACTGTCAAAGAGATGATCGCGTCGATCTTTGCCGCCGCATGCGGCGAAGACGGCCGCCTTGCAACGGCCGGCAATTTCAACAACGACGTCGGCCTGCCGTTGACGTTGTTGCGCCTCACCGTCGCGCACAAGCTTGCTGTCGTGGAGCTCGGGATGAACCATCCGGGCGAAACGTCGACACTGGCCAAGATCGCCGAGCCGACCATCGCGCTCGTCAACAACGCACAGCGCGAACATCAGGAATTCATGGCGACGGTCGAAGCGGTCGCGCTCGAGCACGCCAGCGCGATTCACGCCCTCGGGCCCGACGGCGTCGCCGTATTCCCCGCGGACGACGCCTATGCCGGTATCTGGCGAGTCGCGGCCACCGGCAATCGCGTCATCGACTTCGCGCTCGACGACAGTGCAGCGGCGGGGAGCGGGGGGGCAGATCGTGCCGCGGTGACCGGTGAGTTCATCGGCAATCGGCTACGCGTGGCCTCGCCCGCCGGCGCATTCGAAGCAACGTTGCAAGTGCTCGGCGCGCACAACGCGCGCAATGCGCTTGCCGCGACGGCGGCGGCGCTTGCCGCGGATGTCCCGATCGATGCGATTCGCCGCGGCCTCGAAGCGTTTTCGCCCGTCAAGGGACGCTTGCAGGTCAAGCGTGCCGTCGCGGCGGCGCTGGCCGGCGCGACCGTCATCGACGATACCTACAATGCCAACCCCGATTCGATGCGTGCCGCGATCGACGTGCTCGCTTCAATGCCGGCGCCACGTGTGCTCGTAATGGGCGACATGGGCGAAGTGGGCGATAACGGCCCCGAATTTCACCGGGAGGTCGGCGCATACGCGTGCGAGCGTGGCATCGATGCGCTCTACGCGCTCGGCGACGCGGCGCGCGCGAGCTGCACGGCGTTTGCTGCCGCCGGCAAGCTCGGCGCCGCGGCGCACCCCTTCGACGATATCGATGCGCTTCTCGCTCATTTGCTGCAAGCCGGATTCGGCGCCGGCGCGACGCTGCTCGTGAAGGGATCGCGTTTCATGCGGATGGAGCGCGTCGTCGACGCGCTGACACAATTGCAACCCCCCGCACCGGGCGCGGCGCCCGGCGCGCACTGACAAAGAAGGACAAGCATGCTGCTGGCGCTGGCGCAATGGCTGCAGAACGACGCAAGCTTTTTGCGAGTAATCAGCTATCTGACTTTTCGCGCGGTGATGGCCTCCATCACCGCGCTTGTGATCGGCCTCGTCTGCGGCCCCTGGGTCATCCGCAAGCTGACCTCGATGAAAGTGGGGCAGGCCGTGCGCACGGACGGTCCGCAAACGCACCTGGTGAAATCGGGCACACCGACGATGGGCGGCGTACTGATCCTCCTTGGCATCGCGGTTTCGACACTCCTCTGGGCCGATCTCACCAATCGCTTCATCTGGATCGTGATACTCGTCACCTTCGGCTATGGCGTGATCGGCTGGGTCGACGACTACCGCAAGGTCGTCTATAAGGACCCGCGCGGCATGTCGTCGCGCGAGAAGTACTTCTGGCAGTCGGTCATCGGGTTGTTCGCCGCGGTCTATCTGGCCTTCAGCGTCTCCGAGGCGAATAACGTACGCGTCTTCGACCTCTTCATGGCCTGGGTGCGCAGCGGGCTGTCGATGGGATTGCCGGCGCGCGCAGACTTGATGCTGCCGTTCTTGAAGTCGATCACCTACCCGCTTGGCGTGTGGGGCTTCATCGCGCTCACCTATTTCGTGATCGTCGGCGCGAGTAATGCGGTCAATTTGACGGACGGGCTCGATGGCCTCGTCATCATGCCGGTCGTGCTCGTCGGCGGCTCGCTCGGCGTTTTCGCCTATGTGATGGGCAGCTCGATCTATTCGAAGTATCTGCTCTTCCCGCACATTCCCGGCGCCGGCGAACTCTTGATCTTCTGCTCGGCGATGGGCGGCGCCGGGCTCGCCTTCCTCTGGTACAACACGCACCCCGCGCAGGTGTTCATGGGTGACGTCGGCGCGCTCGCGCTCGGTGGTGCCTTGGGCACGATCGCGGTCATCGTTCGCCAGGAAATCGTTCTGTTCATCATGGGCGGCATCTTCGTGGCGGAGACGCTTTCGGTGATGCTCCAGGTGGTCTGGTTCAAATACACGAAACGCCGCTTCGGCGAGGGACGGCGCATTTTCAAAATGGCGCCGCTGCATCACCACTTCGAGCTCTCCGGATGGAAGGAGACGCAAGTCGTCGTGCGTTTTTGGATCGTCACGTTGATGTTGTGTCTGTTCGGTCTGTCCACACTGAAACTGCGTTAAAGGAAAGGGAAAGCAAGCGATGTTTGGCGAGATGTTTCCAGATCGGCATCCGATGGTACTCGTGCTGGGGCTCGGTGCTTCGGGCCTCGCGATGGCGCGCTGGTGCGCGCGCCACGGGTGCCGTTTGCGCATTGCCGATTCGCGCGAGGCGCCGCCGAACCTGCCGCTACTCGAGGCGGAGCGCATCGATGCCGAATTCGTCGGCGGCGCGTTTTCGCCTGCGCTACTCGACGGGGGCATCGAGCTCGTCGTCGTAAGCCCGGGGCTTTCGCCGCTTTCGCCGGAGCTCGCGCCGCTTTTCGCCAGCGCCAGGGAGCGCGGCGTGCCGGTCTGGGGCGAGCTCGAACTCTTCGCTCGTGCGCTCGCGCATCTGGGCGAGAGCGGCTATGCGCCGAAGGTCATCGCGGTGACGGGCACCAACGGCAAGACCACGACCACCAGCCTCACGGGCCTGCTCTGCGAACGTGCGGGCAAGGCGGTCGCGGTGGCCGGCAATATCGGCCCCACGATGCTCGATACGTTGACCGACGCGATCGACCGCACCGCGCTGCCCGAAGTCTGGGTGCTCGAGCTTTCGAGCTTTCAGCTCGAGACGGCACATACGTTCGATCCGGACGCGGCCGCAGTGCTCAACATTACTCAGGACCATCTCGACTGGCACGGCAGCTTCGAGGCCTACGTAGCGGCCAAGGGCCGCGCATTCGGCCCACATACGGTGCGCGTGCTCAATCGGGACGATGCAAGAACGATGACGTTCGCGACGGGCGTGGGTACGGGGACGGAAGCGCCGCGCGACGTACGCGTCGTTACATTCGGGCTCGATGAGCCGCAGCGCGCGGGCGACTATGGGCTCATGCGAGAGGCCGACATCAATTGGCTCGTTCAGGCTGAAGAGCGCGACCCGGCGGACGAAACCTCGTCGTCGCGCCGCCGTCGGCAGGAAGCGGCGAGCCCGATCGAGCTGACGATGAAGCGATTGATGCCGGCCGATGCGTTGCGCATTCGCGGACTGCACAACGCGGCGAATGCGCTGGCCGCGTTGGCTCTGGCGCGCGCAATTGGTCTCGCGGCCGCGCCGCTGCTGCACGGCCTGCGCGAATATCGCGGCGAGCCGCATCGCGTCGAACTGATCGCTTCGATCGACGGCGTGGACTATGTCGACGACAGCAAGGGCACCAACGTCGGTGCCACCGTCGCGGCGCTCGATGGTCTGGCGCAGCGCGCCGTGCTGATCCTCGGCGGCGATGGCAAGGGGCAGGATTTCGCGCCGCTTGCGCGCCCCGTCGCGCGCTGGTGCCGCGCGGTGATGCTGATCGGGCACGATGCACCGGCGATCCGTGCCGCGCTGGCCGACACAGGCATTGCGCTCGCCGACCATCCGACGCTCGAAGCGGCCACGCTCGCGGCGAGCGCCATCGCGGAACCGGGCGACGCGGTGCTGCTTTCTCCGGCATGCGCGAGTTTCGACATGTTCAAGAACTATGCGCACCGCGCGGACGTATTTCGCGGCGCGGTGCAAGACGTCGCGGCGCAACGGGGGACGATGCTATGAGCTGGTCGGATCGCCTCACTCAACGGTTTTTCACCGAACGCGGCGCGGCAGTGGGCGCGCGCAAGGAAACGTCGGCCCGCACCGGCGCGGGCGGGCTCGCGAGCGCAGTCAGCGGCATGCGTCCGCTGCGCTCGCGCATGCTCGATTACGACCACTCGCTGCTGTGGGCTGCCGTTGCGCTGATCGGCCTCGGCGTCGTCATGGTGTATTCGGCATCGATCGCCATGCCCGATTCGCCGAAATATGCCGCCTATCGCGACTATGCGTTCCTCGTGCGGCATATTGCGTCGCTGGTTGTCGCGACGATCGCCGCCGCGGTCATGTTCCGCGTGCCGATCTCGGTCTGGGACAAGTACGCGCCCAAGTTCTTCCTGATCGCGCTCGTTGCGCTCGTGATCGTGCTTGTCCCGCACGTCGGCAAGGGTGTGAACGGCGCGCGCCGTTGGCTGCCGCTCGGCATCATGAACATGCAGCCGTCCGAGATCATGAAGTTGGCCGTTACCATCTACGCGGCCAACTACACCGTGCGCAAACAGGAATACATGCATAGCTTCGCCAAAGGCTTTTTGCCGATGGCGCTGGCGGTCGGCTTTGTGGGCGCGCTGCTGCTGCTCGAGCCGGACATGGGTGCGTTCATGGTGATCGCCGCCATTGCGATGGGCGTGCTGTTTCTCGGCGGCGTGAACGGCAAGCTTTTCGGCGGTCTGGTGGCTACGGCGGTCGCGACGTTCGGATTGCTCGTCTGGGCATCGCCCTGGCGGCGCGAGCGGATCTTCGCCTATCTCGACCCATGGGATGACCGCTACGCGCAGGGTAAAGCCTATCAGCTGACCCACTCGCTGATCGCATTCGGGCGGGGCGAATGGTTTGGCGTGGGGCTCGGCGGCAGCGTCGAGAAGCTCAACTATCTGCCGGAAGCCCATACCGACTTCATTCTCGCCGTGATCGGCGAGGAACTCGGGTTCGTGGGCGTGCTCATCGTCATCTTGCTGTTTTACTGGATCGTCCGACGCTCGTTCGAGATCGGCCGCCAGGCGCTCGCGCTCGATCGCACGTTCGCGGGGCTCGTGGCGAAGGGTGTCGGGCTCTGGTTCGGTGTGCAAACCTTTATCAATATCGGCGTGAACCTCGGCATCTTGCCGACGAAAGGGCTGACGCTGCCGCTCGTCAGCTATGGCGGCTCGGGCATCGTGCTCAACTGCGTCGCGCTCGCGGTGTTGATGCGTGTGGATTATGAGAATCGCGTGCTCATGCGGGGAGGGAAAGTATGAGCACGACGCCGCAACGTACGTTGATGGTGATGGCCGGAGGAACCGGGGGGCACGTGTTCCCCGGCCTTGCCGTCGCGCATCGGATGCGTGCGTGGGGTTGGCGCGTCGTCTGGCTCGGTAACCCGGCGGGGATGGAAGCCTCGCTCGTGCCGAAGCATGGCATTCCGATGGAGTACGTTCGCTTCGGTGGCTTGCGCGGTAAAGGACTCAGGACGAAGCTCTCACTGCCCCTGAGCCTCTTGCGGGCCTGCCTCGAAAGCCGCCGTGCATTGAAGCGCGTGCGCCCCGATGTCGTACTCGGCATGGGCGGCTACATCACGTTTCCGGCCGGTGTCATGACGGCGCTCACGCGCCGTCCGCTGGTACTGCACGAACAAAATTCGGTGGCAGGACTCGCGAACAAGGTGCTGGCGAAACTCGCGCAACGCGTGCTCGTGGCGTTCCCCGATGCGCTGCCCGGCGCCGAGTGGACGGGCAACCCGCTGCGCGACACGCTCGTGCAGGCCGACGAACCTAAGCTGCGCTATGCGCGCCGCAGCGGCCCGCTCAAGCTGCTCGTCGTGGGCGGCAGCCTCGGCGCCGCGGCGCTCAACGAAGTCGTGCCGCGCGCACTCGCGCTGCTCGCGCCCGAGGCGCGTCCGCACGTCGTGCATCAGGCGGGCGCAAAGCACATCGAGGCGCTGCAGGCGAACTACGCCGCGGCGGGACTGAAGGAAGCCGGAGCATTTGCACTCGTGCCGTTCATCGACGATATGGCCGCGGCGTATGCCGATGCCGACGTCGTGATTTGCCGCTCGGGCGCGATGACGGTTGCGGAGATCGCCGCGATCGGCGTGGCGGCGCTCTTTGTGCCGTTTCCCTATGCCGTGGACGATCACCAGACCACGAACGCCGAATTTTTATCGAAGCACGAGGCGGCCGTGCTGGTGCAGCAACGCGATTTGTCGCCGCAGGCGTTGGCCGACTGGCTGAGCACGCTCACGCGGGAAACGCTCGCCGACATGGCCAGCCGGGCCCGCTCGCTCGCCAAGCCCGACGCCACGGATCGGGTCGCGCAGGTCTGCGCGGCCGTGGCGCTCGCGCGCCAGGAAGGAAAGCAATGAAACACATCGTCAAACACATTCATTTCGTCGGCGTCGGTGGCGCCGGCATGAGCGGCATCGCGGAGGTGCTCGCCAATCTCGGTTATCAGGTGAGCGGGTCCGACCTCTCGAAGAGCGCGACGACCGAGCGTCTCGCTTCGCTCGGCGCGCGTATCGCGATCGGGCACGACGCCTCGAACATCGACGGCGCGGACGCGGTCGTCGTGTCGACGGCCGTGCGCAGCGATAACCCGGAAGTGCTTGCCGCGCGCCGGCTGCGCGTGCCGATCGTGCCGCGTGCGGTGATGCTGGCGGAATTGATGCGCCTGAAGCAGGGCATCGCGATTGCCGGCACGCACGGCAAGACGACGACCACGAGCCTCGTGGCCAGCGTGCTCGCCGCGGGCGGGCTCGATCCGACGTTCGTCATCGGCGGGCGCCTGACGAGCGCCGGCGCCAATGCGCGGCTCGGCACGGGCGATTTCATCGTGGCCGAGGCCGACGAGTCCGACGCATCGTTCTTGAACCTGCTGCCCGTGATCGAAGTCGTGACCAACATCGACGCCGATCACATGGACACCTATGGGCATGACTTCGCGCGGCTCAAGCAGGCGTTCATCGAATTCACGCACCGGTTGCCGTTTTATGGCATTGCCGTGCTCTGCGTCGACGATCCGAACGTGCGCGAGATCTTGCCGTTCGTTTCGAAGCCGATCATCCGCTACGGCTTCGCGGCCGATGCGCAGGTGCGCGGCGTCAACGTCGTCGCCCGCGAAGGGAAGATGTACTTCACGGCGATGCGCGAGGATGCGCCGCCGCTCGACATCGTGCTCAACATGCCCGGCTTGCACAACGTGCAAAACGCGCTCGCGGCGATTGCGATCGCCACGGAGCTGGAAGTGCCGAGCGCCGATATCCAGCGAGCGCTGGCGGAGTTCACGGGCGTCGGTCGGCGTTTTCAGCGCTACGGCGAAGTGGACATTGCGGCGGGCGGGCGCTTTGCGCTCATCGACGATTACGGTCACCACCCCGTCGAGATGGCCGCGACGATCGCGGCGGCGCGCGGCGCTTTTCCCGATAAGCGGCTCGTGCTTGCGTTCCAGCCGCATCGATACACACGCACGCGCGATTGCTTCGAGGATTTCGTCAACGTGCTGTCGAGCGTGGACGCGCTCATCCTGACCGAAGTTTATGCGGCCGGAGAAGCGCCGATCGTCGCGGCGGACGGGCGCTCGCTCGCGCGTGCGGTTCGCGTGGCGGGCAAGGTTGAACCGGTATTCGTCGAAACGGTCGACGACGTACCCGAGGCGCTGTCGACGCTCGTGCGCGACGGCGATGTGGTGATCACGATGGGCGCGGGATCGATCGGCACGGTGCCGGGACGGCTCGCGCAAGAGGGCAAGATATGACCGGCAAGACTATCGATCCGAAGCGTTTCGGCAAGGTTGCCGTATTGATGGGTGGCGTGTCGGCCGAACGCGAGGTCTCGTTGAATTCGGGGCGGCTGGTGCTCGAAGGGCTGCGCAGCGCCGGCGTCGATGCGCATCCGTTCGATCCGGCCGAGCGCGAGCTCTCGGAGCTCAAAGCCGAGGGCTTCGCGCGCGCGTTCATCGCGCTGCACGGCGGCTACGGCGAAAACGGCCAGCTTCAGGGCGCGCTCGATTTTTACGGCATCCGCTATACGGGCAGCGGTGTACTGGGCTCTGCGCTCGGGCTCGACAAGTTCCGCACGAAACTCGTCTGGCAGCAAACCGGCGTGCCAACGCCGCCGTTCGAGACGGTGCTGCGCGGCGACGATTACGCGGCGCGCGCGCCTGAAATCATCGCCAAGCTCGGTCTGCCGCTTTTCGTGAAGCCGGCGAGCGAGGGATCGAGTGTGGCCGTGGCGAAGGTTAGTCGCGCCGACGCACTGCCGGCCGCGCTCGAAGAGGCGGCCAAGTTCGACAAGATCGTGCTCGTCGAGAAGAGCATCGAAGGCGGTGGCGAGTACACAGCCTGCATTGCGGGCGATCTCGATTTGCCCATCATCCGCATCGTGCCGGCGGGCGAGTTTTACGACTATCACGCGAAGTACATCGCGAACGACACGCAGTACCTGATTCCCTGCGGTTTGCCCGCGAACGAGGAAGCGCGGCTCAAGGCGCTTTCGCGTCGTGCTTTCGACGTGCTCGGTTGCTCGGACTGGGGCCGTGCCGATTTCATGCTCGATGCGGCCGGCAACCCCTATTTCCTCGAAGTGAACACGGCGCCCGGCATGACCGATCACTCGCTGCCGCCGAAGGCGGCGCGCGCGGTCGGAATCAGCTATCCCGAACTCGTCGTCGCCATATTGGCGCTGACCCTAGAGGACTGACGCAACGATCATGTGGAACAACGTTCGCCAGCTCAATCTCGCCGCCAACGCGCTCTTCGCGCTGGTGCTGGTCGCGCTCGTCGCGACAGGCGGGATGTGGCTCGCGCAACGCCCGTCGTTCGCGCTGGCGGCCATTCGCATCGATGGCGACACGGAGCACATCAACACGCCGATCGTTCGTGCGGGTGTCGTCGGCCATCTGCGGGGCAACTTTTTCACCGTCGATCTCGATGCGGCACGCCAGGCGTTCGAGCAGATGCCATGGGTGCGCCGCGCGAGCGTGCGCCGCGTCTGGCCCAACGCGCTTGCCGTGACGCTCGAGGAATACAAGCCGCTCGGCACGTGGGGCAGCGATCAACTCGTGAGTGTGGACGGCGATCTCTTCACGGCGAACCAAGGTGAGCTCGACGAGGATCTGCCCGCGTTCGACGGGCCTGTCGGCACGTCGAAAGAGGTCGTCGCGCGCTATTTCGATTTCAAGAAATGGCTCGCGCCGCTCGGCGCGGTGCCCGACGAAGTGACACTTTCGCCGCGTTATGCATGGACAGTGAAACTGTCGAACGGGATGCAGATCGAATACGGCCGAGAGCGCAACCCGTCGACGCTCGCGGAACGCTCGAACCGGCTGACCGCGGCATGGAAAGCCGTCACGGCGAGATGGGGTAACGACATCGAATACGCGGATCTGCGTTACCCGAACGGCTTCGCGGTACGCGCCGCGGGAATGCGTTTTCTCGACGATGGCGGCACGAAGGGCAAGGCCAAAAAGTAACGCATGAAGTACGACAAGACATCACACGCACGAGCACGCTATGAGTAAAGACTACAAGGATCTGCTGGTCGCCCTCGACATCGGTACTGCCAAGGTCGTGGCGGTCGTCGCCGAGCTGAGGGGCGAAGGCCACTACGAGGTGATCGGTCTCGGGCAGAGCGAATCGAAGGGGCTCAAGAAAGGCGTCGTGGTGAACATCGAGGCCACCGTGCAGTCGATTCAGCGTGCGCTCGAAGAAGCGGAACTGATGGCCGATTGCAAGATCACTAACGTGTTCACCGGCATCGCCGGCAGCCACATTCGCAGCTTCAATTCGAGCGGCATGGTGGCGATCAAGGACAAGGAGGTGACGCAGGCCGATGTGGCGCGCGTCATCGAAACGGCGAAGGCGATCAACATCCCGACGGACCAGCAGGTGCTGCACATCCTGACGCAGGAATTCATCATCGACGGGCAGGAGGACGTGCGCGAGCCCATCGGGATGAGCGGCATTCGTCTGGAGGTGAAGGTTCACATCGTGACCGGCGCGGTGTCGGCGGCGCAAAACATCGTGAAGTGCGTGCGGCGCTGCGGGCTCGAAGTCAACGATCTGATCCTGCAGCCGCTCGCATCTTCGCTCGCGGTGCTGACCGAGGACGAGAAGGAACTCGGCGTGGTGCTCGTCGATATCGGCGGCGGCACGACGGACATCGCGATCTTCAGCGAAGGCGCGATTCGCCATACGGCTGTGATCCCCATTGCGGGCGATCAGGTGACGAGCGACATCGCCATGGCGCTGCGCACGCCGACGCCCGACGCGGAGGACATCAAGGTCGGCTACGGCATCGCGAAGCAAGCGCTGGCCGATCCTGACGAGATGATCGAAGTGCCTGGCCTTGGCGAGCGCGGCCCACGCACGCTCTCGCGGCAGGCACTGGCCGCCGTCATCGAGCCGCGCGTGGAGGAACTCTTCTCGCTCGTGCATCAGGTCGTGCGCGAGTCTGGTTACGAAGAGCTCTTGAGCTCGGGCGTCGTCTTGACGGGCGGTGCGTCGATGATGCCGGGCATGGTCGAGCTCGGCGAGGACATTTTTCTCAAACCGGTGCGCATCGGCGTGCCGGAGTATGCAGGCGGACTGGCCGACGTCGTGCGCAATCCGCGCTATTCGACGGCGATGGGGCTGCTCGTCGAGGGCTCGTCGCAGCGTATGCGCGGACGCAAGGTTGCAGTCCAATCGGGCTCGATGGGGCAGGTCTTCACTCGCATGAAGGATTGGTTCCTGGGCAATTTTTGAAGTCTTTGAATTCGCGCCGGTGCCGGCGGCTTGCGCGCGACAGGGGGTTGCCCGATTCCCTGCCGAATAACGGCCGAAGAGCAGGATCTTTTTCTTGACGGAGGCAATATGGAATTCCAGATGTTGGAAACGGAAACCAGCGGCACCATCATCAAGGTGGTTGGCGTTGGTGGTGCCGGCGGCAACGCCGTGCAGCACATGATCAACAAAGGTGTACAAGGCGTCGATTTCGTCGTCATGAACACCGACGCGCAGGCGCTCTCGCGCTCGCGTTCGCCGAGCGTCATTCAGCTCGGCGGCACGGGCCTCGGTGCCGGTGCGAAGCCCGAAATGGGACGCGCGGCAGCGGAAGAAGCGCGTGAGCGGATTGCGGATTCGCTGCGCGGTGCGCACATGGTGTTCATCACAGCCGGTATGGGCGGCGGAACGGGCACGGGTGCGGCACCGGTCGTCGCGCAGATCGCGAAAGAGATGGGCATTCTGACCGTCGGCGTGGTGAGCAAGCCCTTCGAATTCGAAGGCGGCAAGCGCATGCGCGTGGCAGAAGCAGGTTCGCAGCAACTGGAGGATCACGTCGACTCGCTGATCGTCGTCCTGAACGACAAGCTGTTCGAGGTGATGGGCGATGACGCCGAGATGGACAAGTGCTTCCAGTGCGCGGACGACGTTCTGAACAACGCGGTGGCCGGCATTGCGGAAATCATCAACGTGGATGGCCTCGTCAACGTCGACTTCGAAGACGTGAAGACGGTCATGGGCGAGCAGGGCAAGGCGATGATGGGCACGGCGACGGTGGCCGGTGTCGATCGCGCCCGCCTCGCGGCGGAACAGGCCGTGGCGAGCCCGCTGCTCGAAGGCGTCGACCTGTCGGGCGCGCGCGGTGTGCTCGTCAATATCACGTCGAGCCGTTCGTTGCGCCTGTCGGAAACGCGCGAGGTGATGAACACCATCAAGAGCTACGCGGCGGACGACGCGACGGTGATCTTCGGTGCGGTCTACGACGACGCCATGGGTGACGCGCTGCGCGTGACAGTCGTGGCGACGGGCCTTGGCCGCACGGCGGCGAGCGCGGCGAAGAAGCAGCAGCCGGCGCCGATGACGCTCCTGCGGACCGGGACGGATAACCAGCCGGTCGCGGCCGCGCAAAATGGCTATGCGGGTTCGCGCACCGCGTCCGGCGATTACGGCGCATTCGATGCACCGGCCGTATGGCGCAATTCGCGCGAGACGGCTGCTTCGCATGTCCAGGCGCTTCAGGAAAAGGGCGTCGAGACGTACGACATTCCGGCGTTTTTGCGCAAACAGGCCGACTGAGGCGTGCGACGCCCCCCACGTCCCACACTTTTTTCCGCTCGACGAAGAGCACAAGAAGAGATTAGCATGTTGGACGGCAAAAGCGCAAAGCGGCCACGTCCCGTGGGACGCGCGCTCGGAGCGGCCGTGCGCGGCGCATCGCCCAAGCGTGTCGAGCGGTTGTCGACGCGCACAGGGCCGGTGGCCGCGGCACGCAGGCGCACCGTGCGGCGCACGCGGATATGCGAGTCGCTGTGCGACAGGCGTACGTGGCAGCGGGCGGCCAGATGAGGGATGGCGGGCGCCTCGTGCGCTGACGCATATCTCTCGGACGACGCCGGCGCATCGCGGGCAAGGTGCGTGGTGTCAAGGGCCGGTTGCGGCAGGTAACGCCTTCGCTGAACGGGCAGCGCACGTCGACGGTTGAGGCCGAGCGGCGCGCGGTGGCCGGTTTTTGCGCGCTGCGGCAAACGCATTCGCGTTCTGGCGTGTCAAGACGCCGGGATACGAGTGCCGGATCGACGCGCGCCCGACCGGTTGCTTATCAGGCGACACCGGTAGGGTTGCGTTGCGTTGCGGCAACAGCGAGAGCATGCTGTTCGTAACAAGTAACAACGGGTCGACGCCCGGGAATGCCTCCATTCCGGACGTTGGCCCGCCTTTCTTTCCCCCGGCGGCGAAGCAGGTAACGTCAGGAAACAGACTGAAACGTTCCGCCCGAGGACAGCTTGTTTCCGATGGAGTATAATCAACGCTATGAAATAAAAACCTCGATTGAATTTGCCAATCGATAAACCACTATGTTGAAGCAACGCACAATCAAGTCGATCGTCAAGACCGTCGGTATCGGACTGCATTCGGGCCGCAAGGTTGAATTGACGCTCCGCCCGGCTGCCGAAAACACCGGCATTGTGTTTTCGCGCGTCGATCTGCCCACACCTGTCGACATTCCCGCATCCGCGATGTCTATCGGCGATACGCGGCTCGCCTCGGTATTGCAAAAAGACGGTGCGCGCGTTTCTACGGTCGAGCATTTGATGTCGGCATGCGCGGGGCTCGGTATCGATAATCTGTATGTCGATGTAACGGCCGAGGAAATTCCGATCATGGACGGCAGCGCTGCGTCGTTCGTGTTTCTGATGCAGTCGGCCGGTATCCTCGAACAGAACTCGGCAAAGAAATTCATCAAGGTCACAAAACCGGTCGAAGTGCGCGATGGCGATAAATTCGCTCGGCTCGATCCGTATTTCGGCTTCAAGCTCCAATTCACGATCGATTTTCGGCACCCCGCGGTCGACAAGACAGGACAAGCGCTGGAAGTCGATTTCGCGACGACTTCCTATGTGCGCGAGATTGCGCGTGCTCGCACGTTCGGTTTTGCGCACGAAGTCGAAACGATGCGCGAACTCGGTCTCGCCCGTGGCGGCAGCATGGACAATGCGATCGTGCTCGACGAATACCGCATTCTCAACAACGATGGATTGCGATACGACGACGAGTTCGTGAAGCACAAAATGCTCGATGCCATTGGCGATCTCTATGTGGTGGGCCATCCGTTGCTGGCTTCGTACACCGCATACAAGTCGGGGCACGGGCTCAACAATACGTTGTTGCGCGAATTGCTCGCGCATGAGGAAGCGTACGAGATCGTCACGTTCGATGACGCGCAGCACGCGCCGCGCGGCTTCGGTTACGACGCGCAGACGGCATTCGCCTGACGAAACGCTTCGACACCAGGCAAAAAGCGGCTCTCGGGCCGCTTTTTTTCGCCGCTTTGCTCGACGGCTTTACTTTCCGTTATCCGACTTGCGATGGCGCGCGGCCATTCGCGCGAGTGCTGCCTTGAGCGGGGAAGGCGGCAATGTCTCGCTCAGCGCGTGCAGCGCTTCGGCACCCCGGGGCGTCATGCGGGCCATCTTGGGCGTCGGCGGCTCGGCGGCCGCCCGCGGACGGACTTTGACCGTAATGGTGCGCACGTTCCATCCCCGCTGCTGCAAATCCGCGACGAGCCGCGGCTCGAGATGGCGCAGACGGGCCGCCAGCGCGCTATGCGCGGCGAAAAGCGCCAGCGCGCCGTCCCTCACGAAGCCCGGTTCGACGCTCGATGCGAGGTAGTCGGGCAGAAGCTCGCGGAGCTCGCGCTCCAGTGCCGCCGTTTGCTCGACGCCCGCCCGCAACGCCGCGAAGGCGTCGGTGCGTCCGAGCACCTCGCCCACGGGCTGGGGACGCGGCGCACCAAGCGGCTTGGAGAAGGGCGAAAAGCGGCTCATTCGTCGTCGTGGGGAGAGGCGTGCGGCGGCACGCGGGACTGAACGCCGATATTGTACTGCGGTGCGCCGCGCCGGTCCGATGTGGACTTGCGCGACACGGTGGATCAAGGCTCGCGTGCTAAAATGCGCGATTCGAATTCACTCATGGAATAAGCCGCCGAGGCACTCGGATCCGGTACGCCCGCGGGCCCTCCCGCAGGCGGGCAGCGCGCGATGCGCGCGGTACCGGCCAAGCCGCGACGCAAACCCGACCCGATGACCACCGGTTTTCTCCAAAAGATCTTTGGCAGCCGCAACCAGCGTCTGATCAAGCAGTATCAAAAGACCGTCGCGGTGATCAATTCGCTCGAATCCCAGATCGAGCAGTTGACGGACGACCAACTGCGCGCCAAAACGGAGGAGTTCCGCCAGCGCGTGGCGAGCGGCGAGTCGCTCGACAAGCTGATGCCCGAGGCATTCGCGGTGTGCCGCGAGGCGAGCCGCCGCGTCCTCAAAATGCGGCACTTCGATGTCCAGTTGATCGGCGGGATGGTGCTGCATTACGGCAAGATCGCCGAAATGCGTACGGGCGAGGGCAAGACGCTCGTCGCGACGCTCGCGGCGTATCTGAACGCGCTGTCGGGGCGCGGCGTGCATGTCGTGACGGTAAACGACTATCTCGCGCAGCGCGACGCCGAATGGATGGGCAAGCTTTACAACTTCCTCGGTCTGACGGTCGGCGTGAATCTTTCGCAGATGGATCATGCCGCCAAGCAAGCTGCCTATGCCGCCGACATCACGTACGGTACGAACAACGAATTCGGGTTCGACTACCTGCGCGACAACATGGTCTACGAGACGGACGCGCGCGTGCAGCGTTCGCTCAATTTCGCGGTCGTCGACGAAGTCGACTCGATCCTGATCGACGAGGCGCGCACCCCGCTCATCATCTCGGGCCAAGCCGAGGACCATACCGATCTTTACGTCCGCATGGACGCGCTGCCGCCGCTGCTCGAGCGCCAGATCGGCGAGGAGCGCGCGGACGGCACCGGCGTCGAGAAACCCGGCGACTACACACTCGACGAAAAGGGGCGCCAGGTTTTCCTGACCGAGTCCGGGCATGAAAAAGCCGAGCGCATGCTGGCCGAATGGGGCTTGATCGGCGAGGGCGAGAGCCTCTACGCACCGCAGAACATCACGCTGATGCACCATGTCTATGCCGCGTTGCGCGCGCATACGCTGTTTTTTCGCGATCAGCATTACGTGGTGCAAAACGGCGAAGTCATCATCGTCGATGAATTCACGGGCCGGCTCATGCCCGGGCGCCGCTGGTCGGACGGCCTGCATCAGGCAGTGGAAGCCAAGGAACACGTGAAGATTCAAAGCGAGAACCAGACGCTCGCCTCGATCACGTTCCAGAACTACTTCCGTATGTACGTGAAGCTGTCGGGCATGACCGGTACGGCCGATACGGAAGCCTTCGAATTCAATGAGATCTACGGGCTCGAGACAGTCGTCATTCCGACGAACCGTCCGCCGAAACGGATCGACCGGCAAGATCAGATCTACAAGACGGCGCGCGAGCGGTACGACGCCGTCATTCGCGACATTCGCGAATGCTACGAGCGCAGCCAGCCCGTGCTCGTCGGCACGACGTCGATCGAAAACTCGGAGCTGCTCTCGAATCTGCTGACCAAGGCCGGCTTGCCGCATGAGGTGCTCAACGCGAAGCAGCACGCTCGCGAAGCCGCGATCGTGGCCGAAGCGGGGCGTCCGAAGCGCATCACCATCGCCACGAACATGGCGGGCCGCGGAACCGATATCGTGCTGGGCGGCAATGCCGAGAAGCAGGCTTCGCTCATCGAGGCGGACGAGTCGATCCCATCCGAAGAGAAGGCGAGCCGTATCCAGGCCTTGCATGACGAATGGCAGGCGTTGCACGACCAGGTGAAGGCAGCGGGCGGTCTGCACATCATCGGGACCGAGCGTCACGAGTCGCGCCGTATCGACAACCAGCTACGAGGCCGTGCTGGCCGCCAGGGCGACCCGGGCTCGTCGCGCTTTTATCTGTCGCTCGAAGACCCGCTGTTGCGCATCTTCGCGGGCGATCGCGTGCGCGCGATCATGGATCGGCTGCGCATGCCCGAGGGCGAGGCGATCGAAGCGGGCATCGTTACGCGTTCGATCGAATCGGCGCAGCGCAAGGTCGAGGCACGCAACTTCGATATCCGCAAGCAATTGCTCGAGTACGACGACGTCGCCAACGATCAGCGCAAGGTGATCTATCAGCAGCGCAACGAGCTGCTCGAAGCGCATGACATCACGGAGACGATCACGGCGATGCGTCATGCCGTCGTCACCGATGTCGTACACCAGTTCATTGCGCCGGGCAGCATCGAGGAGCAATGGCAGGCGCCCGAACTCGAGGAAGCATTGCGCGCCGATTGGCAGCTCGATCTCGCCATTCAGGAAATGATCAACGAGTCGCAATCGCTCGATGCCGACGACATTCTCGACGCGGTGCTGGCGGCTGCCGACGAAACCTATGAAGCGAAGGTCGCGCTCGTAGGACGCGAATCGTTCAGCGCATTCGAGCGCTCGATCATGCTGCAAACGCTCGATCGTTCGTGGCGCGAGCATCTTGCCGCGCTCGATCATCTGCGCCAGGGCATTCATCTGCGCGGCTATGCGCAGAAGAATCCGAAGCAGGAATACAAGCGCGAGGCGTTCGAGCTCTTCGAAGCGCTGCTCAACATCATCAAGACCGAAGTGACCCGCATCGTGATGAACGTGCGGATCCAGTCGCCCGAGCAACTCGAGGAAGCAGCCGAGCAGTACGAAGAGCAGGGCGGCCACGTGGAGAACGTGGAGTTCCGCCACGCGGAGTTTGCCGAGGCTGGATCGGCCGCGCCGGCGGCGGTGGCCGTCGACGCCGCCGAGCAGATGGTCGATCAGGCGATGACGCGCGGCGCCCACGCAAGCGCGGGCCTCGCGGCTGCGGAAGCCGGCATACCGAAGGTCGGGCGCAACGACCCGTGCCCCTGCGGCAGCGGCAAGAAATACAAGCAGTGCCACGGCAGGCTTGCTTGAAACCGGATACGGCGCGCGCGATGCGCGCCGTTTTCACATTTCCCGATAGGTTCCCAGACGATGGCTGTCAATTTTCCTTCGATCGATCCTTCGCAACTCCATCCGGTTCCGGGCGTGACGCTTGGGTGGGCCGAGGCCAATATTCGCAAGCCCAATCGCAAGGACGTTCTCGTGATGTCGGTCGACGAGGGCGCCACGGTCGCCGGCGTGTTCACTTCGAACCGGTTTTGCGCAGCACCCGTTACCGTTTGCCGCGAACATCTCGCGCGCGGCCTGGGCGTCCGCGCGCTCGTCGTGAATACGGGCAATGCGAATGCGGGCACCGGTGAGTCCGGTCTTGCGCACGCGCGCGAGACCTGTGTCGAGCTCGCGCGCCTCGCCGGGATTTCGCCCGAACAGGTCCTGCCGTTTTCGACGGGCGTCATTCTGGAGCCGCTGCCTATCGAGCGCCTCAAGGCAGGGCTGCCCGAGGCGCTTTCCAACCTGGGCGCCGCCCACTGGTATGAAGCCGCGCAAGCCATCATGACCACCGATACGCAGCCCAAGGCCACATCGCGGCAAGTGACGATCGACGGCCACACGGTGACGCTCAGCGGGATAAGCAAGGGTGCGGGCATGATTAAGCCGAACATGGCGACGATGCTCGGCTTCCTGGCTTTCGATGCTGCCGTTGCCCAGCCCGTGCTCGACGTGCTGGTGAAAGACGTTGCGGACCGCTCGTTCAACTGCATTACGATCGACGGCGATACGTCGACGAACGATTCGTTCATCCTGGTCGCCACGGGCAAGTCCAGCCTGCCGCCGATCGCATCGACCGATTCCCCGGCTTATGCCGCCTTGCGCCAGGCTGTAACGGAAGTGGCCGAATGCCTCGCGCAGATGATCGTGCGTGACGGCGAGGGGGCGACGAAGTTCATCACGGTTCGTGTCGAAGGTGGCGCGAGCGTTGCCGAGTGTCGGCAGATCGGTTATGCGATCGGACATTCGCCACTCGTGAAAACCGCTTTTTACGCCTCGGATCCGAATCTCGGTCGCATCCTCGCCGCGATCGGTTATGCGGGAGTGAGCGATCTCGATGTCGCCAAGATCGACCTGTATCTCGACGATGTCCATGTCGCACGGGCGGGAGGGCGTCATCCCGAGTATCGGGAAGAGGATGGTCAGCGCGTCATGAAGCAAAGCGAGATTGCCATTCGTGTCGTGCTCGGACGCGGCAATGCCAACGCCACCCTCTGGACCTGCGATCTGTCGCACGAGTACGTGAGCATCAACGCCGATTACCGCTCGTGACGTTGCGCGGCTCGCCGCTGCGGTGGCGAGCGCCTCGAAAGCCTCTTTTGCCATGGACAAACTCGACCGTTTTCTTTCCCGCGCCGAAGCCGTGCTGACGCGCCTCGAAACGATGCTGCCGCCGGGCACCCCCGATGTCGACTGGTCGTCCTCCGTTGCCTTTCGCTGGCGCAAACGCCAAGGGCGCGGCTATTTGCAACCCGTCAAGGCCGTGTCGTCCATTTCGCTCGACGATTTGCGAAATATCGACCGTCAGAAAGCGCTCATCGAACAGAACACGCGCCAGTTCGTGAACCGGCTTCCCGCGAATAACGTGCTTTTGACCGGTGCGCGCGGTACGGGCAAGTCCTCTCTGATCAAGGCGTGTCTCAATGCCTATGCGGACCAGGGACTGCGCCTGATCGAGGTCGACAAAGAGGATCTGCACGATCTCGGGGACATCACGGATCTGATCGCCGACCGGCCCGAACGCTTTATCGTGTTTTGCGACGATCTCTCGTTCGAAGAAGGCGAGTCGGGCTACAAGGCACTCAAGGTCGCGCTGGATGGGTCTGTCTCCGCGCAGTCGGACAACCTGCTCATTTACGCGACCTCTAACCGCCGCCATCTGCTCCCCGAGTACATGAGCGACAACGAGACCTACAAGCATATGCCGGATGGCGAAATACACCCGGGCGAGGTTGTCGAGGAAAAGATTTCGTTGTCCGAACGATTCGGGCTGTGGGTCAGCTTTTACCCGTTCAAACAAGACGATTACCTGACGATCGTCGGACACTGGTTGCGCCATTTCGGCTGCAACGAGACCGAGGTCGGCGACGCGCGCGGCGATGCGCTCGTGTGGGCGCTGGAGCGCGGCTCGCGCTCGGGGCGGGTCGCGTGGCAATTCGCGCGGGACTGGTCGGGCAAGCGGGGCGCGCAATGAACGAAGCAGGCGGATTTTCCGCGGCACCGGCAGGCGCTCGGCCGCCGCGGCCTGTTACCGAAGTGGCGGTTGGCGTGCTGGTGCAGCCCGATGGCCGTTACCTGCTCGCTCAGCGTCCGTCTGGCAAACCCTATGAGGGGTACTGGGAGTTTCCGGGCGGCAAGCTCGAAGCCGGCGAGACCGTGGAGGCGGCGCTGGCGCGCGAGCTGCACGAGGAGCTTGGCATCGTCGTCACCGCATGCCATCTCTGGCATACGCTCGAACACGATTATCCACACGCGTACGTGCGCCTTTATTTTTGCAAAGTGACGGGCTGGACCGGTGAGCCACATGGCCGTGAAGGACAGGCGTTCAGCTGGCAGAGCCTGCCCGTGAACGTGGACCCGTTGCTGCCCGCCGCCATTCCCGTGCTCGAGCTGCTGGCCGCGGACCGCACCGCTCGATGAGCGGTTTCGGCCGGGCGACGATTCAGTTCTTGATGTCTTCGCCGGGCGAATCGTCGGTGGACGGCGGGGTGTCACCGCCCTCGATGCGATATTTTTCGGTTGCCCAGGCGCCGAGATCGATCTGTTTGCAGCGCTCGGAGCAAAACGGACGGAACCGGTTTTCGGGGACCCAGCGGACATCCTTGCCACAGGTCGGGCATTTGACGAGGGCGATCATACGTTCGGAACAATGGTCATGATGCGCGGCGACCCCTGCATTGCGGTAAGCCCGAGGGCTACAAGCTGCAGAGCGTCAATTGAAAAGGTACGTCGACATCGACAGGTCGGGGCCGCATATCGCCATCCTGTACGGTGAAGCGTACCCATAGCATGTATTTATTGGCGCTTGCTTCCGGTATGACGCGCAAATCCGGGGCAACGCGCACTTGCATCAATTGATAAGTGCGGCCCGACAGCATCTGCTGATAGCTGCCTTGCATCGCCATGACCTTCGACGCTTGCCCCGATTCGCGGGCGAGCCGCAGTACGATAGCGGCCGCATCGCGCAGGGGCAATAGCGGCATGATCCATTTGGCGATGTCCTGACGGCGCTGATCGGGATGCGTCTGTTGCCATGCGAAATATGACGGCAGATCGAACTTGCAGGTTCCGCCGGGAATGATTGCCCGGCTGCGAATGCTGGCCAGCCACTCGTTGTCCACGAGGTGCTGACCGGTCTTGCCCTGCATCTGCGCGAGCCCGTTGAGCGTTTGCTCGATCTCGCCGAGCACGATTTCCAGCGCGTTCTGCTCGATGCCCGGGTTACCCCGAAATGGCGCGAGGGTCTGACGCTGGCGTTCGAGCTCCTTCATCAGATCTGACTTGAGATCCGCGCGGCCGGTGACTTCCGCAATTTCGAACAGCGTGGTCAATGCGACGTGATGTTCTCTCGCGTCGTCCTGATTGAGAAAAAACGTGAAGC
This sequence comes from uncultured Paraburkholderia sp., assembly GCA_966421005.1. GTDB lineage: Bacteria > Pseudomonadota > Gammaproteobacteria > Burkholderiales > Burkholderiaceae > Trinickia. The sequence continues at coordinate 32,817 of CBJLAJ010000006.1, forward strand.
GCTCGAATAAGTCTTCGAGACGCAGCAGTGTGCGAATTCGCTCGTTGAACGGATACTCGTAAAGAATCAAGCGCGCTCGCCTCAGGCGTCATGAATAGGGACTGCAGGACATTCTAATGCTGCAAATGCCCCCCCGCAATCGCTCAATGGGATAAGACATGCAGCTTTTTCGCCGCATCCGCGGATTGTTCGACATGCGAGTGGCCGTGTTGTTTCGACCGACACGCGGTTTGCTCCGTGTCAATCCTGGGAACCGACGCTGCCCGCGAACGACAGATAGCGGGCATGGAGCAGGCCGATTTCCTCGGTGAGCCGCGCCGCATCGACGTTTTCGTTGACGAGGACATCGTCGGCGGCAGCGAGCCTCGCCTCGCGCGGAGCCTGCCGTTGCACGATCGCAAGGACTTGCTCGCGCGAGAATCCGCTGCGTCGCATCACCCGGGCGATTTGCGTTTCCACACTGCAGTCGACGACGAGCACCCGGTCGACGCGGGATCGCCATGTACCCGATTCGACGAGAAGCGGCACCACTACGATGACATAGGCCCCGCGCGCCGCCTTGATTTCCCGTTCGGTCTCGGCCCGGATCAGAGGATGCGTGAGCCCTTCGAGGCGCGCACGCGCCGTATCGTCGGCAAAGACGAGCGAACGCATGCGGGCGCGATCGAGCGAGCCGTCGGCGGCAACGAACGCATTGCCGAACTCCCGCGCGATGAGTGGCATGGCGGCGCCGTGCGGTGCCGTGATGCGATGCGCGATGAGATCCGTGTCGACGATGGCGGCTCCCCGTGCCTCGAAGAGATCGGCGACGAACGTCTTTCCGCTGCCGATGCCGCCGGTCATACCCACGAGGTACATGGTTCAACCTCCGAAGATGTGCAAAAGCGGCGTACCGACAAAAAGCGTCAGCACGCCGCCCGCGGCGAGGAACGGTCCGAACGGCAGCGGCTCTTCGAAGCGCATACGCCCGAACCCGGTAGCGGCTAGCCCGACGATGGCGCCCGTCACCGCCGAGATCAATACGATCTGCGGCAGCGCCGTCCAACCGAGCCACGCGCCCAGCGCGGCGAGCAGCTTGAAGTCGCCGTAGCCCATGCCTTCGATGCCGCGCACGAGCCTGAACAGCCAGTAAATGCACCAGAGGAAGATGTAGCCGGCGATCGCCCCTGCGACGGCGGTCCGCAGGTTCACGAAGGTATCGCTGAAATTGACGATCAGTCCCACCCACAAAAGCGGCTGCGTAAGCGAATCGGGCAGCAAACGCGTATCGATATCGATCGCGCTTGTCGCAAGCAGCGTTGCACATAGGGCGAATGCCGCAAGCGCCGTGCCGGTGGGGCCGAAGGTGAAGACCGATAACGCGGCGAAGGCGGCGCTCGCGAGCTCGATGAGCGGATACCGAAAACCGATTGGCGCACGGCAGGCCGAGCAGCGCCCGCGCAGCAACAGGTAGCTCAGGACCGGGATGTTTTCCCAGGCACGCAGCGCATGGCCGCAATGAGGGCAGCCGCTGCGCGGCACCCACAGGTTGTAGCGGGCGGGCAGCCCATCGTCGCTGGCCCGGCGATCGTCGGCCTCGTCGGCGTCGCTGGCCTCGTTGGCCTCGTTCACCTCCGCGTGCCAGGCACGTTCCAGCATGATAGGCAGCCGATGGACGACGACATTGAGAAAGCTGCCGATCGCCAGTCCGAACAATGCCGCGAACGCGAGTTGCCAGATGGCTGGCAGTGCGGCGAATGCCACGCCGAAGTGCATCGATGCTTGCGAAAACGGTTCGACGAGGGGGTGGGCGTACACGGGTGAAGTCGCTTCGGTGACGAGTCCGGATGGGCTGGATGCTACACCACGTTGCCGAGCTCGATCACGGGAAGGTAGAGCGCCACGACGAGAATGCCGACGAGCACGCCCAACACAATGACCACCGCGGGTTCGGCGAGGCTTGTCATCAGACTGGTGGCTTCGTCGACCTCGTGTTCGGCCAAGGCGGCGACGTCGAGGAGCATCGTATCGAGCGAACCGGACTCTTCGGCGATTGCCACGGGTTGTACGAGCGCGGGCGGAAAGCAGGCGACGGCACGCATGGCCGCGGCCAGCCGTTCTCCGCGATCGAGTCGCGTGGCGATATCCGCGCTGGCGGCATCGAATATCGCATGGCCCGTCGCATGCGCCAACGACCCGAGTGCGTCGGCGAGCGGCGTGCCTGCCGCCAGCAGCGTACCGAGTGCGCGGCACCAGCGCGCGGCGGCCAGTAGGCCGGAGATTCGCCCGACGAACGGAAGGGCGAGCGCGAGCCGGCCGAGGGCGACGCGCGCGGCGCCCGAGCGGCGAACGATGCGCGCGGCAATGAGATGCAGGGTGGCCATGCCCGCGAGACACGCGGGACCGCGATGCGCGGTGACGTCCGACAAAGCGACGACGGCGCGGGTGAGCGGTGGCAATGGCGCACCGAAGCTGTCGAATGCGACCTGAAACGCCGGAACGACCCACAACAGCAGCGCCACGGCGATCGCCACGGCGAGCAAGAGCACGGCGGCTGGATAGACGAGTGCGGCGCGCATCTTGGCGCGTTGCGCCGCGAGGCGCTCGCGCTCTTGCGCGAGCCGCGCCAGGACATGGGCCAGCGTGCCCGACGTCTCTCCGACCGCGGTCAACTGGCGATAAAACGGATCGAAGTGCTCGGTAAATGCGCCGAGCCCGGTGGCAAAACCGTGACCGTTGGCGAGATGGTGCGCGAGGGTGTCGGCAATGCGCGGCACTCCGCTGCGCGCCGGGGTGCGCGCGATCAATTGAAGCGCCTGAGCGAGCGGCACGCCGGCGCCCAAGAGGCCGGCCAGATGGCGTGTGAATGCGGTGATCTCACGAGCCGTGGCCCGCGGCGGTGCGGCAACCCCGCGCGCTTCGAGCGAGCCCGGCATGATCCCGTGGTCGCGGAGCGTGGCGCGGGCCGCGGCCGCGTGCGGCGCAACGATGTTGCCGCGGCATGGCGTGCCGTCCAGTTTCATTCCGCGCCAGGCGAAGCGCCGCTCCGCCAACGCGTGCCGAGTTTGCTTTTCGTCGCTGTCTCTCGGGGGCCGCCTCATTGTGCCTCCGTCGAGCCGATGGCTTCTGCAAGCGAGGTGGTGCCCTCGCGCACGCACTCGAGCGCGGCGCGGCGTAGTGTCGCGAGGCCCTCTGAGCGAGCTTGCCGCGCGAGCGCATCGTTGCTGATACGCGAGACGATCGACTCACGCATGGCCGCGGACACCGGCATGATCTGATGCACACCGACTCGTCCGCGATAGCCGATGCCATGACAATCGTCGCAACCAGGCGCGGATGCCGGCGCCCAGCCGCCGATGTCGGCCTCGTCGAATCCTGCCGCGAGCAGCTGCGCCGTCGATGCGGCAGTACGCGTGGCGCATGTGGAGCACAAGCGACGGACGAGTCGTTGCGCCGTGACGAGCCGCAACGCGGTGGCGATGTTCAGCGGCGCCACGCCGATATCGACGAGGCGCGCGATGGCGCTGGGCGCGTCGTTCGTATGCAGCGTCGAGAGGACCAGATGACCGGTCTGTGCTGCTTTCACGGCCACATCTGCCGTTTCGCCGTCGCGGATTTCGCCGATCATGATGACGTCAGGATCTTGTCGCAGCAGTGCGCGCAGCGCGGTCGCAAACGTCAATCCCGTCTTGTCGCGCACGTTGACCTGATTGATGCCCGCCAATTGGATTTCGACAGGATCTTCCACGGTGCAGATGTTGCGAGAGGCAGTGTTGAGCATCTGCAAGAAGCAGTAAAGCGAAAGCGATTTTCCGCTGCCAGTCGGCCCGGTCACGAGTATCAAACCGTGAGGCGCGCGAATGGCCGCTTCGACGGCCGGTCTTTGCCGCGCATCGAAGCCCAGCGCCGCGAGCGACAGATCGGCTGGCAACGCCTGCATCCGGCGAAGCACGAGCTTTTCGCCGAATATCGTGGGCAGCGAACTGACGCGATAGTCTTGCGCCGCGTGGGCCGTATCGGCCGATGACGCGAGCCGCAGCCGTCCATCCTGCGGCAGGCGCCGCTCGGCGATGTCGAGCTTCGCGAGCACCTTGACGCGCGTCACGAAGGCGTCGCGCAGATGCGGCGGCGGTGCCGACGCCTCGTGCAGCATGCCGTCGATGCGAAAGCGGATACGCCAGATGCCGTCGCCCGGCTCGACGTGGATGTCGGATGCACCGAGTTGCGAGGCATGCGCGAGCGTGTCGGCCAAGAGGCGAACAGCCGGCGCGTCGTCGCCGTCGGACGGTGGCGGTGCGGCGGCGGGGAGCGGGAAGGGAAGCGCGGAAGACATCGAAGGCCGGATCGGTGCGGGATGCAGTCGTTCAAAAGCGATGAGGTCATCATCGCGCGAACGGCTGGCCGCCGACACTCGGCCGATCGGTCAGGCGCTGTCCGCCATCGGGGCAGCGCGCTTCAGTCGCGCGCGGCCTTCGCCGACGCCTGTGGCCTCGGTTTGAAGACCTTCACGGTGCGGATGGCCTGGTCGTCGCTTTGCAACACTTCCAGTTGGATGTCGCCGAAGCGAACGCAGACGTCGCCCTCGGGAATTTCCTCGAGCGTTTCGAGAATGAGGCCGTTGAGCGTTTTCGGGCCGTCTGTCGGCAGACTCAGCTGCAACCAGCGGTTGAGTTCGCGCAGCGGCATGCTGCCTGCCACGATGCATTCGCCTTGCTCGTTCCAGCCGCGTCGCGAGCCCGCGCTGCGCGGGATGGAAGTCGTGAATTCGCCGATGAGTTCCTCGAGGATGTCCTCCGGCGTGACCATGCCCTGCAGCTCGCCGTACTCGTTGACGACGAGTGCCGTACGTTGCCGCGTTTCCTGAAAGTATTGAAGCTGCTGGAACACAGGGGTGCCCGACGGCACGAAGTAAGGTTCGGTGAGCAGCTCGCGCAGCGTTTCGCGTTCGAGCTCCTGCTTATGCAGGGCGGCGAGTGTCTTGCGTACGTGCAATACGCCGAGGACACGGTCGATGTCGCCTTGATAGACGATCAGCTTGTTGTGATAGCAGGTTTCGAGTTGCCGCAGGATGTCTTCGAACGGGGCGTCGAAATCGAGCGACTCGATGCGGCGTCGCGGAATCATGACATCGTCGACGGAGATGTTTTCGAGATCGAACAGGTTCAGCAGAATGCTGCGGTGCTTGGTCGGCATGAAACTGCCCGACTCGAGGACGATCGTGCGCAGTTCCTCGGTGGACAAGCGCTGATCGCGCCCGCCTTTCGTATTGATATGCAGGAGGGCCAAGATCGCGTTCGAAAAAAGATTGACGAACCAGACGGCCGGTTTCAGCGCGCGCATGAGCAGCGCGATGATGAACCCGGCTGGCAGCGCGATTTTTTCGGGGTAGGTCGCGCCGACGATCTTCGGCGTGATTTCGGCGAACACGATGATGAGAAACGCGACGATACCGGTCGCGATCGATAGCACGAGGTTGTTGCTGCCGAACGTGCGCAGCGCGATCGAGGTGGTCAGTACCGGGATGATCGTGTTGAGCAGGTTGTTGCCGATGAGAATGACGCCGAGCAGCTCATCGGTTCGGGCGAGCAAGCCTTGCGTTGTCTTGGCGCCGAACGCGCCCTTGTTGGCGAGGTGTTTGAGGCGATGGCGATTGAGCGCCATCATCGCCGTTTCCGAGATCGAAAAGAAGCCGGAAACGAAGAGGAGAACGAAGACGGCGCCGACTTGCGCCCATAAGGGGAGGTGTTCCACGCGCGATGTGGTGATGCCGGAGGAAAAGGGGATGGCAACAATATAGCAGAGCGCTATGCGTGCCTAGCCGGCCCGAGGCACTTCAGTCCTAAACTGTACGAGTTCGCAAGACGAGCCGCTCCGTCAGGGCCTCGGCAGCGTTGTTGATCGCGCCGGCAGTCGCGGTGCGCACGCGTGCGGCGGCCCGCTGGAGCGCATGGGTATCGATGGACCGCTTCGGGGCGTGGGTCTCGGTGTTCAACCGCACTGGACAGCTCATCGTCGCGCCCGTGGCGAGAACGGAAAAACCCGCTTCATCTCCACCCAATTGCTCCAGCGCTTCTTTCGCGGCATCAGCTGGCGAAGCGCCGCGTTGTAGCGCCCTCAAATAAGTATCGTCGAGTTTGTCCTCGGCGCTCTCCATGATCTCTTTCGCTTGATTGGACGCGTCGCCGCTTCCACCGCGGCGGGCAAACATCTGCGCTCTTAGAAGGCGTGTCAGCGACGAAGGGCCGCTGGCGACTCCCCGTTCGATTTCGCTCAAACCGGCCAGCGTTGAACTCATCTTCGAGTTGAGCGAATGGGGCGCAGCCGAATGGTGAGCGGCCAATGCGCTCGTAGTGCTCCGATCGCCTCTCTCAATAACATGCGCAATGCGTTTCGCTGGATCGGTGATGCCGTTCATTGGTTTGAAGCTCCTCGATGGTGCGATGAGAATGTCGATATCGATCGTGGCCGAGTCTTGCCGGTCGGCCCGGACTCTGCGCCCGCGTGTGAAATAACGCGTAGTCTAAGGAGGACTGGAACGAGGCTCGGGCAGATTGCGAAGGATGCACCCGGATGCCGAATTGGATGCCGTCTACTGCGGAGGCTGTACGAGCGAGCCGAAAAAAAAGGACCGACGAGCTGTCGATCCTTTTTTGCAATTCTGGTCGGGGTGAGAGGATTCGAACCTCCGGCCTCTACGTCCCGAACGTAGCGCTCTACCAGGCTAAGCTACACCCCGAATTGGACTACTCAAGCAAATCAGTCGCATTCAGGACTGCCTCGCCGTCGAGTAAGAACATAATTCTAGCAGGCTTTCCTTGTAAAGGGAATCGGGGAACGAGGAAATCGCCGCGGCAGCCGCTTGCGCCTCGCGCTTCGCGCATTCGAGTGTGTGATCGAGCGCGCCCGAGCGGGTGATGGCATCGAAGATCGTCTCGAATCGATCCGTGCCGCCTTGCTCGATCGCCTGGCGCGCGAGTGCCGACTGCTCTGGCGTGCCGCGCTCGATCAGATAGATGAGCGGCAGCGTCGGCTTGCCTTCGCGCAAATCGTCGCCGGCGTTCTTGCCCATCGATTCGGCTGTGCCCGTGTAGTCGAGCCAGTCGTCCATGATCTGGAAAGCCGTGCCGATCCGGCGCCCGAACTCGGCGGCCGCCGCTTCCGTCGTGGCATCCGCGCCCGAGAGCACCGCGCCGAGCTGGGCCGCCGCCTCGAAGAGCTTGGCCGTCTTGTAACGGATGACCTGCATGTAGCGGGTTTCGTCGACGTCGGCATCATGCATGTTGAGCAACTGCAGGACTTCGCCCTCGGAAATGATGTTCGTGGCCTCGGAAAGGATCTCCATCACGCGCATCTTGCCGACGCCGACCATCATCTGGAACGACCTCGAATAGAGGAAGTCGCCGACGAGCACGCTGGCCGCGTTGCCGAAAAGCGCATTGGCCGTCTTGCGGCCCCGGCGCAGGTCCGATTCGTCGACCACATCGTCATGCAGCAGCGTGGCGGTATGAATGAATTCGACGACGGCCGCGAGTTCGTGCCGGTAGCCCGTCGTATCGCCGAGCGCGCGCGCGACGAGCAACAGCAACGCCGGACGCAGTCTCTTGCCGCCCGCGCTGATGATGTATTCCGAGATCTGGTTGATCAGCAACACCTCGGAGGCCAAACGTTGCCGAATGACGCGATTGACCTGCTCCATATCTTCGGTGATCGGGGCAAGCAGGTTGGCTGCGCTGGGAGTGGAGGTGGCGGTCGACGACATGATGAGAAAAATGGGTAGTGCCGCGGATTATAAAGGGTTATCAACGCTTCCGAGGCGCATGCTGCGTGCTTGTCCGCACGCGAATCGAGCCGCTGCCTCGTCTTCTTTGGGGTCGCATCGAATCCGCGGGAGCGCGCCCAAGGGGGCTGGAAGGTTGAAAGCAGGGCGCGCAGGGAAGTTTTGACCTCGCAGCTAAGCCCATGTATAATCACGCGTTTTCACGCGCGGTGCGTGAAAGAGGAAAGCCGTTGCACTGGTGAAGTCTCGGGCATACGTCTGACATGTTCAGGCGGGTGGTATAACCCGGCGATGAAGCCCGAGGCGGCGGCGGAACACAGAGTGAGGTTCTCAATGTACGCGGTCATAAAAACCGGTGGCAAGCAGTATAAGGTTGCCGTCGGCGAAAAATTGAAAGTAGAACAGATACCGGCAGACATTGACGCTGAAATCACGCTGGACCAGGTGCTCGCAGTGGGCGAAGGTGAATCGATCAAATTCGGTTCGCCGCTGGTCAGTGGGGCTTCCGTCAAGGCTACCGTCGTATCGCACGGTCGGCATCCGAAAGTGACCATCTTCAAGATGCGTCGCCGGAAGCACTACCAGAAGCACGCTGGCCACCGCCAGAATTACACCGAACTGCGCATTGACGCGATCAACGCGTAAGCGCACCGGTCAAGGAGCAATCAGATGGCACACAAGAAAGCAGGCGGGTCTTCCCGCAACGGGCGCGACTCCGAGTCGAAGCGCCTCGGTGTGAAGGTGTATGGCGGCCAGGCGATCAACGCTGGGGGCATTATCGTTCGCCAGCGCGGCACGCGTATGCACCCGGGCGACAACGTCGGTCTGGGCAAGGACCACACGCTGTTCGCATTGGTCGATGGCCACGTCAAATTCACGACGAAAGGCGCAGACAAGAAGCACATGGTCAACGTCATCCCGGCAGCGGTCTGAGTTCGATCGGACACGGGTGCGATAAACCGAGAAGGGCCCCGCGAAATGGCGGGGCTTTTTTCTTTGTGCGCGCCCCCTTTCCGCTGGCATGGGTCGGTCGGCTTGGTCATCGTGGGCCAGCGCGGCACAATATCGAAAACACGGGCGGAGCATCAGATGAAGTTCATTGACGAAGCGCGGATCGAGGTGATCGCCGGCGATGGCGGCGACGGCAGCGCATCGATGCGCCGCGAGAAGTTCGTGCCGTTCGGCGGCCCCGATGGCGGTGACGGAGGGCGCGGTGGCAGCGTCTATGCGATAGCGGACCGCAATATAAACACACTCATCGACTACCGCTACGCGAAGAAGCACCAGGCCCGCAATGGCGAGAACGGGCGCGGTTCGGATTGTTACGGCAAGGGTGGCGACGACATCGTCCTGCGCATGCCGGTGGGCACGGTCATTACCGATCAGGACACGGGCGAGCTCATTGCGGATCTGACCGAGCACGAACAGACCGTCCTCGTCGCGAAAGGCGGGGCGGGCGGGCTTGGCAATCTCCACTTCAAATCGAGTACCAATCGCGCGCCGCGCCAAAAGACGGACGGCAAGCCCGGCGAGCGGCGCATGTTGCGGCTCGAACTCAAGGTGCTGGCCGACGTTGGCTTGCTTGGCATGCCGAACGCTGGGAAGTCGACATTCATTTCTTCGGTATCGAACGCGAGGCCGAAGATCGCCGATTATCCGTTCACGACGCTCGCGCCGAATCTCGGCGTGGTGCGGGTCGGTCCCAGCAAGAGCTTCGTGATTGCCGACATTCCCGGGCTGATCGAAGGCGCCGCCGAGGGCGCGGGTCTCGGTCATCAGTTTTTGCGTCATTTGCAGCGCACTGGCTTGCTGCTGCATCTCGTCGATCTCGCGCCTTTCGACGAAAGCGTCGATCCTGTTGCCGAAGCACGTGCGATTGTCGGCGAGTTGCGCAAGTACGACGAAGCGCTTTTTCAAAAGCCGCGCTGGCTCGTGCTCAACAAGCTAGACATGGTGCCCGAGGACGAGCGGCCGGCCCGCGTTGCGGATTTTCTCGCGCGCTTCGAATGGAGCGGCCCCGTTTTCGAGATTTCGGCGCTCACGGGTTTCGGTTGCGAAAATCTCTGCTACGCCATATACGATTACCTCGCAGAGCATTCGGACGCGCACCGTGCGGAGCAGGCTGAAGATCTTGCGGCCGACGTACGATTTCGCGATGGCCCTTCAACGACCGAACCCGAGGGTGGGGCGCCAGGCGCGTAGCGGCTCTCGCCGCCTGGCCCGCGTTATTCAATGGGAGACTTTCGCACGATGCGCTCTGTCATCGCCGATTCGAAACGCCTGGTAGTCAAAGTGGGTTCCAGCCTCGTCACCAATGACGGGCGGGGGCTCGACCAAGCCGCCATCGGGCGCTGGGCCGCCCAGATCGCGCAGTTGCGCGGGCTCGGCAAAGAGGTGGTGCTCGTGAGTTCGGGCGCGATTGCCGAGGGGATGCAGCGTCTCGGCTGGGTGAAGCGTCCGCGGGAAATCGACGAGCTTCAGGCGGCTGCCGCGGTCGGTCAGATGGGGCTTGCGCAAGTCTACGAAAGCCGGTTTGCCGAACACGGCATCCGGACCGCGCAGATTCTGCTCACACACGGGGACCTCGCCGACCGCGAGCGGTATCTCAACGCGCGCTCGACACTATTGACGCTCCTCGCACTCGGGGTGGTTCCTATCATCAACGAGAACGACACGGTCGTCACCGACGAGATCAAGTTCGGTGACAACGATACGCTCGGCGCGCTCGTGGCGAACCTGATCGAGGGCGATGCGCTCATCATTCTCACGGATCAGTTGGGGCTTTTCACGGCTGACCCGCGCAAGGACGCGGCGGCGGAGCTGGTGCGCGAGGCCGATGCCGGTGCGCCGGACTTGGAGGCGATGGCGGGCGGGGCCGGCTCCAGCATCGGCCGCGGCGGCATGCTGACCAAGATTCTCGCGGCCAAGCGGGCGGCAGGCAGCGGTGCCAATACGGTGATTGCCAGCGGCCGCGAGCCCGATGTCCTCGTGCGTCTGGCGGCCGGCGAGGCGATCGGGTCGCAGCTCATGGCGCGCACGGCCAGGCTCGCCGCACGCAAGCAGTGGATGGCGGACCATCTGCAAGTGCGTGGGCACGTCGTCATCGACGACGGCGCGGTCGAAAAGCTGACCGTCGGCGGTAAGAGTCTTCTGCCGATCGGTGTCGTCGATGTGCAGGGCACGTTTGCGCGCGGCGAAGTCATCGCGTGTCTGAGTTTGGCCGGACGCGAGATCGCGCGCGGTATTACCAACTACAGCAGCGCCGAAACAAAGCTGATCCACCGCAAGCCGAGCATCGAGATCGAATCGATCCTCGGCTATATGCTCGAGCCCGTGCTGATTCACCGCGACAATCTGGTGCTGGTTTAGTCCGCGCGGCGCTCGTGGCGCTCGATCGCCTTGATATTCACGGCGTGATTCGCATGCCCAGGTGTTCGATGTGCATGTTGATGGCGATCCGCTCCAGGACCGGGATCGATATTCCCAACGTAACGACACCGCCCTCCAGCTTGCAGCGGCATGAACCGGCTTTCACGGGTTGAGGAATGCCGTGAAGAGGTACGTCGGGCAGCAGTTTCTTGATCAGCGTGTTTTTCATCTCGTGATTCAAATCGACGATCATGAGCATGCCCTGACCTTCGCGGCCACCGGGTTGGTTGATCGCTTGGCGTCCGAACAAATAAGGCCGATCGAACGTGAACCATTTTGACGTATAGCCGCCGCCCCCAACGAACAGGCTGTGTATGGACGCTGGCGAGATCCTTCCGTTTGTTACGGGGGCGATGCAATTCCATGCCGCGGCTTCTGCCGGAGACATCAGCCGGAACAGCTTTTGCGCCTCCATGATTCTTTTCTTACCCGCTGCATAGACCGTCTCGAACTCCGGGATGCGCGTCGCGTGACCTGCTTTTAACCATCTGATCGCTTCATCGTGATAGCTCATCGTTCATCCCGCCTTGTCGATGGCGTTGAGAGATGCCTATTTTTGAACGATGAGCACGCAGTCGACCCTGCGAAATTTCTCGTTTTTCAGTGGATGAGTGACGCCGCCGTGCGTCCGTGGCGGATATTTTCGACGATCATCTTTGCGGAGGCCGCCGGCAGTTTGTTCGCGCAGAAATAGTCTTTATAGAGTGCGGCCTGATAGGCGTTGAGATCGCCGTTCTCGATGCGCCGCCAGCGAGTGGCAACGCTGCTGTCCCAGCCATTGTGTTCGGCGTTCAGCCCGGCGTATTGCCGCCACTCGTAATTGTCGCAGCGAATGCCCTCGTAGTTGATGTTCTGCGCGCCCGACGGGCTTGAGACCACGATGGTGTAACGCACGACGCCGTCCGAGCCGACATCGATCGATTTAGCGTCGACAGCAAAGTGGAGCGGCGTATTTTGCGAAACCTCGAAAGGCAGCAAATTGGCGGCTTGCGGAAGCGGCGGCAGCGCGTCCAGCTTGTTTTCAGTCCACTTGGACTGGCGTTCGAGCAGATACGTGAATGTGCTCTCGTCCTTATCCGATGTCTCGGACTGGGACTTGGGTGTGTGCGAGCAGCCGGCCAGCATGGCACAGGCGGCCAGAGCGGCCACGGCGAGAGTCGTCGCTTTCAATATGGGTTCCTCGAGAAACGGGCGCGATGATTCGGAGAACCGAATGATAGCGCCCGTTCACGCCTTTCCGACTATTCCCCCGCTGCGGTTACTCGGGGCTAATCACGGCGGGCGGGTTCGATGGGCAGGGGACGTCGGCCGAGGCATCGACGGCCGCTTCGATCACGACGACACCCGCGCCCGTCGTCAGCACCGCGGTGAGGGCGGGTGACGGTTCGGCTTCTGAACAGGCACCCGCAGGCTTCAATGGGCCGTTCTTGCCACGCGGCTTGTCATGCCTTGGCGCCGGGCGCCGCAAAAACCGCGACAGTTCGGTCAATGCCAACTGATAAACATCCCGCTTGAACTCGATGACGGCATCGAGCGGCACCCAGTACTCGTTCCACCGCCAGGCATCGAATTCCGGATGATCGGTGGCACGCAGGCAGATGTCGCAATCGCGGCCGACCATGCGGAGCAAGAACCAGATCTGCTTCTGGCCGCGATAGTGCCCGCGTACTTCGCGCTTGATGAACTTGTCCGGCACCTCATAACGCAGCCAGTCGCGCGTGCGACCAATGATTTTGACGTGCTCCGGACGCAGGCCGGTTTCTTCGTGTAACTCCCGATACATCGCTTGCAAGGGCGTCTCACCGTATTTGATGCCGCCTTGCGGAAACTGCCAGGAATGTTCACGCAGCCGCTTGCCCCAAAACACCTCGTTGTGCGCGTTCAAGAGGATGATGCCGACGTTCGGGCGAAAGCCTTCGCGATCCAGCATACAACCACCTTCGAATCCTTTAAAATTGCTTTGATTATAAACAGATAACGAGTCTTCCGCATCGGCCAGTGCCAACTGGGCTCGGACGTTCGCAGGGCTTGGCGCCTTGCCCGTTCGGGCCGCGCGTTGGACGGATCGCCATGTGGGGCCCGGGCAGGCGGCTCGCGCGCGGCGCGGCGGTCCCTGGTCGGCCCCGAATCTGCTCGTTCCCTTCTTTCGGCGGCCCGCCGTTGGGCTGCCGCTTTTGGAAAAACTGAATGAAAGCGTCCCGTTTTTTTATCGGTACCCTGAAGGAAGCTCCGGCCGACGCGGAAGTCGTCAGCCACAAGTTGATGGTCCGCGCGGGCATGATCCGGCGCGTTGCTGGCGGTATCTACAGCTATCTGCCGATCGGGTTGCGTTCGATCCGCAAGGTGGAGGCCATCGTGCGCGAGGAAATGAACCGCGCCGGGGCGCTCGAGCTGCTGATGCCCGCCGTCCAGCCGGCCGAGCTTTGGCAGGAGTCGGGACGTTGGGTGCAGTACGGGCCGGAATTGCTGCGCTTCAAGGACCGAAAGGAAACGGACTTCGTGGTCGGGCCGACGCACGAGGAGGTGGTGACCGATATCGCTCGGAATCAGATCAAGAGCTATCGGCAGATGCCCGTGAACTTCTATCAGATTCAGACGAAGTTCCGCGACGAGATCCGCCCTCGCTTCGGCGTGATGCGCGGACGCGAATTCACGATGAAAGACGCCTATTCGTTCGACAAGGATCAGGCGGGGCTCGACGAGTCGTATCGCAAGATGTTCGACGCATACGTGCGCATCTTTACGCGCATCGGCCTCGAGTTCCGCGCGGTCACGGCCGATAGCGGTTCGATCGGCGGCAACAAGTCGCAAGAGTTTCACGTCATTGCATCGACGGGCGAAGACGATATCGCCTATTGCCCGAACTCGGATTTCGCGGCGAACATCGAAGCGGCCGAGGCACTGCCGCTCATCGCCGAGCGCGCCGCGCCGCGCGAGACGCTGACGAAAACCGCTACGCCGGGCAAGGCGAAATGCGAGGCGGTGGCCGAGTTCCTCGGCATTCCGCTCGAGCGCACGATCAAGTCGATCGTGCTCGCGACCGAGAACGAAGGCGCCGAACCCACGATCTGGCTGCTGATGCTGCGCGGCGATCACGATCTCAACGAAATCAAGACCGGCAAGCTGCCGGGGCTCAAGGGGTTCCGCTTCGCAACCGAAGACGAAATCGTTCAGTGGTTCGGCACGCCTCCCGGCTATCTCGGCCCCATCGGCACAAAGAAACCGGTCAAGGTCATTGCCGATCGCACCGTCGCGCGGATGAGCGATTTCGTCGTCGGATCGAACGAGATCGACTACCACACCACAGGCGTGAACTGGGGGCGCGATCTGCCCGAACCCGAGGTAGCCGATATCCGTAACGTCAAACCGGGCGATCAGTCGCCCGACGGATGCGGCACGCTCGAGATTTGCCGCGGTATCGAGGTGGGCCATGTCTTCCAGCTCGGCACGAAGTACTCGGACGCGATGGGCGCGACGTTCCTCGACGAAACGGGCAAGCCGCAATCCATGGTGATGGGCTGCTACGGCATCGGTATCACGCGGATTCTCGGCGCGGCCATCGAGCAGAACAACGACGAGCGCGGCATCATCTGGCCCGAGTCGATTGCCCCGTTCGAGCTCGTACTCTGCCCGATGGGCTATGAGCGCAGCGAGTCAGTGCGCGAGGCAGCGGACAAACTCTACGCGCAACTGACCGAAGCCGGTGTCGACGTGATTCTCGATGACCGCGGCGAGCGGCCCGGTGTCATGTTTGCCGATTGGGAACTCATCGGCGTGCCGCATCGGCTCGTCATCGGCGAGCGCGGCTTGAAAGACGGAAAGATCGAATATCAGGGTCGTCGCGACACCGAACCGACGCTCGTGCCCGTCGATGAAGCGGCGGAATTTGCCACTGCGCGGGTGCGGGCCGCAATGGCCGTTTGATGGAGCAAAGCGCGGGATCGAGTTCGAGCCGCGCCCGCTATGCGCCTTGCGTCAGCGCGCGAATGGTCGGCAGGTTGCGCCAGTAGCCGCGCGCATCCATGCCGCAGCCGAATACATATCGATCTGGCACTTTGAAACCACAGAAGTCCGGATGAAGCGGCTTGCTCTTTTGCAGCAGCTTCTCGCAGAGCACCGCGCTCAGGAACCGTTTCGCCCCCATCGCCATGATGCGGTCGCGGATCGCGGCCATGGTTTCCCCTTCGTCGAGGATGTCGTCGAGCACGAGCACGACGCGGTCTTTGACCGATTCGGCCGGCGCGACGCGCCACTGCATCTCTGCGCTGCCCTGGGTGGTGTTGCGGTAGCGCGTCAGATGGATGTAGTCGAATTCGAGCGGGAACTCGAGGTGGGGCAGCAGCATCCCCGTAAAGACGGCGGCGCCGCCCATCACCGATAGCACGAGCGGGAAATCGTCGCTCATCTCGGCCCGCATCTCTTGGGCCATGCGCGCGATCGAGGCCGTCACCTCGCCGGCAGAGACGATTTCTTCGGAGTGGCTGAAGATATGGAGAGCTTCTTCGCGATTCATGATGGCGTCGAACGAGCGGTGTCTATCGTCAATATATAGTGCGGCACGGCGGTATATGCCACCTGCCGGCGCGGTGGCGCTGCGCGTCAGCGCATGCCTGGCAGCATACCCTTCATGCCGCGCATCATCTTCTGCAGATTGCCGCCCTTGAGCTTTTTCATCATCGTGCGCATCTGCTCGTACTGATTCAGCATGCGGTTGACCTCCTGAACCTGGACGCCCGCGCCCGCGGCGATGCGGCGTTTGCGCGTGGCCTTGATGAGCTCGGGCTTCGCGCGCTCGCGTGGGGTCATCGAATTGATGATGCCTTCCATGCGCCGCATCTGTTTTTCGGCCTGGCTCATGTCCGCGCCCGCGGCCGCCTGCTGGAACTGGGCCGGCAGCTTGTCCATCAGCGTCGACAAGCCGCCCATGTTCTTCATCTGCGAGAGCTGCGCGCGGAAATCGTTGAGATCGAAGTCGCCGCCTTTTTTGACCTTGTCCGCGAGCTTCTGGGCGGCTTTGACGTCGACGTTGCGCTGCGCCTCTTCCACGAGCGCAAGAATGTCGCCCATGCCGAGGATCCGGTTCGCCATCCGGTCCGGGTAGAAAATTTCGAGCCCGTCGAGCTTCTCGGCCACGCCGACAAACTTGATCGGCTTGCCCGTGATGTGGCGCACCGAAAGCGCGGCGCCGCCTCGTGAATCGCCGTCGAGCTTGGTGAGCACGACGCCCGTGAGCGGCAGCGCGTCGTTGAAGGCCTTCGCGGTGTTGACCGCGTCCTGACCCAGCATCGCGTCGACGACGAAAAGCGTTTCGGCCGGCGTCAGCGTGGCGTGCAGCGCGGAGATCTCCTGCATCATCGCTTCGTCGATGCCGAGGCGGCCCGCCGTATCGACGATCAGAACGTCGTGATAATGGCGCTTCGCCCAATCGACGGCGGCAACGGCTATGTCGACCGGTTTTTGATCGGGCTGCGAAGGAAAGAACTCGGCGCCGACTTGCTCTGTGACCGTTTTCAGCTGCGCGATGGCGGCCGGCCGGTAGACGTCGCACGAGACGGTCAACACCTTTTTCTTGTACTGCTCGCGCAGCAGTTTGGCGAGCTTGCCGACGGTCGTCGTCTTGCCGGCGCCTTGCAGACCGGCCATCAGAATCACAGCCGGCGGCGCGACGGCCAGATTGAGCTCGGCGGCCTGACCCGCGTAATCGCCGCCGATCACCGCGGTCAACTCGCGCTGGACCACACCGACCAACGCCTGGCCCGGCGACAGCGAGCCGAGCACTTCTTCGCCGAGCGCCTTTTCTTTCACTTTGGCGACGAAATCGCGCACGACGGGCAGCGCGACGTCGGCTTCGAGGAGCGCCAGGCGCACCTCGCGCAGCATGTCCTGCGTATTGGCTTCGGTAAGGCGGGCTTCGCCGCGCAGCGTCTTGACGACGCGCGCCATCCGTTGGGTGAGAGTGTCGAGCATGGGAAGCGGAAAACGGAACGTGAACGGTGCGGGCCGGTCGAGCGCGCTAGTGTAAACTGCGGAACATGGACATTGTACTGTATGCCCTCACCGCACTTCTCTACGGCGGCCTCGCCGTGGCGGGCTGGCGCGCTTACCGCACGGTTGCGGCAGGCGGGCGGGGCGGCGCTCCCGCAATGTTTCCGAGCGTGCCGCAAATGGATGCGGGTTCGCACGCCGCGGTGTCGCGCGGGGCATCGGGCATGACGTCGACGGAACGGGGCCTGCTTTGCGCGGCGCTCGTGCTGCATGGCGTGCTGCTGCACACCACGATCTTTCCGCGCGATGCGATGGTGTTCGGTTTCGCGTTCGCGCTGTCGGCAATGTTCTGGCTCGGTGCCGGCATCTACTGGATCGAAAGCTTCTTCTTTCCGCTCGACGGGCTGCGCCTGCTGGTGCTGCCGCTGGCTGCCGCGGCCTCCTTGCTGCCGCTCTTTTTCGGCGGCGTGCGCGTGCTTCCCTATGCCGCCGCGCCGCTATTCAAGCTGCATTTCATCATCGCGAATGTCGCCTATGGCCTCTTCGCAATCGCCGCGCTGCATGCCGTGCTGATGCTATTCGCCGAGCGACGCCTGCATGCGTTGCGGGGTTCCATCGAACGGCACGCGGCGGGTAGCTGGCTTGCGAGCTGGCTCGATACGTTGCCCGCGCTGCTGACCCTCGAAAAACTGTTGTTCAGGCTGATCGCGGCGGGTTTCGTGCTGCTCACGCTGACGCTGCTGTCGGGCATTCTTTTCAGCGAGCAGCTCATCGACCGCGCGCTCACGCTGGATCACAAGACGGTCTTCGCGTTACTGTCCTGGGTGATGTTCGGGGCGCTTTTGACTGCGCGCCGCGTGTCGGGGTGGCGGGGGCGCGCCGCGTTGCGCTGGGTGCTGGCGTCATTCGTGGCTTTGCTGCTCGCTTACGTCGGCAGCCGTTTCGTTTTCGAGGTGCTTTTGCATCGCCCCGTGGTCTGATCGATGCGACAACTTCTACTTCTCATTCTCTTCGTGCTCGCGGCTCGATGGCTCGTCAAACTGCAGCGGGCGGGACAGCCTCGCGGCAACGCGCGCGCCGACGCGCGGCGCGGCACGTCTTCTGCTCGCGGCACGCGGTCTGGCAACACCCCCTCGCTTGCCGAGCCGGTGGTGCGGTGCGCGGCCTGTGGCGTTCATGCGCCGAGGAGCGAGTCGGTCCTCGTCGGGCAGCAGTATTTTTGCTGCGCCGAACATGCGCGCCCGTATGCGGCGCGCACGGCGGGGACGCGGTGAACGCCGATGCGGGGTGAGCGTCTCGCCGTCGATACCGACGGCTGGGTCAGCGCGGCGCATGTATCGCCGTCGCCCAATTGCGAGGCGCGGCCCGAGGGGGCGGTGCCCACACTGATCGTCATCCATAACATCAGCCTGCCGCCCGGCGAGTTCGGCGGGAGCGCCATCACGGAGCTGTTTCAGAACCGGCTCGAATGCTCGGCGCATCCCTACTTCGACACGCATCTGCGTGGGCTGCGCGTCTCCTCGCATTTCCTGATCCGGCGCGATGGCGCGCTCGAGCAGTTCGTCTCGTGCGATGCGCGAGCGTGGCATGCCGGAGCATCCGACTTTTTCGGGCGGCCGCGCTGCAACGATTTTTCGATCGGCATCGAGCTGGAAGGCACGGACGATGTCTGCTTCGAGCCGCCACAGTACGCGACGCTCGCGGAGCTCGTAAGGGCGCTCGCGGCACGTTATCCCATCGATGCGCTGGCCGGTCATGCCGACATCGCGCCGGGTCGCAAGACCGATCCGGGCCCGCATTTCGACTGGAATCGGCTGGCGCTCGATACGGGGCTCGACGATCGGTATTTCCCCTACCGGCATCGATGATCGCGTGCGGCAACGCGTCCTCCGATGCCGCCGAAACCCGCGCCCCTCTTGCGTTTTGCGCGAGCCCTTGCCCTGTCTCGAATAATTAAAAGTCAAGGGCCGTAAGCCAAATAAACCTTTTTGAGTTGGCCGATCGGTCTACTATACTTGGTGTTGTCGACGCTCAAATTCACAAGATCTTGTGTCGGCGAGCGGGCGGTGCTTTCAATCGGGGTAAAGCGCCGCAGCGCCCAAAGCGTTGCGAAAGACGCGGGCGGCGGGTGTCGGACATCGTTTTCCGAGCCCTTCGCCCTTCGGGGAAAAGAGGCGTTCAGGCGGCTAGAACAATGAAGAAAGCCATCGTCCATTGCGCGTCGTATCGGCTGCTGGCAGCCGAATTGCGTCTCTTCCATTCCCGCACCTCATCGTTCGCGCTCGGGGTAGCGCGGCGGTTGTTCCAATCCGCGGCATGTCCGCACATCGAAGATCAGGAGCTTTGCACATGCAAACGACCGACAACATGACGAGCCAGCAGGGCGCGGCAACCGGCCGCCCCGTCGGTGGACAGGCAGGCCATCCGCAGCCGCTTGCGCCCCAGGCGACGTTCGCCGACTACAAGGTGATTCGCCGCAATGGCAGCGTCGTGTCGTTCGAGCCGTCCAAAATCGCGATCGCCGTGACGAAGGCGTTCCTTGCCGTCAATGGCGGGCAAGGTGCCGCATCGGCGCGCGTGCGCGAGCTCGTCGAGCAGCTTACGCAAAACGTGGTGCGCGCGTTGTTGCGCAGCCGCCCGAACGGCGGCACGTTCCATATCGAAGACATTCAGGACCAGGTCGAGCTGGCGCTCATGCGCGGCGGCGAGCACAACGTCGCCCGCGCCTACGTCCTCTATCGCGAAAAGCGCACGCAGGAGCGCGCGCAGGCGCATGAAGAGGCGGTGCAATCGTCGGGCCTCAATGTCGTCGATAACGGCATCACCCGTCCGCTCGACATGCGGGCGCTGAGCGCGCTGATCGAATCGGCCTGCGAGCATCTCGGCGAAGCCGTGAGCGCGGAGCCGATCGTCGCCGAGACGGTCAAGAACCTCTATGACGGCGTGCCGATGAGCCAGGTCTACGACTCGGCGATTCTCGCGGCGCGCACGATGATCGAAAAGGACCCGGCCTACAGCCAGGTGACGGCACGCATCCTGCTGCACACGATCCGCCGCGAGATTCTGGGCGAAGAGGTGACGCAGCGCGAAATGGGCGAACGTTACGCCGAGTACTTTCCGCAGTTCATCAAGCGCGGCATCGAAGCGGAGCTGCTCGACGAGAAGCTGCAGCAGTTCGATCTGAAGCGCCTCGGTGCCGCGCTCGACGCGAACCGCGACCTGCAGTTCGGCTACCTGGGTCTGCAAACGCTCTACGACCGCTACTTCCTGCACTCCGACGGCACGCGTATCGAGATGCCGCAGGCATTCTTTATGCGCGTGGCGATGGGCCTGGCGCTGGACGAAATCGATCGCGAGGCGCGCGCCATCGAGTTCTACGATGTCCTTTCGACGTTCGACTTCATGAGCTCGACGCCGACGCTCTTCAACTCGGGCACGCGCCGCTCGCAGCTGTCCTCGTGCTATCTGACGACCGTTGCGGACGACCTCGACGGCATTTACGAAGCGCTCAAGGAAAACGCGCTGCTCTCGAAGTTCGCGGGCGGTCTCGGCAACGACTGGACGCGCGTGCGCGCGCTCGGCTCGCACATCAAGGGCACCAACGGCAAATCGCAGGGCGTCGTGCCGTTCCTGAAGGTCGTCAACGACACTGCCGTGGCTGTCAACCAGGGCGGCAAGCGCAAAGGGGCGGTCTGTGCCTATCTGGAGTCGTGGCACCTCGACATCGAGGAGTTCCTCGAGCTGCGCAAGAATACGGGCGACGACCGCCGCCGCACGCATGACATGAACACGGCGAACTGGATTCCCGACCTCTTCATGAAGCGGGTCATGGAAGGGGGGGACTGGACGCTCTTTTCGCCGTCCACCTGCCCGGATCTGCACGACAAGTTCGGCGCCGAGTTCGAAGCGGCTTACACGGCTTACGAAGACAAGGTCGCGCGGGGCGAGATCAAGCTCTTCAAGCGGATTCCGGCAGCGCAGCTCTGGCGCAAGATGCTCGGCATGCTGTTCGAGACCGGCCATCCGTGGATCACGTTCAAGGATCCTTGCAACGTGCGCTCGCCGCAGCAGCACGTCGGCGTGGTCCATTCGTCGAACCTTTGCACGGAAATCACGCTCAACACGAGCGACACCGAGATCGCCGTGTGCAATCTCGGCTCGGTGAACCTCGTCGCGCACATGACCCGGCAGCCGGACGGCAGCTACCTGCTCGATCACGACAAGCTCAAGCGTACGGTGAGCGTGGCGATGCGCATGCTCGATAACGTCATCGACATCAACTACTACGCGGTGCCGAAGGCGCGCAATTCGAACCTCAAGCACCGTCCGGTCGGTCTCGGCATCATGGGTTTCCAGGACTGCCTGCACCTGCTGCGCACGCCGTACGCGTCCGACGCCGCGGTCGAGTTCGCCGACCGTTCGATGGAAGCCGTCTGCTACTACGCCTACTACGCATCGACGGAGCTCGCCGAGGAGCGTGGCCGCTACTCGAGCTACCGCGGCTCGCTCTGGGATCGCGGCATTCTCCCGCAGGACACGCTGAAGCTGCTGGCCGAGGCGCGCGGCGGCTATGTCGAAATCGACTCGAGCGAATCGATGGACTGGGCGACGTTGCGCTCGCGCATCGCTACCCACGGCATGCGTAACTCCAACTGCGTGGCGATCGCGCCGACGGCAACGATCTCGAACATCATCGGCGTGTCAGCCTGCATCGAACCGACGTTCCAGAACCTGTATGTGAAGTCGAATCTGTCGGGCGAATTCACGGTCGTGAACGACTACCTCGTGCGCGATCTGAAGGCCCGCAATCTCTGGGACGAGGTGATGGTCGCCGATCTCAAGTACTTCGACGGCACGCTTTCGCGCATCGACCGCGTTCCCGCCGATCTGCGCGCGATCTATGCGACGGCGTTCGAAGTCGATCCGAAGTGGCTCGTCGAGGCGGCCGCGCGCCGGCAGAAGTGGATCGACCAGGCACAGTCGCTCAATATTTACATGGCCGGCGCGTCGGGCAAGAAGCTCGACGAGGTCTACAAGCTGGCGTGGCTGCGTGGCCTCAAGACCACTTACTACCTGCGCACGATGGCAGCGACGCACGTCGAGAAGTCGACGGTCGCGCATGGCGCGCTCAACGCCGTGCCGTCGAACGACGGTGGACTGGGCGGCGGCGGTGCCGCGGGTGGCTTCGGTGCCAGCGGTGGCGCAGTAGGCGGCGCGACGGGTTCGGCATCGGGCGGTCTCGATGCGGCTGCGGCTGCTGCGGCAGAGCCGCAAGCCGATGGCCCCGTGTGCATGATGCGTCCCGGCGACCCGGGTTTCGATGAGTGCGAGGCGTGCCAGTAATTTCCCCGCTTCGGGGATCGCGCCAGCGTAACGACTTGCATCGACACACTGCTCGCTCGGTTCGCGAGCAGTGTGAATCGAGAGCAGGCATCGGTGATGCTGCACATCGCTAATAGAAGAAGTCGAACTATGCGCATGCATCGCCGAGTCTTCGAGTGTGCTCGAGTGTCCGTGCATCGATCAAAGTGTTGTATGCAGGTCGCAGCGTGAATCGAAAAGAGGAATTTTCATGAGCGAACCCTTTTATCGCTCGTGAAAAGATGGTACAAACCGTTCTAAATTGATGGTGAGAATTTATGCTCAACTGGGATGACGAGACGACTGCCGTAACTCCCTCGAGCGGTTCGCAAGCGAATGCGTTGCGCAACCCCGCAGGGCAGGTTGTCGGAACGCAAGCGGCGTCGCATAGCGCGACGCAGGCTCCGTTGGTGCAAGACATCTTCGCGGGCGACATCGCGGTCGCCCCCTATGCGACGGCTCAGGCCGTGCCGGCTCCCGAACCCGAAGCGCGGGTGAACGTGGCCGACAAGCGCATCATCAACGGCAAGACAGACGTCAATCAGCTCGTGCCGTTCAAATATAAGTGGGCGTGGGAGAAGTACCTCGCCGGCTGCGCGAATCATTGGATGCCGCAGGAAATCAACATGTCCCGCGACATCGCCCTTTGGAAGGATCCGAACGGGCTCACCGAGGACGAGCGCCGCATCGTCAAGCGCAACCTCGGCTTCTTCGTAACGGCGGACTCGCTCGCGGCGAACAACATCGTGCTCGGCACCTACCGGCACATCACGGCACCGGAATGCCGGCAGTTCCTGCTGCGTCAGGCGTTCGAAGAAGCGATCCACACCCACGCGTACCAGTACATCGTCGAATCGCTGGGGCTCGATGAAGGCGAAATCTTCAACGCCTACCATGAGGTCCAGTCGATCCGGGACAAGGACGAATTCCTGATCCCGTTCATCCATACGCTGACGGACCCGGCCTTCAAGACGGGCACGCTCGAAGCGGATCAGCAACTGCTCAAGTCGCTGATCGTCTTCGCCTGCGTGATGGAAGGGCTCTTCTTCTACGTCGGGTTTACGCAAATTCTTGCGCTCGGCCGCCAGAACAAGATGACGGGTGCGGCGGAGCAATATCAGTACATCCTGCGCGACGAGTCGATGCACTGCAACTTCGGTATCGACCTCATCAACCAGATCAAGCTCGAGAATCCGCACTTGTGGACACCGGCGTTCCGCGAGGAGATTCGCGCGAT
Source organism: uncultured Paraburkholderia sp. (assembly GCA_966421005.1). Taxonomy (GTDB): domain Bacteria; phylum Pseudomonadota; class Gammaproteobacteria; order Burkholderiales; family Burkholderiaceae; genus Trinickia. Next base: position 56,585 of record CBJLAJ010000006.1, read on the forward strand.
TTTCCGGCAGGCGGTCGATCTCGAGTATCGCTACGCGGAAGACACGATGCCGCGCGGCGTGCTGGGACTGAACGCATCGATGTTCAAGAGTTATTTGCGCTTCATCTGCAATCGGCGGTGTCAGCAGATCGGCCTCGATCCGCTGTTCCCGAATGAGGAGAACCCGTTCCCGTGGATGAGCGAGATGATCGACTTGAAGAAGGAGCGCAACTTCTTCGAGACCCGTGTCATCGAATATCAGACTGGTGGAGCGCTTTCCTGGGAATGACAGGAACGCTCGCGAAGCGATTGGTTGGGGTGGCCGCGGCGCGAACCGCGGCGAATATGGTTAGGAGCAAGAACGCCTGATGCAGAGCGTGCCCGGCGGCAGGTCCGCCCACAAACATGATAGGCACTTTGCGAACCCTTCAGTGGGACGGGCGAACTACCCCTCGAAAAAGCTGGCGGCCGTGCGGTCGTCAGCCCGACTCAAGCGATTGCCGGCAGGCGCGGGCGCGATGCGCCGCGTTGCCGACTTGATTGGGCGTGCTGTGCCGTCGGGCACGGCACGCCTTGCCGTATTCATTAGCGTAAGCGCGTTGCATTCGCGTACGCCGATGAATAGCCCGCTTCGCAGCGCGCGCCCTGACCGGCGCGCAGCGGGAAGCGGGTTTTGATGAGGTGTAGTTTAAATTGACTCTCGAAACCTGAAGGAGAAAACAATGGCAACTGCCAAGAAGAAACCCGCTGCTAAGAAGGCTGCTCCGGCGAAGAAGGCCGCTGCAAAGAAGGCGGCTCCGGCCAAGAAGGTAGCAGCGAAGAAGGTAGCAGCGAAGAAGACCGTGGCGAAGAAGGCAGCTCCGGCCAAGAAGGTTGCTGCCAAGAAGGTAGCAGCGAAGAAGGTTGCAACGAAGAAAGTCGCCGCCAAGAAGACGGTAGCGAAGAAGGCGGCTCCGGCGAAGAAGGCCGCTGCGAAGAAGGCTGCACCGGCGAAGAAGGCCGCTGCGAAGAAGACCGCAGCGAAGAAGGCAGCCCCTGCGAAGAAGGCTGCTGCCAAGAAGACCGCCGCGAAGAAGGCTGCGCCTGCGAAGAAGGCCGCTGCGAAGAAGACCGCCGCCAAGAAGGCTGCCCCTGCGAAGAAGGCTGCGGCCAAGAAGGCTGCGCCTGCGAAGAAGGCTGCCTCGAAGAAGGCTGCGCCTGCCGCGCCTGCTGCCCCTGCGGCGCCTGCTGCCGCCGCACCGGCTGCACCGAGCGTCAAGACGGCACTGAACCCGGCTGCGGCTTGGCCGTTCCCGACGGGCTCGCGTCCGTAAGCGTCGTTGCCGCTAAGGGCTGCCGCGGCGCGATTGCCGCGGTCATGCAGTCAAAAACCCGTCACCAGCGTACCGGTGACGGGTTTTTTTATGCCCGGCGGACGGCCCGCGTGGGCCCACCGTTTTGCGCAACGGCGCACGCAGCGCCGTTGCCTATGCCGTTCAGTGCGTGACGCGCGTTACGCCGCCGCTCGAAAGCAGGCGCACGCGATCTCCCGCGCGGAAGATCTCGCCGGTGGCACTTTGCGTGATGGCGCGCATGTCGCCGTTGTCGAGCCGCACGGTGATCTCGACGCCCGAATGCTTGGCCACACCATTTTCGACTGCATTGCCCGCGACTGCACCGATCAGGCCGCCGGCGATGGCTGTGAGAATCGAGCCTTTTCCGCCGCCGATCGTACTGCCCGCGACCGCACCGGCCGCACCGCCACCGAGCGCGCCGATTCCGCTCGGCTGGCCGTTGTTCGAGCTGATCGTCACGCCGCGCACGCTTTCGACGGTCGCCATGCGTACGGTTTGTTCTCGTTGCGCCTGGCCGGCGGAGTAGACATCCGCCGAGCTGCTGTTATAGGCGCACCCCGAAATCGCCAGTGTGCTGGCGAGCACCGTGGCGAATGCCACACGAGCCGATGTTTTCATTTTGTCCTGCTCCTCGAAGTATTACGGCAGGCGGTAACCGAACGCCTGCTCGAACCGCTTACTGATCTCGTCGCGCGATGGCGCGTAGGTTTGCGGGCCCGAATGTTCAATTTTGAGCGAGCCCATGAGACTTGCCAAGCGGCCCGTCGTGGCCCAGTCGAAGCCATTTTCGATGCCATACAGCAAGCCGCCGCGAAACGCGTCCCCGCAGCCTGTCGGATCGACGACGCGTGCCGCCGCGACGACCGGAATGGTTTCGCAGGTTCCCGAGTGATGGATGTGCGCGCCGTTTTCACCGTAGGTCACGATGAGCGCATCGACGCGGCTGGCAATGTCGTCGAGCGACCAGCCCGTCTTGTTGCAGACGAGTTTCGCTTCGTAATCATTGACTGCGACGTACGTCGCAAGTTCAATGGCGCGGCGCAGCGCATCGCCCGTGAAGAGCGGCAAGCCCTGGCCAGGATCGAAGATGAACGGAATACCGGCGGCCGCGAGCTTTTCAGTGTGCTGGACCATTCCCTCGAAGCCGTCCGGCGCGACGATCGCAAGCTGCACGCCGGGCGCTTCGTCGGCACGATTCAAGTGCGACTGCATCATCGCGCCAGGATGGAAAGCTGTGATCTGGTTGTTGTCCAGATCGGTCGTAATCATGGCTTGCGCCGAATACGTATCGGGCACGACGCGGACATGATCCGTTGCGAGGCCGAGGTTTGCGAAGCGATCGAGGTACGGTTGGGCATCCATTGCCCCGAGCGTCGCCATGATGCGCGCGTCGCCGCCGAGAAGGTTCAGCGCATAGGCGATATTGCCCGCGCAACCGCCGAATTCGCGGCGCATCGTAGGCACGAGAAAGCTGACGTTCAGGATGTGCACCTGCTCGGGGAGGATGTGCTCGCGAAATCGCCCCTGGAAAGTCATGATGTTGTCGTAGGCAAGCGAGCCGCAGATCAGCGTAGCCAAGGCGGAAGTTCCTCGTCGAATCAAAAGATGGGTCTATCGGCAGCGCACTACGAGAAAGCGCCGCGCTTGTCCGGCGCGGCGCTTCGTGGATGCCTGGGAACGGTTACTTACTTCAACGCATTGAGTGCGGCATCGTAATTCGGCTCGTTCTTGATTTCTTCGACGAGCTGGGCATGCACCACTTTATCGTTCTCGTCGATGACGACGACTGCGCGCGCCGTCAATCCGGTCAGCGGGCCGCTCGTGACATCGACACCGTATGCCTGCGCGAACGCGTGCGAGCGGAACGTCGATGCGGTGACGACGTTTTCGATGCCTTCAGTCGTGCAAAAGCGCGTTGCGGCGAACGGCAGATCGCCCGACACGACGATGACAGCGGTGTTGGCGAGTTTCGCCGCGGCTTCGTTGAACTTGCGCGTGGACGTGGCGCAGGTGGGCGTATCGAGGCTCGGGACGATGTTGAGCACTTTGCGCTTGCCTGCGAAATCGGCCAGCGTCACCGGCTTCAGATCTTTGCCGACCAGCGAGAATTCGGGCGCCTTTTGGCCCACCGAAGGGAACGTTCCGCCGACTTCGATGGCGTTGCCGCCCAGGGTAACTTGACTCATGGTGTGCTCCGGAAATTCGACTCGGGTTATCGCGGATGCGAGTAAAAGGGCCGACCGGCAGAGCGACGGCTGGCCCGCGTTGTATTACTACGGGTAGAAAATTTGCACGCGGAAGTTCGTGGCAACGGCGTTGCCGCTATCGAGGCGCACGATCATGGTTTGCGACGTGCGCGGCGGCAAGCCGTTCGCGAGCGTGGTGCCGGGCGGCAAATAGTCTTGCGGCCACAATACGCGCCGGATCGCGACCTCGTTCTTCGCGTCGAAAAGTGTCAGCTCGATGGCGGGGTACGCGAGCGCGACGCTGTAGCGGTTGCGCAGCGGCACGCGCAATTCAAGTTTGTGCGGGCCATCGATCTGGCGTAGATCCGACGCCTCGACTTGCAAGCCATCGATGTCGCGCGGCGGCGAAATCAGGCAACCGAACTGCGCGCATACACGGGCGAAGAGCGGCTGCGACCCCGGCCAATAGACCATTACCGTTTCACGTTGCCACCAGGCAAGCTGCGCGGCGAGCAGGACGGCGAGTATGAGGCAGAGCAGTGTGCCGAAGACGCCGCGCAGCAGATGACGCGGTGCGCTCGCGCGCCTTTCCCGCGTGACGGCGAAGTGCGCGCCTTCGTCGGCAGGCGAAGCGGGCGGCATCCGAAAACCTTCCGAGGCGGCGGCGCTTTGAGGGGGCTCGGACTCGGCTTGCGGTGGGACGCGAAAGCTCGGTTCCGGATCGGGTTCCCATCGCGGAACGGCGGGTTCGCGCGGCGCGAAATGCGGTTCGTCGTCGGGCGGAGGGCTGGACGGTTCGGGTTCTGCGCGATGCGGAACTGCTCGATGGCGCGTCTCGTACGGGACTTCATGCTGTGGCGCCGTTTCCCGCTGCTCGGCAAACGGCTCCGGTCGATGCGGCAGCGTCGGTTCCCGAGGTTCGTCGCGCGTCGCCTCATGCGACACCGAGTTGATCCTGTGTCCGTTCAGCGTTTCGTGACCGGCCTGGGCGGTGGCGATGTGTACTCCCGTAGCGGGTATTTCGATAGCGGTTTCGGTCGGGCTTTCGGTCGGGCTTTCGGTTGGGCTTTCGAGCGGCGGCTCGGACGATCCGAGCTCCGGTGCCGCGGCGGCCGATTCGACATCGGCCTCGGATTCCGGGGCGTGTGCAGGCGTTGCTTCGGCCGGTGCGGGCGTGGCGACCGGCGAGTCCTGCGTTTGCGGGGTCGACACGGCCTCTGCCGGCGGGTGGTCGGCGGCACGCTCCGGCTCCGCGGCGGGACCGAGCAGGTTTTGCGACGCGTCGAACACTTCCTGGCAATGCCCGCAACGCACGCGTCCGTGGGTACGGGCGAGCAGTGCATCCTGGACGCGGAAGACCGTTTCGCAGTGGGGACAGCGGGTGGCAAGAACCATAATGGACCGTAGCCGGCTACGAGGACCGGTGCGTGGATCGATACGCTATTCTAAAGACTTTCCCGGCGCACCCCCGATACCTCGCGCCGCGCTCACCGCCGCGTGCCCGTCAGACAGACCCAGCCATCGAGTTCGCGCCACACGCTCATTTCAATCCACGGCGCATACGCCGCGGCAACTTCATCGGCTTGCCGCGCGAGCACGCCCGACAGCGCGAGCCGGCCGCCCGATTTGACCTTCGACGCAAGCATGGATGCCATCAGCTTGAGTGGATTCGAGAGAATGTTCGCGACGACGATATCGAATTCCTCGGCGGGGCAGGCGTCGGGCAATCCGAACGTCACATCGGTCTGGTTGCGCGCACTGTTTTCCCGTGCCGAATCGACGGCTTGCGGATCGATGTCGATGCCGAAGACCGGATTCGCCCCGCATTTTTTGGCGAGAATCGCGAGAATGCCCGAGCCGCAACCGTAATCGAGCAGGGACTGACCGTGCGTCACCGATTGCTCGATCCATTCCATGCAAAGCCGTGTCGTGGGGTGACTACCTGTGCCGAACGCGAGGCCGGGATCGAGCTCGAGGATAAGCGCTTGCGGATCGGGGGCCGCGTGCCATGACGGCACGACCCAGATGCGCTCGCCGATCGAGATTGGTTCGAATTGCGATTGCGTAAGCCGCACCCAGTCCTGGTCCTCGACCTCGCGGACGTCGAACTTCGGCATCGCGGCCAGCGCGAGCGCATTCGCCGCGGCAGCGGCCAGCACGGCCGGATCGTGTTCGGGCGCGATCAGGGCGATGACGCGCGAGCGCTGCCAGGCTGTGCGCTGCGGTGTAAGCCCGGGTTCGCCGAAAAGCGGCTGCTCGTCCGGCGTATCGGCATCGGCATCTTCGACCGACACCGACAGCGCGCCAAGATCGATCAGCGCATCGGAAAATGCCTCCGCCTGCGCGCGATCGAGTTCGACGATCAATTCCCGGTAGCTCATTTTTCAGTGTTTAGGCTTCTTCCGGCGCGGCCTGCTGCTTTTCCGCGAGCCGGTGTTCGAGGTAATGGATGCTCGTGCCGCCTTCGACGAAGCCGCGGTCGAACATGAGTTCGCGATGCAGCGGAATGTTCGTCTGAATACCTTCGACAACCATTTCCGATAGCGCGATCCGCATGCGGCGGATGGCTTGCTCGCGCGTTGCGCCGTAGGCGATCAATTTGCCGATCATCGAATCATAGTTCGGCGGAACGAAATAGCCATTGTAGGCGTGCGAATCGACGCGGATGCCCGGCCCGCCGGGCACGTGCCACGACGTGATGCGGCCCGGCGACGGCGTGAACCGGAACGGGTCTTCCGCGTTGATCCGGCATTCGATCGCATGGCCGCGAAACACGATGTCGCGCTGGCGGAACCCGAGTTTCTCGCCTGCGGCGACCCGAATCTGTTCCTGAACGATGTCGATTCCGGTGATGAGCTCCGTCACCGGATGCTCGACCTGAACGCGTGTGTTCATCTCGATGAAATAGAACTCGCCGTTCTCATAGAGAAACTCGAACGTGCCGGCGCCCAGATAGCCCATCTTTTTGCAGGCGTCCGCGCAGCGATCGCCGATACGCTCGATGAGACGGCGCGCGATATTCGGCGCCGGCGCTTCTTCGATCACTTTTTGATGACGGCGCTGCATGGAGCAGTCACGCTCGCCGAGCCACACCGCGTTCTTGAACGAGTCCGCGAGCACCTGAATTTCGACGTGGCGCGGATTCTCGAGAAACTTCTCCATATAGACCTGCGGGTTGCCGAACGCCCGGCCGGCTTCCTCGCGAGTCGTATTCACGGCGTTCACCAGCGCGGCTTCCGTATGCACGACGCGCATGCCGCGCCCGCCGCCGCCGCCCGCGGCCTTGATGATGACGGGATAGCCGACCGCGCGCGCGATCTTGACGATCTCTTTCGGGTCGTCAGGCAGCGCGCCTTCCGATCCGGGCACGCAGGGCACACCTGTCTTGATCATCGTCTGCTTGGCGGTGACCTTGTCGCCCATCATCCGGATCGTTTCCGGACGCGGTCCGATGAACGTGAAGCCCGATTGCTCGACGCGTTCGGCGAAATCCGCGTTCTCCGACAGGAAGCCATAGCCTGGATGGATGGCTTCGGCGTCCGTGACCTCTGCCGCGCTGATGAGCGCCGGCATATTCAGATAGCTCTGCGGCGACGGTGCCGGACCGATGCAGACGGCCTCGTCGGCAAGCTTCACATACTTTGCTTCCCTGTCCGCCTCGGAGTAGGCGACAACCGTCTTGATGCCCAGTTCGCGGCACGCGCGCTGAATGCGCAAAGCGATTTCGCCGCGATTGGCAATAAGGATTTTTTCGAACATGGCGATGGTTGGACTCTTCTATGGGCGCCGTGCGCGCCTCATGGGGAATGCGGCGGCCCGAGGGGCGAGCGTGACGCACGATGTCAGCCCGCCAAGGCGTGCGACTCGAGCGCGGCTTGCCGGCTTCAGCCGATCACGAAGAGCGGTTGACCGTATTCGACGGCCTGCCCGTTTTCGACGAGGACTTCCTTCACGACGCCATCCTTGTCGCTTTCGATCTCGTTCATGAGCTTCATTGCTTCGATGATGCAAAGCGTCTGGCCTTCCTTGACGGTATCGCCGATCTTGACGAACTCGGCGGCGCCAGGCGAAGGCGCGCGGTAGAACGTGCCGACCATCGGCGAGGTGACGACATGGCCTTGCGGTGGGGCGGCGACGGCTGCGGGCGCTGTTGCAGCCGTTTCGACGGTGGCGGCGCTGGCCACGGGGGATGCGGCGAACTGCGGGGTATAGGACGTGGAAGGCTGAACGTAAACCGGCGGCGCATTCTTGACGATGCGGACTTTGCCCTCGCCTTCGGTGACTTCGAGCTCGGAGATGCCCGATTCGGAGACGAGGTCGATCAAAGTTTTCAGCTTACGTAGATCCATAGGGAATCCCCTTGTTATTGCATGAGGCGCCGGCCGGCAGCCGGCGCCGAATTGGTGTTGTTGCGTTAGCTGCGCTGTGCGCCGGCCAGCCGGTCGAGCGCGAATTCGAGCGCGTAAAGATATCCCTTCCACCCGAAGCCGCAGACGACGCCTTCGGCCACGTCGGAGAAATAGGAGTGATGTCTGAATGGCTCGCGCCGGTGCACGTTCGAGAGGTGAATCTCGACGAATGGAATATCGACGCCTTTGAGGGCATCGCGGATAGCGACGCTCGTATGGGTGTAGGCGGCCGGATTGATCAGCACGAATTCGACACCTTCCGCGCGGGCCGCGTGGATACGATCGACGAGCTGCCCTTCGTGATTGCTCTGAAAGGTGGCGAGCTCGACGCCGGCCTGCTTGGCGCGATCGACGAGCGCATCGTTGATTTGCTGCAGCGTCACGTTGCCGTACACGCCCGGCTCGCGAGTGCCGAGCAGGTTCAGATTGGGGCCGTGCAGTACGAGCAGTCGTGTCATGGTCGCTTGTCTTTCCGCGGAATTGCGCGAACTTTAGCGCTGTTTAACGAAATTTGTCCAGCGACACCGGTTCCGGCGGTGCAACTGGCGCGGTTGCCGGGCAGGCTCGGAGGCGCCGCTTGCCGCAAAGTTCCGGCAATGTGCGGACTTGTGCGCGCAACTTCCGGGAAGTCGCGCGGAAAGTGAAGTGCTGCATTATATTGCATCGAGCGTGCGACGTAGCTCCGCCGATGTGATTTCCCCTAATTTTGTCGAACGTACGGTGCCGTTCGCATCAATTACGACCGTGAAAGGAAGGCCGCCCGCGGTGTTGCCGAAGCGCCTCGCGATGTCTGCGCCTCCGAACCCGCTGACGAAGACCGGATAGTCCACCGGCACTTTCTGCAAGAACGCCTCGATATTTTTCTGCGAGTCCACCCCGATACCGACGAACTTCACGCGCTTGCCCGCGTATTGGCGAGCGAGGCCCGAGAGCGCCGGCATCTCGCGCACGCACGGAGCGCACCAGGACGCCCAGAAATTGACCACGAGCACCTGGCCCTTGAACGGCGTCAGATCGCGCGGGCTACCATCCGGTGCCGTCAGCGCGGTTGCAAAAAGCTGCGATACGGCGTCGGGTTGCGCTTGGCCGGGCTCGGTCCGGTCCATGGCGGGGGCCGCCCCCGGTCGCAAGTCAGCGCTTTGCGTGCCGCCGTGTAACGCATGCGCGGTCATCAGGCCGGCGGCGGCGAGCGCAATCACCGCGACCGCTGCCATAGCAAGTCGATTTCTCATCGTCTTCGATTCCAAATGGTCAATCGCCGGGGGGCGCCGACGATGCGGCCAACCCGGGGCCATCGTCGTCGAGCAGTGCCCGGACGGCTTCCGCGTTAGCGCGCGGCGCGCGCCCGCGGGCGTCGGCCCGTACCGCGCCGCGCAGGTCATCCGTGTCGTAAAGCGCGATATGCATGCCGACCGGCGGCTCGTGCGCCGCCGCCCGCTCTAGAAAGCTCAGCGTTTCCACATTGCCGCGGCCGCCGAAATGGCGCGTCTCCGAGACGTCATACTGAATGTTTGCGTTGAGCAAGTAGATGGCGACTTCCTTCGGGTTGTCGCAAAACACCTGCAAATGGATGTCCGAATGAACGCCAGCCGTGCCATTCAACACCGCACCGGTCAGATAGGGGTTGAATGCCGCGAGCCGCTGCATCCAGTCGAGCGCGACTTCACGCAGATGGCGCAGCACCGCGGGCTGGCTTTCGGACTGGAAGATCGACTGGTACTCGCGGATTTCCTCTTCGATCTGATCGTTGTCGGGCAACCACTCGCCCGCCACGCGGGTTTGACCCAGCACCTGCCGCGCGGCTTTGCGCTTCGCACTCGCGTAGTCGAGCCCTTCCTCCGCGATCAGCCGCGCCGCGGCGATCGCGATTTCTTCCCGCACCCGCTGCGGGTCTGCATGAAATCGGCGAACCATCAGGCAATCATACCCGATCGGCGCGCGAAGGCCGTCCGTGGTGCCGTCGCACGGGGTGCGTCGGGTACAATGACCGCCTTTTCCGAGATGCGCTCGAGCGAGCAGCGGCGCCCGAGCAGGGTCGCCGCACCGATGCCCGGCGGCGGCCCCTCGTATTTTTGCGACATCATCCGCGCTCGGGCGGCACCTTATCGTTATGCATATCCATATTCTCGGCATCTGCGGCACGTTCATGGGCGGTCTCGCGGTACTCGCGCGCGCCGCGGGTCACACGGTCACGGGGTGCGACGCCGGCGTCTATCCGCCGATGAGCACGCAGCTCCAGGCGCAGGGCATCGCGCTCATCGAGGGATATGGCGCGGAGCAGCTCGATCTCGCGCCCGATCTTTTCGTCATCGGCAACGTCGTGACGCGCGGCAATCCGCTCATGGAAGCGATTCTCGATCGCGGCCTGCCGTACGTGTCCGGGCCTCAGTGGCTCGGGGAGCACGTGCTGGCCGGCAAGTGGGTACTCGCTGTGGCCGGCACGCACGGCAAGACCACGACGAGCTCGATGCTCGCCTGGCTGCTCGAGGACGCCGGGCTGAATCCCGGTTTTCTGATCGGCGGTGTCCCGCTCAATTTCGGCGTTTCCGCGCGGCTCACCGATTCGAGCTTCTTTGTGATCGAGGCCGACGAGTACGACACGGCCTTCTTCGACAAGCGCTCGAAGTTCGTCCACTATCGTCCGCGCACGGCCGTGCTCAACAATCTCGAGTACGATCACGCCGACATCTTTCCCGATCTCGCCGCTATCGAGACGCAATTTCACCACTTGGTGCGCACCGTGCCGGGTGTCGGACGTCTCGTCGTCAACGGCCGGGACGCCGCGCTCGAGCGCGTGCTCTCCCGTGGCGTGTGGAGCGAGGTGGAGCGCTTCGGCGTCGAGGGCGGGTGGCTCGCGCGGCCGGTGGCCGAGGACGTCGAAGTGGACGAGCGTTTTGCCGTTTATCGACAAGGCGAGCGCGAGGGCATTGTCGAGTGGCAGGTGCAGGGCGAGCACAACCGCTTGAACGCGCTGGCGGCCATTGCCGCGGCACGCCATGTGGGTGTACCGGCCGTTCAGGCCGCTCAGTCTCTCTCGGCATTTCGCAACGTCAAGCGGCGCATGGAAGTGCGCGGCAGTGTCGATGGGGTGACGGTCTACGACGATTTTGCCCATCATCCGACGGCAATCGAGACGACGATCGCGGGATTGCGCACACGCATCGGCGAGCATGCACGCATCCTCGCGGTGCTCGAGCCGCGTTCGAACACGATGAAGCTCGGCGTCATGAAGGCGCAGTTGCCGGCCAGCCTCGCGCTGGCCGACCAGGTGTTCGGCTACGGGGCGCCGAGCGGGCGCGATGCGTTGGGATGGGATCTCGCTGCCGCGCTTGCGCCGCTCGGCGCGAAGGCGCAGGCGTTCAACGATCTGGACACGCTCGTCGCCGCGGTGACGGCCGCCGCGCGGCCGGGCGACCATGTGCTCGTCATGAGCAACGGTGGATTCGGCGGCGTACACCAAAAGCTGCTCGACGCGCTGGGGCGTCGCGCGAATGCGCACGAGCGGGGCGCCGCGTGATTCTTTATCTGCACGGCTTTCGTTCTTCGCCGAATTCGTTCAAGGCGCGTCTTTTGGCGTCGCGCATGCATGCGCTGGGCCGTGCCGACGAATGGCGCTGCCCGATGTTGCCGGTATCGCCGCTCGATGCGGTAGCGCTCGCCGAAGAGACGGTAGCGGGAGAACGGGACGTCACGTTGATCGGCAGCTCGCTCGGCGGCTATTTTGCGACCTATCTCGCTGAAAAGCACGGCTGGCGCGCGGTATTGCTCAATCCGGCCGTGTTGCCGCAGCGCGATCTCTCGTCCTACCTGGGCGAGCAGCCGCTTTGGCATGGCGGCGGCACGATCGTCGTGACCCCGCGCCATCTCGATGAGCTGGGAATGATGGGCATCGCGTCCATCACGCGGCCGGAACGCTATTATCTGATCGCCGCGACAGGCGACGAGGTGCTCGACTATCGAGACATGCTCGCGCACTATCCGGGCGTCCGAACGAAGCTGATCGAAGGCGGCGATCATGCGATCGGCGATTTTGCGGATCATGTGGACGACGTGCTCGCCTTTTGTGGCGTTGCGGCGGCCGGCGCTTGAGCGCGACCGCAAACCGCGCGGGCATGGCCGATAGGGCGAACGCGTTCGAGGCGCGTTCGCGCGGCGCCCTTATCCGATGAATTGACACGGCAGCGGGCGCGCGCCTTGCGCAATGCCTGCACGCTGCCGGAAACAGGTCTCCAGCGAGAATATCGAGTGAACGTTTTTTTTGAGGAATCGGGTGGATTGAAGGCGGGCAGCGTGCTGTCGCGACAAGGCGACGCGCTGCAGGTCGAACTGCCGGGCGGCCGGCGCGCGAAGGTGCGCGCGAAGGACGTGCTGATCGAGTTCGGCGATCCCGCGGCCGGCGAGTTGTTGCAACAGGCGGATGCGGCGGCCCAGGAGATCGATCTGGACTTCTTGTGGGAGTGCGCTCCCCCGGACGAATTTCCTTTCGGGGCGCTCGCCGACGAGTATTTCGGCGCATCGGCGGGCCCGGTCGAACGTGCGGCGCTCGTATTGCGCCTGCAGGGCGCCCCCGTCTATTTCCGCCGCAAAGGGCGTGGGCTCTATCAGCGCGCGCCCGAGGAGCAGCTCAAGATGGCGCTCGCCGCGCTCGAGCGCAAACGTCAGCAGGCGCTCGTGCAGGCCGGCTACGAAGAGGAGCTCAAGACGGGGCGCCTGCCCGCGGCATTCAGCGGCAAGGCGCTCGCGCTCCTGACGAAACCCGACAAGAATTCGATCGAATACAAGGCGCTCGAAGCAGCTGCCGCGGCGCGCGGCGTATCGGCGGCGCGGCTCATGCTCGAGTGTGGCGGCATCGCGTCGGCGCGCGCGCTGCATGAGGCGAAGTTTCTGTCCGAATACTTTCCGCACGGAACGGGCTTTCCGAGCGTCGAGCCCGGACCGTTGCCCGACGATCTGCCGACGGCTCAGGTCGAGGCATTCTCGATCGACGACATCACGACGACGGAAATCGACGATGCGTTTTCCGTCGAGATGCTCGCCGATGGGCGCGTGCGCGTGGGTGTCCATATTGCGGCGCCCGCGCTTGGCATCACGCGCGGCGATGCGGTGGACGCGATCGCCCGCGCGCGTCTCTCGACGGTCTACATGCCCGGCGACAAGATCACGATGCTGCCCGACGAGGTCGTCGACGTTTTCACGCTCAAGGAAGGCGGGCTGCGGCCGGCATTGTCGCTTTACGTCATCGTCGATCGAGCGACGCAGGACATCGTCGCGACCGAAACGCGCGCCGAACGCGTCTTCGTCAAAAGCAATCTGCGGCATAACACGCTCGATGCTCAGGTGACCGAGGAAGCGCTCGCTGAGGGGCAGGGCGACTATCCGCACAAGGACGACATCGCGATTCTCTGGCCGCTCGCGCAGGCGCTGTTCGAAAAGCGTCAGGCTGCGCGCGCGAGCTATGGGCTCAGACGCGAGGTGCAGGGCAATACGGACTACAACTTCTATGTCGACGGCGAACATGTGACGATCACGCCGCGCCGCCGCGGCTCGCCGCTCGATCTCATCGTCGCGGAGCTGGCGATTCTCGCGAACTCGACGTGGGGCGCGTTTTTGCACGATCACGGCGTGCCCGGCATCTATCGGACGCAACGAACCTTTGCTGCCGCCGGGCCGAAACGCACGCGCATGCAAACGACGGCCGCGCCGCACGAGGGGCTCGGCGTCGCGCAGTACGCATGGAGCACGTCGCCGCTGCGCCGCTATGTGGATCTGGTCAACCAATGGCAGTTGCTCGCCTGCGTGCAGCACGGCGTGACGGCCAAGCTGGTCGCGCCGTTCAAGCCGAAGGATGCGGATCTGTTCGCGGTCGTGCAGGGATTCGACGATACCTACTCCGCCTATGCCGATCATCAGCGGCGCATGGAATATTTCTGGTGTCTGCGCTGGATCAAGCAAGAGGGCAAGCGCGAAGTCGTCGCGGCGGTCGTGAAGGGCGATCTGGTGCGTCTGGAGGAAGTGCCGCTGCTGCTGCATGTTCCGGGGCTCGGCGTGCATGCGCGCGGTACCCGTGTGGTGCTCGAAGTGATGTCGGTCGACGAATTGACCGTCGAGGCATCGGTGCGTCCGGTGCGCGTGCTCGATGCACCTGGCTCGGCGGTGGCAGGCGAAGCCGACGAATCCGACGCGGGCGATGACGAGCAACTCGACGAAGTCGTCGACGCGGCCGAAGCACCTGATGCATCCGCGGTGAGCGAAGAAGAGGCGCGAGCCGAAGGTGCCGAGGGCACGCAGGGCGCAAGGGGCGACGAGCGTGCGGCAAAGGGCGATGCCGAGCGCGATGCCGTCGGCGATGGCCCTCGCGCGTCGGGCGCGGGGCAATCCATGGGTCCGTCGAGCCGGGCGGCCCACCTGACGGAGTAAGCACGATGGAACCGATCGGATCGACTTCGTCGATCACGCCCGCCACCGAGGGGCGCGAGCTCTACGCCGTCGTGGGCAATCCCATTGCTCACAGCAAGTCGCCTTTCATTCACGCGCGCTTTGCCGGGCAGACCGGCGAGCCCGTCGAATATCGCCATCTGCTTGCGCCGATCGCGGGATTTGCCGACACGGTCCGCGCGTTCATTGCCGCCGGCGGACGTGGCCTCAATGTGACCGTGCCGTTCAAGCTCGAAGCGCATGCGCTGGCCGACCGGCTCTCCGCCCGCGCGCAGGCGGCAGGCGCAGTGAACACGCTGCGTGTCGACAGTGACGGTCTTTACGGGGACAACACCGACGGTGTGGGCCTCGTGCGCGATATCGAATCGAACCTCGGCGTGAGTCTCGCGGGCGCGCGCATTTTGTTGCTCGGCGCGGGTGGGGCGGCGCGCGGCGTCGTCCTGCCGATTCTCGCGCGCTCGCCGGCCGAATTGACGATCGTCAATCGTACGGCTGAGAAGGCCGATGCGCTCGTCGACCGGTTTCTCACGGCTGCGCACGATGCCGGTTGCGCGTTGACCGGCGGCGGTCCGCAGGCGGCGGCCCCGCGCCCTTACGACATCGTCGTCAACGCGACCGCGGGCAGCCTCGACGCAGCGCTGCCCGAGTGCGATGCGCGCGTGTTCGGTGCTGGCACACTCGCCTACGACATGATGTACGGCGCGCAGCCCACGGTCTTCATGCGCCACGCCGAATCGCTAGGGGCGCGCGCGGCGGACGGTCTCGGCATGCTCGTCGAACAGGCGGCCGAATCGTTCTTCGTCTGGCGCGCCGTGCGGCCGGCGAGCGCACCCGTGCTCGCCGAGTTACGCGCAGCACTGGCCGCCACGCGCACATGAAGCGGAGTGGCGGCTCGCGTGGCCTGGCACGCTGGGTTGCCTATGCGGTGTCGGTCGCCGTTGTGGCGTGGCTCGGAACGCAGGCCTACTACTTCGCGCAGATCGCCGTCTGGACGTTCGTCAACCCAGGATCGACGGCATTCATGCGCGCCGACGCGTGGCGTCTCGCCGCGGACCGGCCCGACCTGTCGATCGCGCATGAATGGGTGCCTTACGACAAGATTTCCCGCAACCTGAAGCGGGCCATCATCGCGTCCGAAGACGCCAATTTCGTCAACAACAGCGGCTATGAGACGGATGCGATCCTCCAGGCGTGGGAGCGCAACAAATCGCGCGGCAAGATCGTCGCGGGCGGCTCGACGATCAGCCAGCAGCTCGCGCGCAACCTCTTTCTCTCGCGCGAGAAGAGCTACGTGCGCAAAGGGCAGGAATTCATCATTACCTGGATGCTCGAAACGCTGATGGACAAGCAGCGCATCTTCGAGATCTACCTGAACTCGGTGGAATGGGGTAATGGCGTCTATGGAGCGCAGGCCGCCGCGCGCTACTACTACCGCATGTCCGCGGACCGGCTTACCGCCTGGCAGGCGGCGCGGCTCGCGGTCATGCTGCCGCGCCCCAAGTATTTCGACGAACATCGTTCGTCGGGCTATCTCTCGCAGCGCGCGGCTGTCATCGCACGGCGCATGGGCGCTGCGGAAGTGCCGCGTTGAGCGTTGCTCAGTTACCTTCCCAGTAGTCGATGCCGGCCTCCTTCTTCGAGACGAAACGAAAGAGGCTGGAGGGCGCATCGCCGTGGCCCGGTAAATCGGCCATCAGGCCGAATTTGCCCGAGTCGGGGTACTCCACCACTTCCGGCCGGCTCATCGTGCTCACTGCCAGATACTTCAACTCCGACTCTCCGGTATTCACGATCTGATGGGCGGTATCTTCGCCACCCGGCGGGCACGCGATGACATCGCCTGCGCGGATGGGATAGCGCGCCTCGCCGATCCGTATTTCGCCGGTTCCCTCGAGCACGAAAAACATCTCCTCGTTGACCGTATGGTTGTGGCACGGAAAGGCCCGCTTGCCGGGCGGCACAGCCGTCACGTTGTAGCCGAGCTTGCGCGCGCCGATGGCGCGTCCGACCGCGCCCGTCCGAACGCCGCCGTAGCGGTCGTTCATCGATTCGGGCGGCGCGAAGGCGGCTGGCCGCGCTGAGAGTTCGACGTCGGCGAGATTGATGATCGGTTTCATGTCGTAGTCCTCGAAGGGGCGGCGGGAAAAGGGCAGCAAAGCCCGCCAAATATAGAACGCGCACGCGTTTTAGACATTTTTATTGCGCCGGTAGGGATGAACTCCCGTACGCTGAAAGCGGATTAAATCCCAATATATGGACGTTGAACTCATATGTTGAACGGTCCGAGGCGGCCGCCTACAATCTCGACGACACGACATGGGAGACAGCGATGAACCCCCCCGATCAAGTGGCGCATACGCCCGACGGGCCGGACACGCCGGAAACGCCGCCCAGCGCGGCGCTCGCGGCTGCCGGGCTTTCCTCGCGCGCCGCTGCGGACGAGATCAGTTTTTCGGGTACGCCGCTCGACATCGCGAGCCAGCAGGCCGGCACGCAGACACTGCTACGCGGTCTGGCGATTCTCGAAGCCGCGGCGGCGGGCGCACACGATATGCGCGCGTTCGCCGCCGTGCTGGGCACCTCGCGCAGCACCACGCATCGGCTGTTGAACAGCCTCGTACAGGCGCGGTATCTGCGTCAGACGCCTGCGGGCTATGTACTGGGACCGAAACTGATCGAGCTGGGTACGATCGCGCTCGAACAGATGCCGCTCACCGCGGTGGCGCGTCCTCACCTCGAGCGGCTCGCGCAAGCCACGCTCGACACGATTCACCTTGGCGTGCGCGATGCCGACGATGTTCTCTATATCGACAAGATTCCCGGTCAACGCGGCCTCGAGATGCGCTCGCGCGTCGGGCACCGCATGCCGCTGGCATCGACTGGCATCGGCAAGGCGCTGATGCTCGATCTGAAGCCGGAAGAATGGGAGCGGCTGTTCAACGTTTCGCGTCAAGCGCTCGCCGGCGTGACGTTCAAACCCGAGAATCGGCCCGATAAGCCGCTGTTTCTGCATCGCATGGTGCGCTACGCGACGGGCGGATTCACCTTCGACCTCGAGGAAAACGAGGCGACGATCCGCTGCGTCGCGGCGCCTGTGCGCGATGCGTCGGGTGCCGTCGTCGCCGCGGTTTCGGTGGCCAGCACCGTTCCGTATATGTCGCTCGAACGCATGGACGAACTCGTACCCGTCGTACAGCGCGAAGCGCGCGGTATTTCGGAGGAACTCGGATGGCGCGCGCCACAGGGCACACGGCGGATCAAACGATGAAGGGATCGCATTCGACATTCGCCGTGCCTGCACTGATCGGACTCGATTGGGGTACGACTTCGCTGCGCGCCTATCTTTTCGATTCGCAGGGCAACGTACTCGCCACGCGCGCATCCACCGCAGGGATCATGAACTTGCCTCGGCCAGGGGGCTTCGATAGAGCATTCGAGGCTGTCGCGGCGGAGTGGTTCGAGGCGTACCCCGATCTGCCCGCGATCGCCGCCGGCATGGTCGGTAGCGCGCAGGGTTGGCGCGAGGCGCCTTATGTGGATACGCCGGCCACGGCGCGGGCGCTCGTTGCCGGCATCGTCGACGTCCAGACGGCGCGCGGCGTCGTGCTTCACGTCGTGCCCGGCGTGATCGAGCGGGGCGAGCTGCCGAACGTGATGCGCGGAGAAGAGACGCAGATCGTCGGCGCGCTGGCGAGCGATGCCGCGCTCGGTGCGAACGGTGCAGCGGCGCTCGTCGGGCTGCCGGGCACGCACGCGAAGTGGGCGGTTGTGCGCGGCGAACGCATCGAAGCGTTTCATACCTTCATGACGGGCGAGCTCTTTGCCGCGCTGCGCGATCACACGATTCTCGGTCGGACGATGACGCAGCCGGCGAAGCCGGACACCGAAGCGTTCCTGCGCGGCGTCACGGTGGCGAAGAATGCCGATCACGCAGGGTTGCTTGCGACGATTTTCAGCACGCGCACGCTGGGCCTCACGGCGCAGTTGCAGGCGGATCAGCAACCCGACTATCTGTCCGGTCTTCTGATCGGGCACGAACTGGCCGGCCTTCGAGCCGTATTGGCCGCACGGGGCGAGGGGTTCGAGGACGAAGCGTTGCGACTCATCGGAGAGCCGGCGCTTTGCGAGCGATACCGGCTCGCGTTGGCGGAGTTCGGTTGCCCGAATGCGGCGATCGTCGAGCACGCGGCGGAACGCGGCTTGTGGCGCATTGCCGTGCAAGCCGGGCTCGTCGGCGGCGCGGCGGCCCCGCTCGAGAGCGCGGACGGCACGACGGGCATGGGCCGCTGAGCGGCGCACCACGACATCGACGGAAGACGACATGGTTACGACCGATCCACACACCACCGATCTCGACCTGCCCGCGCCGTACCGGCCGCATCCGCGCTTTGCCGCTGCGTTCGCCGCATGCCCGCTGATCGCGATCTTGCGCGGCATCGAGCCGGGCGAAGCGAGCGAACACGGACGCGCGCTCTACGACGCGGGGTTCCGGATCATCGAAGTGCCGTTGAATTCGCCGGCACCGTTCGAGAGCATCGCCGCGATACGGGCGGTGTTGCCGCGCGACGCGATCGTCGGCGCCGGTACGGTATTGCGTCCGGCGCTCGTCGACACGCTGGCTGCCGCGGGCGGCGAACTCGTCGTGATGCCGCATGCCGATGCAGCCGTGATTGGTGCCGCGAAGGCGGCGGGGCTGGCATGCACCCCCGGCGTCGCTACCCCGACCGAGGCGTTCGCGGCGCTCGCGGCCGGTGCCGACGCATTGAAGATGTTCCCCGCCGAGCAGCTTGGCGCGCATGTCGTCAAGGCGTGGCGCGCGGTGATACCGAAGCGGGTGCCCATCGTGCCGGTGGGCGGCATCGCGCCCGACAACATGCAGCCGTTCCTCGCGGCGGGCGCCGATGGATTCGGGCTCGGCTCGGCGCTTTATCGACCGGGGCAGGCTTCTGACGAGACGGCCGCGCGTGCGCGTGCATTCGCGGATGGGCTGCGCACCGCGCGCGAAGGAGGCGCGCAATGAATCGGCTGGCCGGCAAGGTCGCGCTCGTGACCGGTGCGGGTCGCGGAATTGGCGCGGCCATTGCCCGCGCGTTCGCGGGCGAAGGCGCGGCGGTGCTCTTGGCCGAGCTCGATATCGAGGCGGGTGTTGCGAGCTGCGGCGCGATCGAGCGCGAGCACGCGGGCGCACGCGTGAAGGCACATCGAACCGACGTGACGGATGCGGCTTCCGTACGCGAGGCGGTCGCGGCCGCCGAGGATGCGTTCGGTCCGATCGACGTACTCGTCAACAACGCCGGCATCAATGTGTTTTGCGATCCGCTGACCATGACCGACGACGATTGGCGCCGGTGCTTCGCGGTCGATCTCGACGGCGTCTGGAACGGTTGCCGCGCGGTGTTGCCGGGCATGGTCGAACGCGGACGGGGCAGCATCGTGAATATCGCTTCGACGCACGCGTTCAAGATCATTCCGGGTTGTTTCCCGTACCCGGTCGCCAAGCACGGCGTGATGGGCCTCACGCGCGCGCTCGGTATCGAATACGCACCGAGACAGGTGCGCGTGAATGCGATCGCGCCCGGCTATATCGAGACGCAGTTGACGCACGATTGGTGGAATGCGCAGCCGGACGCCGAGGCCGCGCGTCGCGCGACGCTTGCCTTGCAGCCGATGAAGCGGATCGGCCAGCCGGAGGAGGTGGCGATGACAGCGGTGTTTCTCGCATCGGACGAGGCGCCCTTCATCAACGCGAGCTGCATTACGGTGGACGGAGGACGCTCGGCGCTTTATCACGATTGAGCGCGGCGGCGGCAATACCGGGCAATACAAGGCAGTAAGCACGCAGTACCGAGAACACGCAGTACCCAGGGCAGTGCGACAAGAAATTTAGACATCGGATGACGCACCGGCCGCGTGAGTTATCCGACAAAGACAACGCGGCCCACACCTTCAATAGACAGGAGACACGCACATGAAGCGCAGAATATTTCTTTCGCTCGCAGCGGTTGCGGCTGGCGCAATGTTCGCGGGGGCGCCGGCAGCCCAGGCAGCCGACCCGGTGAAAATCGGCTTTCTCGTCAAGCAGCCCGAAGAGCCGTGGTTCCAGGACGAATGGAAATTCGCCGAGACCGCCGCGAAGGAAAAAGGCTTCACGCTCGTGAAGATCGGTGCGCCCTCGGGCGAGAAGGTCATGAGCGCGATCGACAACCTGGCGGCGCAAAAAGCGCAAGGCTTCATCATCTGCACGCCGGACGTCAAGCTCGGGCCGGGCATCGTTGCGAAGGCCAAGGCGCACAACCTCAAGATGATGACGGTGGACGACCGCCTCGTCGACGGTAGCGGCAAGCCGATCGAAGCCGTGCCGCACATGGGCATCTCGGCCTACAACATCGGCAAGCAAGTGGGCGACGGCATCGCCGCGGAAATCAAGAAGCGCGGCTGGGACATGAAGGACGTCGGCGCCATCGACGTGACTTACGAGCAACTGCCGACGGCGCATGACCGCACGACGGGTGCCACGGACGCGCTGGTCGCCGCGGGCTTTCCGAAGGCCAACGTGATCGCCGCGCCGCAAGCGAAGACGGACACCGAAAACGCCTTCAACGCGGCCAACATCGCGCTCACGAAGAACCCCCAGTTCAAGCATTGGGTTGCCTATGGTCTGAACGACGAGGCCGTGCTCGGCGCTGTGCGCGCGGCCGAGGGACGTGGCTTCAAGGCCGACAACATGATCGGCGTCGGCATTGGCGGATCGGACTCGGCCTTGAACGAGTTCAAGAAGCCGAACCCGACGGGCTTCTTCGGCACGGTCATCATCAGCCCGAAACGTCATGGCGAAGAAACGTCCGATCTGATGTACCAGTGGATCACGGCAGGCAAGGAGCCGCCGAAGCTCACGCTGACGACGGGCATGCTCGCCACGCGTGACAACGTTGCGAAGGTGCGCGAACAGATGGGCCTCGCTTCGAAGTAACCGTGGTGACAGTCTCTGCCGGCAGGAGGCCCCGACGCCCGATGCCGGCGGGGACGTTCAATCAGCAAGAGGTAAAGCGACATGGCAGCAACGCTGCGTTTTGACAACATCGGCAAGGTCTTTCCCGGTGTGCGCGCGCTCGACGGGGTTTCGTTCGAGGTCGAGGCTGGGCAGGTGCATGGCCTGATGGGCGAAAACGGCGCGGGCAAATCGACCCTGCTGAAGGTGCTCGGCGGCGAGTATCAGCCCGATTCGGGCCGCATCATGATCGACGGGCAGGAAGTGCACTTTGCGAGCGCGGCCGCATCGATCGCCGCCGGCGTCGCTATCATCCATCAGGAGCTGCAGTACGTGCCCGATCTCACGGTCACGGAGAACCTGCTGCTGGGCCGCCTGCCGACGGCGTTCGGCTTCGTCGACAAACGCGGCGCGCAGCGCTTCGTGCGCGAGCGGCTTGCTGCCATGGGGGTCGATCTCGATCCGAACGCGAAGCTCGGACGGCTTTCGATCGCACAGCGCCAGATGGTCGAGATCTGCAAGGCGCTTTTGCGCAATGCGCGTGTCATCGCGCTCGATGAGCCGACGAGTTCGCTGTCGCACCGCGAGACGGAAGTGCTTTTCAAGCTCGTGCGCGATTTGAAGGCCGATGGGCGTGCGCTCATCTATATCTCCCATCGCATGGATGAAATCTATGCGCTTTGCGATGCCTGCACGATTTTCCGCGACGGCCGCAAGGTGGGCTCGCATCGCGATCTGCACGAAGTCAAACGCGAGACGCTCGTCGCCGAAATGGTCGGGCGTGAAATCACGGATATCTACGATTATCGGCCGCGCGAACACAAGGACGTCCGCCTCGCCGTCGATGGCATCGAGGGACACGGACTCGCCGCACCGGCGAGCTTCGAGGTGCGCGCGGGCGAAATCCTCGGATTTTTCGGTCTTGTCGGGGCCGGACGCAGCGAGCTCATGCGGCTCGTCTACGGTGCCGAGAAAAAACGCGGCGGCCGCATCGCGCTCGACGGCGCGAACATCGAGATCAAGAGCCCGGCTCAGGCGATTCGCCATGGCGTCGTGCTGTGCCCGGAGGATCGCAAGGAAGAGGGCATCCTCGCCATTGCGTCCGTGGCCGAAAACATCAATATCAGCTGCCGCCGGCATGGTCTGCGCGCGGGCCTCTTTCTCAATCACGCGAAAGAGGCGCAAACGGCCGAG
This sequence comes from uncultured Paraburkholderia sp., assembly GCA_966421005.1. GTDB lineage: Bacteria > Pseudomonadota > Gammaproteobacteria > Burkholderiales > Burkholderiaceae > Trinickia. The sequence continues at coordinate 79,110 of CBJLAJ010000006.1, forward strand.
CGTTTCATCAAGCTGCTCAAGATCAAGACGCCGCACCGTCGGCAGCGGATCCGACTGCTGTCGGGCGGCAATCAGCAAAAGGCGATTCTCTCGCGCTGGCTCGCCGAACCCGAATTGAAGGTCGTGATTCTCGACGAGCCGACGCGCGGCATCGACGTCGGCGCGAAGCACGAAATTTACAACGTGATCTACGAGTTGGCCGAGCGCGGCTGCGCGGTCGTGATGGTGTCGTCGGAGCTGCCCGAGGTCCTGGGCGTATCGGATCGCATCGTCGTCATGCGCGAAGGACGCATCTCGGGAACGCTCGAGCGCGGTCAGGCCAACGAGGCTGCGCTCTTGAGCCTCGCGTTGCCGCAAGGCGGGGAAGGACAGACAACGAGTCCCGCCCAAGAGGCTGCGTAGCAAATGCGCAACGCGCGGCGCTTCGACGAGCGAAGCGACACGCTTTGACAGGACAGAACGGACGACAACGGTAACCCGCCGAAAACGGGCGAAGGAGTGACGAAATGCAAGCTGGAGAAAACCTCGCGACTTCCGCAGCCAAGCAGGCCGCCGAGGCGCTGATTCCGAGCGCGAACGATCGGCAGAAATGGTGGCAGCAGGTCACCGAATACAGCCTCATCCTGATCTTCGTCGTGATGTTCATTACGACATCGCTGACGGTCGATCACTTTTTCTCGATCGACAACATGCTCGGCCTCGCGCTGTCGATTTCGCAGATCGGCATGGTCGCCTGCACGATGATGTTCTGTCTCGCCTCGCGCGACTTCGACCTCTCTGTGGGTTCGACCGTCGCGTTCGCGGGCGTGCTTTGCGCGATGGTGCTCAACGCGACCAACAATACGTTCATCGCGATCGCCGCGGCGGTCGCGGCCGGCGCCGTGATCGGCTTCGTCAACGGCGCCGTCATCGCCTATCTGCGCATCAACGCACTGATTACGACGCTCGCAACGATGGAGATCGTGCGGGGCCTCGGCTTCATCGTTTCGCATGGCCAGGCGGTCGGCGTGTCGTCCGACACGTTCATCGCGCTGGGCGGCCTGACGTTCGCCGGTGTCTCGCTGCCGATCTGGGTGACGCTCATCTGCTTCATCGTCTTCGGCGTGATGCTGAACCATACCGTCTATGGCCGCAACACGCTGGCCATCGGCGGTAACCCCGAAGCCTCGCGCCTCGCCGGCATCAACGTCGAGCGCACGCGCGTCGTCATTTTCCTCGTGCAGGGGGCGGTGACGGCGTTGGCGGGCGTGATCCTTGCGTCGCGCATTACATCGGGTCAGCCGAACGCGGCGCAAGGCTTCGAGCTCAACGTGATCTCCGCCTGCGTGCTCGGCGGCGTGTCGCTGCTCGGCGGCCGCGCGACGATCTCCGGTGTCGTGATCGGCGTGCTCATCATGGGCACGGTCGAGAACGTCATGAACCTGCTCAACATCGACGCGTTCTATCAATACCTCGTACGCGGCGCGATTCTGCTCGCTGCCGTGCTGCTCGACCAACTGAAGAACCGCGGCTCGCGCGATTGACGCGCAGGCTCTCGTAATCGACGGAGATTCTTCACGATGGCGTTACCCGATCATCCGCAACCCGGCCCCTACGCGCGGTATCCGAGCCTCGTCGATCGCACCGTCTTCATCACCGGCGGCGCGACGGGCATCGGCGCATCGTTCGTCGAGCATTTCGCGCAGCAGGGCGCTCGCGTGGCGTTTTGCGATATCGACACGAGCGCGGGCGTGGCGCTCGCCGACGCACTGGGCGATTCGCGCACGAAGCCGCTGTTTCTCGCTTGCGATATCACGGACATCGAGGCGCTACGCGGCGCGATGGCCGATGCGCGCGGCGCATTCGGACCGATTGCCGCGTTGATCAACAATGCGGCGAACGATAAACGCCACACGATCGCAGAAGTCACGCCGGAGTCGTTCGACGCCGGTATCGCTGTCAATTTACGGCACCAGTTCTTTGCGGCACAAGCAGTGGCCGACGATATGAAAACGTCCGGCGGCGGCTCGATCGTCAATCTGGGTTCGATCAGCTGGATGCTGAAACAGGGCGGAATGCCGGTTTATCTGGCGTCGAAAGCGGCGATTGCCGGACTCACGCGCGGGCTGGCCCGCGACCTGGGTCCGTTCGGGATTCGCGTCAATACGCTGGTACCGGGCTGGGTCATGACCGACAAGCAGCGGCGCCTCTGGCTCGACGAGGCGGGCTTGCGCGCGTTGAAGGCCGGCCAATGCCTCGACGGCGAACTGCTGCCCGAAGATCTCGCGCGCATGGCGCTTTTTCTCGCCGCGGATGACAGCCGGATGATCACAGCACAGGACTTCATCGTTGACGGAGGTTGGGCATGACGGGGCACGACGCGAACGGCGAGACACCGCGCAGCGATAGCGCAGCGCTTGTCGTCGACACGAAATGTACGCTCGGCGAAGGGGCGCTCTGGTGCGCCCGCACGGGGCAACTGTATTGGACCGACATCGAGGGCCAGCGGCTCTACCGCTACAACCCCAAGACGGGCGAGCGTGCCGATTGGCGCATGCCGGAACGGCTGGCCACGTTCGCGTTCACCGCGCGTGCCCATGTGCTGCTCGTCGGCTTGGCCTCGCATCTCGCATTCTTCGATCTCGCGACGGGCGAATTCGCGCGCATCGCCGAGATCGAACCCGACATGAGTACGCGCCTGAACGACGGCAAGTGCGATCGTCAGGGGCGCTTTGTGTTCGGTACGATGCACGAAGCGGATAAGCAGCAGCCGATCGGCGGGTTTTACCGTCTGAACCTCGACTTGTCGGTTGAAAGGCTGCCACTGCCCGGGCCGGCGATCGCCAACAGCATTGCATTCAGTCCCGACGGGGCGACGATGTACTTCTGCGATTCGCCGACGCGCGAGATCCAGGCCTGCGCCTATGGCGCCGATGGCAGCATCGGGGCGTCGCATCGGTTCGCGATCATCGCCGATGCCGACGGGGACCCGGACGGGTCGACCGTCGATGCCGAGGGCGGTTTGTGGAACGCGCATTGGGGCGCGGGACGGGTCGTTCGCTACGACGGGACCGGCCGCGAAACGGAGCGCGTCGTCGTTCCCGCGCGCCAGCCGAGCTGCGTTGCGTTGGGCGGCGAGCATCTTGGCACGCTCTACGTGACGACTGCGCGCGTGGGGCTCGATGAGAATGAGCTTGCCGCCGAGCGCGGCACGGGCGGCGTATTTGCGGCCACAGTCGCGCGTCGCGGCCTGCCCGAGGTGGTGTTTGCTGGCCTGCCGACCTGACGATCCTGCCGGTTGCCAGGAACCGAACGATAAATAAAGAGACAAAGGCGGCAAGGCATCGCCGCCTTTGAGCAAGACCCCGGAACAAGACCGGGCCGCATCCCGCCTCTCGAGGAGCAGACTATGACCGCAGCGAATTCCGATGCCCGTCTCGCACGCGGCGAGACACCGTCCGCCGCGCGCCGTGCCAAGCTCGCCGCGGTGAGTCAGCCGGTGCGGCCGGGACCTAGCACCGCTGTGCTCGCGCGTGGGCTGGGTGCGGGCGGCGAAAGCGCGACGGTGACGCTCTCGACGTCGCAATTGCGGCTCGACGTGGCGCCTGCGCTCGGCGGCGCCATTACGCGTTTCGACTGGCGCGGCAATGGCAACGGGACGATCCCGGTGTTTCGCCGCGCGCCGTCTGTCGCGGCGGGCGCGGACCCGAATGCGCTCGCCTGCTATCCGCTGGTGCCATATTCGAATCGCATCGGCGGCGCGTCGTTCACGTTCGCGGGGCGTCATATCGATGTACCGCGCAACCGTCCGGCCGAGCCACTGCCGATCCATGGCGACGGATGGTTGCAGGCCTGGGAGCTCGTGGAGCACGACGCGGTGAGCGCGACGCTTGCGCTCGATCGCAGCCGCGGCAAGCCGTACGGCTACCGGGCCGCGCTCACCTATGCGCTCGACGGTGCGAGCCTCGCCGTCTCGCTTGCCGTGGAAAACGCCGGGCGCGAACCGTTGCCGTTCGGGCTTGGCCTGCATCCCTTTTTGCCGCGCAACGGCGAAACGCATCTCGCGGCTGCCGCGAGCGGCCTGTGGCTTGCGGGCGACGATTGGCTCCCCGTGCGGCATGTGCCCGTGCCGCCGGCCTGGCAGTTCGGCGTCGCCTATCCGCTGCCCGGCGCGCTCGTGAATCACGCGTTCACGGGCTGGAGCGGGCATGCGACAGTGGTATGGCCGGAAAAGCGGCTGTCGTTGACGATCGCCGCGGACGCCGACTACTACGTCCTCTATACGCCGCCCGGCGAAGCGTTTTTCTGCTTCGAGCCCGTCGATCACCCGATCAACGCGGTCAACCTGCCCGGCGGCCCGGACACGCATGGCATGACCGTGCTCGCACCCGGCGACAAGCTTTCGCGCGAGTTTCGCTTCACGGTCGAACGCGTCGGCAGATAGCGCCGCGCGCCGTCCCGTGCGCGGGCGGCGTGAGGCGGCGCTCGCCAGGCGCGGGCAGGCGAGTGCGTGGCGGCGGTTAGAATACGCACCTCTCATTCGATAACTGGCCCTCGCGGGCGCCCGATCCATGTCCTCCAGCCCGTCTTTCGTCCGCACGCTCGATGATGCGTGGCGACGCAGCGACTCTCTGCTTTGCGTCGGACTCGACCCCGAACCGTCGCGTTTTCCCGGCGCGCTGGCCAACCGCGGCGATGCCATCTTCGATTTCTGCCGTGCCATCGTCGATGCCACGGCGCCGTTTGCGAGCGCGTTCAAGCCGCAGATCGCCTATTTCGCCGCGCATCGCGCCGAGGATCAGCTCGAAGCGCTGATCGCCCATATCCATGAGGCGCACCCGGGCCTGCCCGTCATCCTCGACGCCAAGCGAGGCGACATCGGCAGCACGGCCGAGCAGTACGCACGCGAGGCGTTCGAGCGGTATCGCGCGGACGCCGTGACGGTCAATCCTTATATGGGTTTCGATTCGATCGAGCCCTATCTGGCCCACCCGGGCAAGGGTGTCATCGTGCTTTGTCGGACATCGAACGCGGGCGGCTCCGACCTCCAGTTTCTCGATTCGGGCGGCCGTCCGCTCTATCAGATCGTGGCCACGCTTGCGGCGCAGAAGTGGAATGCGAGCGGCGAACTCGCGCTCGTCGTCGGCGCGACTTTCCCGAAGGAAATCGAAGCGGTACGCGAGATCGTGGGCGACATGCCGCTCCTGATCCCGGGCATTGGCGCGCAAGGCGGCGACGTGCAGGCGACGGTGCGAGCGGGACGCACGCAGGCGGGCACGGGGATGATGATCAACTCCTCGCGCGCGATCCTCTATGCGGGCAAGGACGACGACTTCGCACAGGCGGCGGCCAAGGCGGCGCGCGCGACGCGCGACCAGATCAATCTCTATCGCTAGCGCAACCGCGCGTGCCGCTCAGCGCTCGTTTTCGTCGATGAGCGCGAGCAGGCCGCGCAACGCGTGTACCGCCGCCTGGACCCGGATCTGCTCGCGATCGCCTTTGAACGTCACGGTTTCGCACGACGTATGAAGGCGGTTGCTCCAGGCAAACGACACCATGCCGACGGGCTTCGTTTCCGTGCCGCCGCCGGGGCCGGCCACGCCCGTGATCGCGAGCGATACCTGCGCGCGGCTATTGCGCAGCGCGCCTTCGGCCATGGCACGCGCGACGGGTTCGCTGACCGCGCCATGCTTGTCGATGAGTTCGGCCGGCACGCCGATCATTTCGGTTTTCGCCTGGTTCGAGTAGGTCACGAACCCGCGCTCGAACCATCCGCTGCTGCCCGAGATATCGGTGATCGCGGTTGCGACCATGCCGCCCGTGCAGGACTCGGCGGTTGTCAACATGAGCCGCGTTTCGCGCAGCTTGTTGCCGACGCGCACAGCGAGTTGATGCAGTACGGAATCGGTGGCCATGGCTGTGTTCCCGCTCAACGGTTCAGATCGTCATGCGCCAAAGCGCGATGACCAGCAGCGTGAGAAACGCTGCAACGAGATCGTCGATCATGATGCCGAAGCCGCCCGAGAAGTGCCGATCGAAGTAGCGGATCGGCGGCGGCTTGACCATGTCGAAGAAACGAAAGATGACGAATGCGGCGAGTTGCCCGACGAATGTTTCGGGCGTCACGAACAGCAGCACGAGCCAGAACGCGACGATCTCATCCCAAACGACGGGGGAGGGATCGTCGATACCGAGCCGTTTGGCCGTGAAGCCGGTGATGCCGACGCCGGCAACGAATCCGACGACGATCAGCACGCCCCACTCGGCTACGGTCAGCCGGCCCGCCAGCGCAGCGAACGAGAGCCAGGCAAACAAGGTACCGAAGGTGCCGGGCATCAGCGGCGACAAGCCGCTGCCGAAGCCGAGCGAGATCACGTGAAGCGGATGCGACAGCATGAAACGGGCTGTCGCGCGCCGTGGGCGCGAATCGAGCGGGGGGCGGTTCGCGATGCCGCCGCCAATCATGGGGTCACGCTGCATTGAAATGATCGAAACCGTGCAACTTCAGATCGAGCGGCGCATGCGACGCGTCGAGCCAGGTGATTGCGGGTTCCTCCGAAGGATCGAGTGAGGCACTTATTGTACCGATGCGCGAGAGTGCGATGCCTGCATGCGTGCCTGCCGCGAGGATGGCGTCGCGCTTTTCGGGCGCTGCCGTGAAGCACAGCTCGTAATCGTCGCCGCCCGCGATCGCGCAGCGCAACTGGTCCGCGCCGGCGAGCTTGCGCAGCGCCGACGAGCGGGGCAGTGTTTCGACTTCGACCCGCGCTTTCACGCGCGAGCGTTCGAGGATGTGCATGAGATCGCCGGCGAGCCCATCCGAAATGTCGAGCGCGGCATGTGCAAGGCCGGCGAGCGCGAGACCCAATGCAATACGCGGTTCCGGGCGCTCGATTGCATCGCGCAGCCGAGCCGCTTCGTTCGCATCGAAAAGCTCCGCGGCCCATTCGCCACGCATGATGCCGAGGCCCGCGCGCGCATCGCCAAGCGTGCCGGAAACCCAGATATCGTCGCCCGGGCGCGCGCCGTCGCGGCGCAGCGCGCGTTCGCGCGACACGTCGCCGAAGACGGTGATGCAAAGATTCAACGGCCCGCGCGTCGTGTCGCCGCCGATGAGCTCGCAGCCGAAACGCTCGGCCAGCGCGAACATGCCCTCGGCGAGGCCCGCGAGCCAGGCTTCGTCAGGCGTTTCGAGCGCGAGCGCGAGCGTGAACGCGCGCGGTTTCGCGCCCATCGCCGCGAGATCGGACAGGTTCACGGCAAGCGCCTTGTGACCCAGCGCGCGCGGATCGACGTCGGGCAGGAAATGGCGGCCCTCGACGAGCATGTCGGTCGAGATGGCCAGCACTTGATCGGCGCGCGGCGCGAGCAACGCGCAATCGTCGCCGATGCCGAGCACCGCCGTGCCCGCGCCGCGGCGCGCCCGGCTGGCGAAGAATCGTTCGATCAGGGAAAACTCGGAAAGCGGCATGGAAGCGGTGCGATTGACGGCGAAGTGGTCGATAAAATGCCGCGTCGTTACGGGAACGAGCGCGGAACAAGCGGCATCGGGCGGGGTTTCGGCGACCGGTGCGCCCCTTGCCCGTGCGGGGAGTGGCCTCGGATTGGCGCTACAATGCGTCGAATTCCGATTCCAATCAGCACTGTAGCCTGGACTTTTCCCTCATGTCGACTAGCCCCACCAAGACGAAGTTGCGCGAAGCCGCGCTCGATTATCACGAATTCCCCTCCCCCGGCAAAATCGCCATCGCCCCCACCAAGCAAATGATCAACCAGCGCGATCTCGCGCTGGCGTATTCGCCGGGTGTCGCGTTTGCCTGCGAGGAAATCGTCGAGAATCCCCTCAACGCGGCGCGCTTTACCGCGCGCAGCAACCTCGTTGGCGTGGTCACGAACGGCACGGCCGTGCTCGGGCTCGGCAATATCGGGCCGCTCGCGTCGAAGCCCGTGATGGAAGGCAAGGCCGTCCTCTTCAAAAAGTTTGCCGGCATCGATGTATTCGACATCGAAATCAACGAGACCGATCCCCACAAGCTCGTCGATGTCGTCGCGGCACTCGAGCCGACTTTCGGCGGCATCAATCTCGAAGATATCAAGGCGCCCGATTGTTTCATCGTCGAGCGCGAGTGCCGCAAGCGTATGAAGATTCCGGTCTTCCACGACGACCAGCACGGCACGGCGATCGTCGTGGCGGCGGCCGTGACCAACGGCCTGAAAGTCGTCGGCAAGGAGATCGGCAAGGTGAAGCTCGTCGCGTCCGGCGCCGGCGCGGCTGCGCTCGCCTGTCTCGATCTGCTAGTCGATTTGGGCCTGCCGCTCGAGAACATCTTCGTGACCGATCTGGCCGGCGTGGTCTACACGGGCCGCACAGAACTGATGGACCCGGACAAGGAGCGCTTTGCCCGCGAAACGAATTCGCGCACGCTGGGCGAAGTCATCGAAGGGGCCGATATTTTCCTGGGGCTGTCGGCCGGTGGCGTGCTCAAGCCCGAGATGGCGAAGGCCATGGCCGCGAAGCCGCTGATCCTCGCGCTCGCGAACCCGACGCCCGAAATCCTGCCTGAAGTCGCGCTCGAAGTGCGGCCCGATGCGGTGCTCGCCACGGGCCGCACCGACTATCCGAATCAGGTCAACAACGTCCTGTGCTTCCCGTTCATCTTCCGCGGCGCGCTGGACGCAGGCGCGACGACGGTCACGCGCGAAATGGAGATCGCCGCCGTCAATGCGATCGCCGAGCTGGCGCGTCAGGAGCAAAGCGACATCGTCGCGACGGCCTATGGCATTCAGGATCTTTCGTTCGGCCCCGAGTATCTGATTCCGAAGCCGTTCGATCCGCGCCTCATCGTCAAGATCGCGCCGGCCGTGGCCAAGGCCGCGATGGATTCCGGCGTGGCGACGCGCCCGATCGAGGACATGGAGGCCTATAAGCAACATCTGCAGCAGTTCGTCTACCACAGCGGTACGACGATGAAACCGATCTTCCAACAGGCCCGCAGCGTGGCGGACGGGAAAAAACGCGTCGTGTTCGCGGAAGGCGAGGAAGAGCGTGTGCTGCGCGCGGTGCAGATCGTCGTCGACGAGAAGCTGGCCACGCCGATACTCATCGGACGTCCCTCGGTGATCGAAAGCCGTATCGAACGCTATGGCCTGCGTTTGACGGCGGGCGTGGATTACACGGTCGTCAATACGGAACACGATGAACGGTACCGCGAGTTCTGGCAGACGTATGCGCAGATGATGGCGCGCAAGGGCATCAGCCACCAGATGGCCAAGCTCGAGATGCGTCGCCGTACGACGCTGATCGGCTCGATGCTGCTCGCCAAGGGCGAAGCGGACGGCATGATTTGCGGGACGATCAGCACGACGCACCGGCACTTGCACTTCATCGATCAGGTGATCGGCAAGCGCGCGGGATGCAGCGTCTACGCGGGGATGAACGCACTCGTGCTGCCGGGCCGGCAGATCTTCCTCGTCGATACGCATGTCAACGTGGACCCGACGCCCGAGCAGCTCGCCGAGATCACGATCATGGCGGCCGAGGAGGTGCGTCGCTTCGGTATCGAGCCGAAGGTCGCGCTCGTCTCGCATTCGAACTTCGGCACGAGCCATGCGCCGTCCGCGCAAAAGATGCGCGACACGCTCGCGCTGCTCAAGGAGCGCGCCCCCGAGCTGCAAGTCGACGGCGAGATGCACGGCGATGTGGCGCTCGATGCGAACCTGCGCAAGGAAGTCCTGCCCGAATCGACGCTCGAAGGCGATGCCAACCTGCTAGTGCTGCCGAACATCGATGCGGCGAACATTTCGTACAACCTGCTCAAGACGGCGGCGGGCAATAACATCGCGATCGGTCCGATTCTGCTGGGTGCCGCCAAGCCGGTGCACGTATTGACGGCTTCGGCGACGGTGCGACGCATCGTCAATATGACGGCGTTGCTGGTGGCTGACGCCAACGCCGTGCGATAAGCGCGTAAAAGCGGCAGGCGAAAAAAGCAGGCAAAAAGACGGCGTGCCCGCAATGGGCACGCCGAGGGCGAAGGAGAGAGAGAAACCGCCCTTAAAGCGTGAAACAACGACTCCGTACCGCTCGGCCCCCGGGGAGGCAAAGACCCGGGACCGCCGGAGCCGTCATTTGTTAGCTTATCGTAAACAGGATAAAAAATCGCCTGTTCGGGCGAAAATTTCGCTTGCAGCGGCGAAAATGCGGCGCCAGCCCATCCGACCCTTTCTTCTAAATCCTTCATTTTCCTAACAAAGATTGCTTCTGGCCGCTGTTAGGGATAACCTTGCGTTTTTCGTGGTTTATCCGTCTAGTCCAAAACGGGGTCAGCCGGCCGATGAGCGCACAACGGGGCGCAGCCAGTGGGGAGCACTCGCGCGCGCGTAGCATTTACGCAGGTTTTGTCGCGGCTATCGCACTCGCGCTGAGTCTGGGATCGGTGCTGCCGTCGGGCGGTGCGGCGTTTGCCCGCGAGCCCATCACGGCGACGCCGGCGGCAGCGGATTGGACTGGCCCCAGCATTGCGCCGCCGCAGTTGCCTCGCGAGGCGCGCGAAACGTTGAACTCGATCGCAGCCGGCGGGCCTTATCGGTATGGCAAGGACGGCGTCGTATTCGGCAACTTCGAACGGGTGCTGCCGCGGCGGCCGCGCGGCTACTACCACGAGTACACGGTTCGGACACCGGGGGCCAGGAATCGAGGTGCACGCCGCATCGTCTGCGGCGGCCCGCCGAGGCAGATCGACAACTGCTTTTATTCGGACGACCACTACACCAGTTTTAAACGCATCATTGAATGACATCGGGATGAACGGCATGAGCGACAACATCTACGCGTACGACGCAACGGTCGCGACGGATCTTTTCGCGGCCCGCGACGGCAACCTCTTTCAGCGCGTCATGCAGATGCGCACGGGCGAGGACGGTCCGTGCAACAACGATCCGCAACCCGGGCGTTCATCGAGCGAGGAGCCTATGAGCCTGTTCTCGACGGTGCGGCCGAATATCGTGCAATCGATCCGGGCGTTTCGTGTGCAGGATCTCGCCGACGAAGCAAACCGGCTCGGCGAGCATTTCCTCTATGCATATTGCGGCAACGCGAATTCGAAGCAGGAAGTGCTCGAAACGATCTCCACGTCCTTTCTCTTTCCGAAACATTTCGGCAAGAACTATGACGCGCTTTACGACTGTCTCACCGATCTCGTCCATAAGGCGGGCGAGCAGCCGGGCTTCGTGATCGTGCTCGAGGCACTGCCGATCGCGCAGAAGTTCGACAAGGAAGGTCGCGAGACGCTGCTCGACGTGTTTCGCGAAGCGGCCGAATTCTGGGCCGAGCGTAAGGTCGCGTTCCGCGTGTTCTATTCGTTCGCGTAAGCGTCAGGGCCTGTCCTGTCATCCACGTCGACAGGTCCGACCCGGGTTGGACGCACGCTCGAGCGTTCGCCGATCCTCCATGATTTGCCGGCCTACCAGCCGCCCCAGCGCGCGGCGAGCGCGGCCAGAACCGCGATGCCGGCCGTCTCGGTGCGCAGCACGCGCGGTCCGAGCGCGATCGGCGTAAATCCGCGCGCCGTTGCGGCGGCTTCCTCTTCGGGTGCCAGACCGCCCTCGGGGCCGATCAGCAGCGTCACTGCCGCCAAGGGTGCCTGCTTTGGCAAGGCATCGAACGGCTGCGCCGCGCGCGGCGAAAGCATGAGTCGCAGCTCGCCGTCGTCAAGCGCCGCCGGCAGCGCGTCGAGCCAAGCCGAGAGCTCGCGCGGCGGCTCGACTTCCGGCACGCGATTACGTCCGCATTGCTCGCACGCTGCCGCGACGAGCGCCTGCCAATGCATCTGGCGACGCGTGGCGCGCTCGCCCGCGAGGCGCACGACAGCGCGTGCCGTCCCCATCGGCACGATACGCGACACGCCAAGTTCGATCGCCTTTTCGATCAGCCAGTCCATTTTGTCGCCGCCCGCGATGCCCTGCGCCAGCGTGATGCGGTAAGGCGGCTCCGCCTCGATTGCGGCAAATGCGCCGAGCTCGACGGTCGCGGAGCGCCGGCCGAGTTCGGCGAGCCGCGCCTCGTATTGACCGCCTCGGCCGTTGAAGAGCGTGAGCGCGTCGCCGGGCTGCATCCGCAGAACCTGGACGTGGCGGGCGACGTCCTCGGGCAGCGCGAGCAGATCGCTCGTGGAGAGTGGCATGTCGACGAAGAAACGGGGCATGGCGGATGGCATCGTTGAAAAAGGCTGCGTAGCTCGGGCGCCGGAAGCCCGGGCGCGCTGTTTCGGCGGCGCTAACCCGGCAGTTCGGAGCGCGTTTTACGCGAACGAGCGAGTTTAGCCTCAAGCGCGGCAGGCAAGGCAAAGAGCGAGCGATGCAAGGCCGCGCCGTAGTATTGGAGACCCTCGATGCGGCGTGCGGCGAGCCGGGCTTCGATCTCGTGCTTGAACAGCGCGGCGGCGTCGAGCGTATCGCTCGCGAGCGCCATCATCCATTGCGAGCCGTAAAGCGGCACGAACGCAGACATGGGGTCGACGATGGCGAAATGCTCGCCCAGACCCTGGATCAGCGTCGCGACACGCTCGGCGTGAAAGTACGGCGAGCCGAGGTGCATCGACACGGCCGAGCGCGGCGCCAACGCTTTTTTCAGCCGCGCGTAGAACGCGCCCGTATAAAGCTCGGCGGCCGGGGAATCGGGTGGCGTGAGGTCGAACACCACCACGTCGAATTGTTCTCTCGTCTGCGCGACGAACCGTGCGGCATCGCCGATGACGAGCTCGACGCGCGAATCGTCGAATGCGCCGCGATGCACGTCGTTCAAGTGGCGCCGCGCCATGCGAACGACGGCTTCGTCGAGCTCCGCCACGACGATACGTTCGATGCTGGGGTGCATCAGCAACTGCCGTGCGGCACCGCCGTCGCCTCCTCCGAGCACCAACGCTTTCTTGGGTTCGGGGTGGGCCAGCGCCGCCGGGTGCACCATGCATTCGTGATAGACGAATTCGTCCCCAACGGAGGTCATCGGACGCCCGTCGAGCGTAAAAAGTACGCCGAGCAGCGGCGTGTCCCAAACCTCGATGCGTTGATGCGGCGAAATGACGCTTGCGAGCCTGCGCGCATGCGGGAAGCCGTAGACGGCATCCGCTGTGGGTTGAAACGTGAGCGGAGCGTGGGTTCGAGCGGTCACGTGAGGTGCGTGGCGGGCGGCGCCCGCAATGAGTCGTCGACCGCTCGATTATAGGTGCCGGAACGCCGATGCGGTATGCGTCCGGGCTTTGTGTGCTATGCGCCGGCAGGCTGGGAAAGAGTGGGCATCTGTTAGAATGGCATGCTTTGCAGCCCCGTCCGTTCGCTCTTTCGATCTGCCCCCGGATCTGTCCCCGCCGCGCGCGTTTTTGTTCGTGCCGGGCGGCGCCATGGGCAGCGAGCGACGGTCTTCCGCACGGCCCCGCTTTCTCGACTCGTTCTCCGGACTCGACATGACGACCTCGTCTCCCGCCCCCACCGCCCTGATGGCGAACGCGATCCGCGCGCTCGCGATGGACGCCGTGCAACAAGCGAACTCGGGCCATCCCGGCATGCCGATGGGCATGGCGGACATTGCCGTGGCGCTCTGGTCGCGCCATCTGAAGCACAATCCGGCCAACCCGCATTGGGCCGATCGCGACCGCTTCGTGCTCTCGAACGGGCACGGCTCGATGCTGCTTTACGCACTCTTGCATTTGAGCGGCTATGACTTGCCGCTCGGCGAGCTGAAGAACTTCCGCCAGCTTCATTCGAAGACGCCCGGTCACCCGGAATACGGCATCACGCCCGGTGTCGAAACGACGACGGGGCCGCTCGGCCAGGGTCTCGCGAACGCGGTCGGCATGGCGCTCGCCGAAGCGCTGCTGGCTGCCGAGTTCAACAAGGCCGATGCGAAGATCGTCGATCACCATACTTACGTCTTTCTCGGCGACGGCTGCCTGATGGAGGGCATCTCGCACGAGGCCTGTTCGCTTGCGGGCACGCTCAAGCTGAACAAGCTGATTGCGCTTTACGACGACAACGGCATCTCGATCGACGGCCACGTCGAACACTGGTTCCACGACGACACGCCGAAGCGCTTCGAAGCATACGGCTGGAACGTGATTGCCCATGTCGACGGCCATGATGTCGATGCCGTCGATGCCGCGATCGCGGCGGCAAAGCGGGCCGACAAGCCCACGCTGATCTGCTGCAAGACCGTGATCGGCAAGGGTTCGCCGAACAAGGCGGGCGGCCACGACGTGCATGGCGCGGCGCTCGGCGCGCAGGAAGTCGCCGCAACGCGCGAGGCGCTGGGCTGGAAGTGGGAGCCGTTCGTCATTCCGCAGGAAGTCTATGCGGCGTGGGATGCGAAAGAGCAGGGCGCGCGTAACGAGTCCGATTGGAACGGCGTCCTCGCGCAGTACCGTGCGAAGTACCCCGTCGAAGCCGCCGAATTCGAGCGCCGCGCGGCGGGCAAGCTTCCGGCCGACTGGGCCGCGAAGGCACAGGCGATCATCGCCGGCGCGAACGAGCGGGCCGAGACGGTTGCCACGCGCAAGGCCTCCCAGCTTGCGCTCGAGGGGCTCGCGGCCGCGCTGCCCGAGCTGCTCGGCGGCTCGGCTGACTTGACCGGCTCGAACCTCACGAACTGGAAAGCGAGCAAGCCCGTGCGCGCGGCAGGTGCTGGCGAAAGCGGCATCGTCTGGGGCAACCATATCAACTACGGTGTGCGCGAATTCGGCATGAGCGCCATCATCAACGGCATCGCGCTGCACGGCGGCTACAAGGCGTTCGGCGGCACGTTCCTCACGTTCTCGGACTACAGCCGCAACGCGCTGCGTGTGGCGGCACTGATGAAGGCGCCCTCGATCTTCGTATTCACGCACGATTCGATCGGTCTTGGCGAAGACGGTCCGACGCACCAGTCGATCGAGCACCTCGCGAGCTTGCGCCTGATTCCGAATCTCGATGTCTGGCGTCCCGCCGATACCGTCGAGACGGCTGTGGCCTGGACGCAGGCCATCGAGCGCCAGAGTCCGTCGTGCCTCGTGTTCAGCCGGCAGAACCTGCCGTTCTCGGAACGTACCGATGCACAGATCGCGAACGTCGCAGCGGGCGGCTATGTATTGCGCGACTGGGACGACGAGATCGTCGCGCGCAAGATCATTCTCATTGCGACGGGCTCCGAAGTGGAGCTCGCCCTGAAGGCAGTGGAGCCGCTTGCGCGCGAAGGCATCTCCGCGCGCGTGGTTTCGATGCCCGCACCGACGGTATACGACCGTCAGGATGCCGAATATCGCGAGCGTGTGCTGCCGAAGGGCGTGCGCCGCGTGGCAATCGAGGCAGGCGTGACCGACTACTGGCGAAAGTACGTCGGGCTCGAGGGAAGCGTGGTCGGTATCGACACGTATGGTGAATCGGCCCCCGCCGGCGTGCTGTTCAAGCACTTCGGCTTCACGGTGGAGCACGTCGTCGCGGCTGCGAAGACGGCGCTCGATCAATAAGAGGACGAGAGGGGTCCGCGAGCGCGGCCTCGCCCAGCCGCGCCGCCGGACTGTTGGAAAACGCAGGACTTTTTTCAGCCCAAGTTCAGGAGAAACAGCATGACGATTCGCGTTGCAATCAACGGCTATGGCCGTATCGGCCGCAATACGCTGCGCGCGTTCTACGAGAATGGCAAGAAGCACGATCTCGAAATCGTCGCCATCAACGATCTCGGTGATGCGAAGACCAACGCGCATCTCACGAAGTACGACACGGCGCATGGGCGGTTCAATGCTGAAGTGGCAGTGGACGGCGATTACATGATCGTCGGCGGCGACAAGATTCGCGTTCTGGCGAACCGCAACCCGGCTGAATTGCCCTGGGGCGACCTCGGCGTGGACGTGGTGATGGAGTGCACCGGCTTTTTCACGTCGAAGGCCAAGGCCAGCGCCCACCTGCAAGGCGGCGCGAAGAAGGTGCTGATTTCGGCGCCGGGCGGCAAGGACGTGGACGCGACTATCGTCTACGGCGTGAACCACAACACGCTGAAGGCCGAGCACACCGTGGTGTCGAACGCATCGTGCACGACGAACTGCCTCGCGCCGCTCGTCAAGCCGCTCAACGACAAAATCGGCCTCGAGTCGGGCCTGATGACGACGATCCACGCCTACACGAACGATCAGGTGTTGACCGACGTCTATCACGAAGACTTGCGCCGCGCGCGCTCGGCCACGCACAGCCAGATCCCGACGAAGACGGGTGCGGCCGCGGCCATCGGCCTCGTGTTGCCCGAGCTGGCCGGCAAGCTCGACGGCTACGCCATCCGTGTTCCGACGATCAACGTCTCGATCGTCGACCTGTCGTTCATTGCGAAGCGCGACACGACGGTCGAAGAGATCAACGCGATCATGAAGGATGCGGCCGAAGGCGAGCTCAAGGGTATCCTCGGCTATAACGACGCGCCGCTGGTTTCGGTCGACTTCAACCACAATCCCGCTTCGTCGACGTTCGATTCGACGCTGACGAAGGTGGCGGGTCGCCTCGTGAAGGTGTCGAGCTGGTACGACAACGAGTGGGGCTTCTCGAACCGTATGTTGGATACGGCTATTGCACTCGCCACGGCGAAGTAAAGACGGTTCGGGCGCACGGCGCGAGGGCGGTACGCCGGAGCCTTCGCCGTGCAAACGCCATCGCGCTACGTCGATT
>CBJLAJ010000007.1:0-93993 GCA_966421005.1 uncultured Paraburkholderia sp.
TCGTCGCCGGGCTCGTCGCGTCCCCGGCCTCCTTCGGCCCCGGCGCAGGATGGCGCACGATGCGGCGTCGCTTCGCGACAGGCTTTTTCTGAGCGACTTCTTCGGGAAAGAGCGTGGCCTGCCCGAGCGTGTCGCGCAGTTCATGAGCGAGCGTCTGCGCGTCGGTCTTCGCGTCGCCCGCAAGCGCGGCATCCTGCCTCAATTCGCCGAGCGATTGTGTGGCGATACGCAGGCCGCTCACGGCCAGCACACTCTTGGCCGCGCGATCGGTCGAATCGCGCTGCAAGGCTTCTTGCGCGGCGACGATGGCCTGGCCGTAGTGGTTCTGATCGAACTGGATTTGAGCGATGCGCGACCACGGCTCTTCGCGTGTCGGGTCGGCCTTGGTCAACTGCTGGTAAAGCGCAAGCGCGCGGTCCTTGTCGCCGCCTTTTGCGACAGTGTCGGCATCGGCCAGCGCCTTGTTAAATGCTTCGGGCGTGCTTTGCTCAGCCGATTTCTGCGTCGCGCAGCCAGCGATAGCGGCGCACACGAGCACCGCCGCGGAAAGTTTTAGAGAAAGTTGCTGTTTCATGATTTGTTGGTACCGCCTAGCGGTTTATTAATTCGCCCGGAAACCACAGCTTTGCTTTGCGGCGAGTGCGCGCGTATAGTACCGGCCAAATTTCCATAATTCAACTTCTATCGCGCAATATAGGTCGAGTAGGAATTCTTTGAATAACGAATACGCACAAGCGGGAGGAAACATTTTCCGAGTCAATTAAGGATTGATTCGAGATTAAGAAAAATTTGCCGGACAGGCTACGCATTAGCCACTATACAAACTTGTCCGTTTTTGATCTTTGAACGGATTGGAAGCGCCGTTCCGGCTGCTTTTCCCATACTTTGGACGGAGCATCCGGCATCGGCCGGAATAGTTCGATGAGGCCACATTTCATACACGCTTTCGCGCCGCTCGCGGTTGCGT
Source organism: uncultured Paraburkholderia sp. (assembly GCA_966421005.1). Lineage (GTDB taxonomy): Bacteria > Pseudomonadota > Gammaproteobacteria > Burkholderiales > Burkholderiaceae > Trinickia. The sequence goes on from CBJLAJ010000007.1 coordinate 968, forward strand.
TGTCACTCTCGGGGTGCGCCGCCGGCGTGCCCGTGCTCGGTGCCGCCGCGTCCGCGGCGCTCCAGGTAGCGGGCATCGGCAAGCCCGCTGTCCCCGATTCCCAGAAGCCGCCGCGCGACATCCCGCTGACGCTCGCCGCAGCGCCCAATCTGAATGCGGCGAACGATAAACACCCGCTGGCCGTGGTCGTGCGGCTATACGTGCTCAAGGATCCAACCTCATTCCAGCAGGCCGGCTTCGACGCGTTTACCGATCCGGCCAAGGAAAAAGGCGCCTTGGGTGCGGACTTGTTGAGCGTGCGCGAGGTGACGCTGATTCCCGGCCAGCGCTATACGATGGTGGAAAAGGTTTCACGCGAAGCCCAGGCATTCGGTATCGTCGCGCTCTTTCGCGACCCCGCCATGCGGCGTTGGAAGTTCGCCTTCGATCCGGTGAAATCGGAGAAATCCGGCATAATGGTCGGCCTTCACAGTTGCGCGATGACAGTGGCGAACGGCACGGTCATTCCACCCGATCCGGGGCTGCCCATGCCAGCGCTGAATTTGCTGTCATCGGTGTCTTGCGGGTGAAGGCTGCGCCAATGAACAGCCAATGCATGTTGAATGCAGCTTTTACGACCGCATGCGCGGCTTTTTGACTTTCCTTGCGGATTCGAGATGAGTTATTCGGCGAAATTGCTTTGGGGAGAAGGCCTTTTTCTCAGGCCTCAGCATTTCCAGCAACAAGACGCTTATCACGAAGCGCGCGTTTTCGAATCGATACGCGCCATTCAACCGTACAACTGGGGCATACGCTCCGTGCGCTTCGATGCCGATGCGCTCAACAACAAGTCGCTAAGGCTGGCGGAGCTCTCGCTGGTCTTTCCCGACGGCACGCTTTATACGGCCCCGCAGGCGGACGATTTGCCCGAATCGATCTCGCTCGACACGTTGCCTGACGGCGTGAGCGACTTCCTTTTCTATCTCGCGCTGCATCCATTGCTCGATACGGGCAACAACGATTCGGGCGAAACCAACGGCGGTTTCGGTTCGCGTTACGCGAGCAAGCAGTTGCCCGTCGCCGATCAATTCACCGATGCGGCAACGGCCAATCTCACGTTCCTCAAGACGCGCGTCAAACTGATCGGCCATAACGAACCGCGCGCCCAGCTCATCGCGGTGCCGATCGCGCGCGTGAAGCGCACGGCGGCCTCGGGGTTCGAGCTCGACGAGAGCTTCGTGCCGCCAACGCTCGCGATCGAAGCATCGCCTCTTTTGCACCAGCGCCTGCGTCAGCTCATCGATGCGCTGCAAGCGAAGGTGAGCGCGCTCTATGGGTTTCATCGCGAGCCGACCAAGAACATCATCGAATTCCGCTCGGGCGACATCGCCTCGTTCTGGCTGCTGCATACCGCCAATGCGGCCGTCGCATCGCTCGTGCATTTGCTGCAGCACGCCTCGTTGCATCCGGAGCGGCTCTTTCACGAGCTGCTGCGTCTTGCCGGGCAATTGATGACGTTTTCGAAACGCTACTCGCTTGCCGATCTGCCCGCGTATCGGCATGACGATCCGGGGCCCGCGTTCGACACCCTCGACACGATCGTGCGCGACTTGCTCGAGACCGTGATTTCGACACGCCATTTTGCGATCGCGCTCGAAGAGGTTCGTCCATCGTTTCATATCGGTCGCCTCGATTCGGGCAAGATCGACGAAAAGACCAGCTTCTTCATTGCCGTCTCGGCCGATATGGCACCCGTCGAACTCGTCGAGGCCGTCCCCGCGCGCTTCAAGGTCGGCGCGCCCGACGATGTCGATAAGCTCGTCTTGTCCGCGATGCCGGGCGTGAGGCTCGTCTATACGCCGCAAGTGCCGCCCGCCGTGCCGGTTCGCCCCGGCGCGTGCTACTTCTCGCTCGAAGCGCGCGGCACGCTTTACGAGCGCATGCTGCAGGCCCAGTCGGCGATGATCTATGCGCCCTCGGGCATCAACGATCTCAAACTCGAACTCATTGCGGTGACATCTTGACCGAAGTCCCTTCCCTTTTCGGCGGCAGCATGCCGCCGGCAACCTCCGCGTCGAGCACGGAGACCGGCGCCCAGGCGCGCTCGCTGCGCGATCTGCTCTATGACGGCTTTTTCATGCTGTTCCTGCTCAAGCAGGGCCGCGAGCCGGGCGACGCAGGAGAGTTCAGCTCGCGCGTGCAATCGTTTCTCGCGGATTTCGAGCGCGGCGCGAAAAAGCTCAATGCACCGGCCGACGATGTCTATGCATCCAAATTCGCGTTTTGCGCGGCGATAGATGAGGCGGTGCTCGCATCGCCGTTCAGGATTCGCGCGGCTTGGGAACGCCGTCCCCTGCAGCTCGTGCTCTTCGGCGAGCAATTGGCGGGCGAGAAGTTCTTCGACCATCTGGAAGCGTGCCGCGCGCAAGGCGTCGCGCGGCTACAGTCGCTCGAGGTGTTCCACATGTGTCTGCTGCTCGGCTTCCAAGGCAAGTATTTGCTCGAAGGGCCGGAAAAGCTCGCTTATCTGACCGCCCGCCTCGGCGATGAAATCGCCCATATGAAAGGCAAGCGTGCGTCTTTCGCGCCGCACTGGCCGCTGCCCGATCAGATCGCCCACCGGCTCAAGCACGAAGTGCCGCTCTGGACCATCGGCGCCGTATTCGCGCTTGTCGCGTTGGGCGCCTATTTCGGACTCCATACTTATTTGCGCGACTCCACGCTGCGCACGCTCGCGCCTTACTCGCAGCTCGTCAAACCTGAAGCGGAATCGGCCAATCTGACGATCTCGCTGCCTTGATGGAGCGACACCGTGTGCTCAGACGCCGCCAGCGGGCGCCTTGCCGCTCGCTGGCGCGTCGGGCCCATCCACCACCGATTGCACGCATTCGTCGACGCTGAGCTCGCGCAACGCTTGGGCGGGTAACGTCTCATCGACAGCGCGCCCGAGCGCCGCCAACGCTTTCGGCTTCAAGCGCGCAAGCACGAGCCCTTGACCGCGCGAACGCAGCTCGGCCGCGAAAATGCGGAGCGCCTCGATGGAAGTGCTGTCGACGTCGGGCGTCTCTTCCAAACTCAGCATCGCCGTATGAGGCTTCGGTACCTGCGCGGCGACACGCGCGCGCACCTCGCCGAGCACGCGCTCCACGTTGGCGAAGAAAAGCGGCACCTCCGGGCGCACAATCACGATGCCCTCGATCGGGCGAGCGTCGGCGTGCGCCGCGATATCGACGAAATCATGACTGTCGCGCAAGCGGCCCAGCACGCTCACCACCGGCACCGATAAGCTGCGCAACGTCAGGAACAGGCTCACGGCGATCGCCGCGAGCAGCCCGTGCAACACGCCGAACACGAGCACCGCGGCCAATGCGGCCATTGCAAGCAAACGATCGCGCTGCCAGACCCAATAAGGCCTGAATACGCCAGGATCGATCGAATGGCTCACGGCATAAATCACGATAGCCGCGAGCACCGGCTCGGGCGTACGCGCGAGCTGCGGCAACAGGAACGACACGATGAGCGCGATCACGAAGACCGCGGCAAGACCGGCCAGGCGCGTTTGGGCCCCCGCCGCCTCGTTTGCCGAAGTGGCGGAGTAACCGGCGCCGACCGGCATACCCTGCAACAAACCCGACACGACATTCGACGCCCCGAGCGCAAGCAGATCGCGGTTGGCCGACACGCTGTCGCCATGCTTGAGCGCAAACGTGCGGATCGAGCCATAGGACTCGGCATAAAGAATCAGCATCAGCGCAAACGCGAGCTCGATCGTCTGAAGCCATTCGGTGCGCTGAAAGGCTGGCAGCCCGAAGTGCACGTCGCGCAAATCGATATCGCCGACGATCGGAATACCCCAACTTTGCCAGTCGATCCAATAGCCGGCCCCGATCCCGAGCACGATGACGACGAGTGTCGCTGGGATCCTGGCCCGGCGACCGAGTGCAAAGAGAATGGCGAGCGCCGTGGCGCCGACGCCGACACTATGCGGATTCCACTGCGGCGCATGAACGAGGAGGTCATAAGCGATACGCGGTGCATCCGCGAAGCGCGACTTGACGCCGACGATGCTGGAAATCTGCTTGATGGTGATCGTCAACGCGAGACCAAAAGCAAAGCCTCGCAGCACAGGCTTGGCGATGAAATCCGAGACACCGCCGAGGCGCGCGGCACTGGCCAGTACAAAAAGGCCGCCAGCAGCCGCGACGAGCGCGGCGGCGGCCGCGAGACGGGTGCCGGGAACGGCGCTCACCGTCGCCGCGAGTACCGCGGCCGACGACGACGTCGCCGACACGATTGCGAAGCGGCTGCTCCCGAGCGCGGCATAGACGATCAGACCGACGAGCAGCGCGACGACGCCCGCCTGCGGAGGCAGATTGGCCAGGCCCGCGTAGGCAACGGCTTCCGGTAGCAGCAGCCCTGCGATCGACAGGCCCGCGAGTGTGTCTTTCGCAAGCCGCAGGGAACGCGGCGGGGCGGCCCCGGGGCTCGTGTAATGGCTCGGGTCTTGAAGATGGGCCGCAGCGGCGTGGCTCGTGTCGATGGTCATGGTCGGCGAGGCGTGCAATGCCCCCTTGTTCTCATTGGCGAACCTTTACCCCGCCCCTCTCTCGTCGGCGCGCGTGGGCGACGCGCCATCGACACCGCTCAGGGACGCCCGCTCGGCTTTCGCACGATCGGCTCAGCGGTCTTCTTGCGCCACATCTTCCAAAGCGCCGCCAGCGCGATCGGCACGATCGCGGCGCCGATTCCCACGAGCACGATGATATTCAGGTACTGGCGGATAAACGGAATATTGCCGAAGAAGTACCCGGCGAGCACGAGCGACAGCACCCAGCCCAAGGCACCCGCCACGTTGAAGAACTGAAAGCGCGAAACGCTCATGCCCGATACGCCGGCCACGAACGGCGCAAACGTGCGTACGACCGGAACGAAGCGCGCCAGCACGATCGTCTTGCCGCCATGCCGCTCGTAGAAATCGTGCGTCTTTTGCAGCGCCGCGCGATCGAGAAAGCGTTCGAGGTAGCGAATACGCGTATTGAACACGGCAGGGCCTATTGCACGGCCGATCGCATAGTTCAGACTATTGCCGCCCACGGCCGCCGCCAGCAACAGCAGGATCAGCCACGTGAGATTCATTTCGCCCGTCGCGCAAAACGCGCCGCCAATGAAAAGCAGTGAATCGCCGGGCAGGAACGGCAGAATCACGAGCCCCGTCTCGCAAAAGACGATGAAAAAAAGCACCGCGTACACCCATGCGCCGTATTGGTTGACGAAGTCACCGAGAAACGCGTCGATGTGGAGAACCAGGCTGGCGAAATGAAGCAGCGTATCCAAATGCATCCCTTTTGATAAAAATGCCGCGCGCGAGAAGCGCAGCGGGTAGAGCGCTCGCGCCATGATACCGAAAGTGCCCCGCCGCACCCTCGAAACGGCAACTGGCTCGGCCCGCGCGAACCGAACCGCCATTGCGCCAATCGCTATAATCGCGGCATGTCCGAATTCCCCGAACCGCCCACGCCCGCCGACATCCCGCCCGAGCACGCCGTGCACGCGAGGCCGCGCGCGATTGCCCCCCTGCCCGACCAGTTGATCAGCCAGATTGCGGCCGGCGAAGTGGTCGAGCGGCCGGCCTCCGTCGTCAAAGAACTGCTGGAAAACGCACTCGATGCCGGCGCAAAGACGCTGCGCATCGTTCTCGACGCGGGCGGCGTAAAAAGGATCTCGATCGCCGACGACGGCTGCGGCATCCCGGCGGCCGAATTGCCGCTTGCGCTGATGCGCCATGCCACGAGCAAGATCCGGTCGCTCGCCGAGCTCGAAGCGGTGGCCACACTCGGTTTTCGCGGGGAGGCCCTCGCTTCGATCGCCTCGGTCGCCGAAACGTTCATTACGAGCCGCACGGCGGATGCACCGCATGCCATGCGTATCGATGCGCAGACCGGCGCCTTGTCGCCCGCGGCCGGCGCGGTGGGCACGACCATCGAAGTGCGCGAGCTTTACTTCAACACGCCGGCGCGCCGGAAGTTTTTGAAGAGCGAGCAGACCGAACTCGGCCATTGCATCGAAATGATCCGCCGTGCGGCGCTCGCGCGTCCCGATGTGGCGATTTCGGTGCTTCACAACGGGCGCGCGCTCGAACACTGGAACGCGAGCGAGCCGGCCCAGCGCGTCGCGAAGATTCTCGGCGAAGCTTTCGCGCTCGCGCATCTGCCGCTCGACGAGCAGGCGGGGCCGCTCGCGCTTTATGGCTGCGCCGGCCTGCCGACCGCAAGCCGCGGCCGCGCCGATCAGCAGTACTTTTTCGTCAACGGCCGCTTCGTGCGCGACAAGCTGCTCACGCACGCCGTGCGCGCAGCTTACGAGGACGTGCTGCATGGCGATCGCTATCCGTCTTATGTGCTCTTTCTCGATCTGCCGCCCGAAGCGGTCGATGTGAACGTCCATCCTTCGAAAATCGAGGTGCGCTTTCGCGATTCGCGTGCCGTGCACCAGTTCGTCTTTCACGCATTGCAGCGAGCGCTGGCACGCGAAGCGGGCGCTTCGCCGGAGACCACGTCCGGGGGACACGCCACTCATCTCGCCGCGGAATCGGCGCAGGGGTCGAATTCGCCAGGGCTGGGACTGGGTGGCCCGTCGCCTTCGATGCCCGGCGGCGTGGCGGCCTCGGCCACGGTCCGCTCGGGCACGACCTGGATGCGCGACGCGCGCATGACGCAGGGCAGATTGCCGGTCGCACAGCCATTGGCCCTCTACGATGCGTTGTTCGGGCGCAAGGACACAGCCTCGGGCGCGACGAACGACGCCCTCGACGCGGCAAGCGCTGCCGGCGGCATGCTCGAAGCCCGTGACAGCGCCGAGCCGCGCTATACCACGCACGGTGGCGCGCACGGTACCGAGGACGATCATCCGCTCGGCTTCGCGCTCGGTCAGATCCACGGCATCTACGTCCTCGCACAGAATGCGCGCGGTCTTGTGATCGTCGATATGCACGCCGCGCACGAACGCATCCTCTACGAACAATTCAAGCGCGCGCTCGCGGAGCGTGCGATCGCGGTGCAACCGCTCTTGCTGCCGATCTCGATGCCTGCGGACGCCGTCGAAATCGGCACGGCCGAAGAGGAGCGCGAGACGCTCGATGCGCTCGGCTTCGACCTGGCCGCACTGTCTCCGACCACGCTTGCGATCCGTGCTGTACCGGCGCTGCTGAAAGACGCCGATTTGCCGTCCCTCGCGCGCGCGGTGCTTGCGGATCTGCATGCTTACGGCGGCTCGCGGGTACTTACGGAGCGGCAGCACGAGCTGCTCGGCACGCTCGCGTGCCACCATGCCGTACGCGCGAACCGGCGCCTGACGCTCGACGAGATGAATGCGCTCTTACGCCAGATGGAGGCCACCGAGCGCGCCGACCAATGCAATCACGGGCGTCCCACCTGGTATCAGCTCTCGCTCGCCGATCTCGATCGCCTCTTCATGCGCGGTCAATGAGCGAAACGACATGAGCCGGCCTGCCATTGCCTGCCTGCTCGGCCCGACGGCGTCGGGCAAGACGGCAGCCGCGCTGGCTTGCGCCGAGCGGCTGCCCGTCGAGATCGTCAGCGTCGACTCGGCGCTGGTCTACCGGGACATGGATATCGGCACCGCCAAACCCACACCGGCGGAGCGCGCGGTGGTGCCCCATCACCTGATCGACATCGTCGAGCCCACCGCAAACTATTCGGCCGCCGAGTTTCGCGCGGACGCGTTGCGGCTGATCGACGAGATTCGCGCGCGCGGTCGCATCCCGCTCCTCGTCGGCGGCACGATGCTCTATTACCGGGCGCTCGCCTATGGCCTCGACGATCTCCCGTCCGCCGATGCGAACATCCGGGCCGAACTCGAAGCGCAGGCTGCTCGCGTGGGCTGGCCAGCCTTGCATGCACGGCTCACCGACGTCGATCCCGTCACGGCCGCAAGGCTCGCGCCGAACGATGCGCAACGTATTCAGCGCGCACTCGAAATCTATCTCGTCTCCGGGCAGCCGATGTCGGCGCTACTCGCCTCGGCTGCGCGAAGCCGCGAAGCGTCGCGCTACGCGTTCGTGCCGATCGCGCTGGAACCGTCGGACCGCGGCGCGTTGCACGAGCGCATCGCGCGGCGCTTCGATGCGATGCTTGAGGCAGGATTCATCGATGAAGTCGCCGCATTGCGTGCGCGCGGCGACCTCGATCCGTCCATGCCGTCGATGCGCTGTGTCGGCTATCGGCAGGCTTGGGAATATCTCGACGGGATGATCGATTCCGCGACGATGCGCGACAAAGGGATCTTTGCGACGCGGCAGCTCTGCAAACGTCAACTGACATGGCTGCGCGCGATGACGGAGCGCATCGTCATCGATTGCTGCGCGGACTCGGCAACGCGCGACGCGGTCGTTGCGATCGAACGTGTGCTCGATCCGCTTTGAGCGCAAAAAAACCGCTCGAACCCGGGTAGCCAGGCTGGAGCGGTTTTTTCGATGATGCCCGCTGATCGCGCAAAGGCGAGCAACCAGCGCTTTAACGCACTTCAGACGACGATCGTTTGCGCCTCGCCCTCGGCCCGCGGACGCACGACGCCGATTTTCCAGACGGCTTCGCCTGCGGCGCCGAGCTGACGGACCGCCTCGTCGGCATCGGCTGCCGCCACGATGACCGCCATGCCGATTCCGCAATTGAAGACGCGGTGCATCTCCGCATCGGCCACACCGCCATGCTGCTGCAACCATGTGAAAAGCGGTGGCATCGGCCAGGCACCGTTGCGAAGCTCCGCCGTCAGGTGCTCGCCGAGCACGCGCGGAATATTTTCCACGAGGCCACCGCCCGTGATGTGCGCCATGCCCTTGACCGCCATGTTCTGCATCAGCGCGAGCAGCGGCTTCACGTAGATGCGCGTGGGCGCCATCAACGTATCGGCGAGCGAGCGGCCATGGAAATCGGCCGAGAGATCCGGGTTGGCGCGCTCGATGATCTTGCGCACGAGCGAAAACCCGTTCGAATGGATACCGCTCGACGCGAGGCCGAGCACCACATCGCCCGGGACGATCGTGCTGCCGTCGATGATCTTGCTCTTTTCGACCGCGCCGACCGCAAAACCGGCCAGATCGTACTCGCCATCGGGGTACATGCCCGGCATTTCGGCCGTCTCGCCGCCGATCAGCGCGCAGCCGGCGAGCTCGCAGCCCTCGGCGATCCCTTTCACGACCGTGGCCGCGGTGCCGACATCGAGCTTCCCGCAGGCGAAGTAATCGAGGAAGAAAAGCGGCTCGGCGCCCTGCACGAGGATGTCGTTGACGCTCATCGCGACGAGATCCTGGCCCACCGTGTCGTGCTTGTTCAGATGAAATGCGAGTTTGAGCTTCGTGCCGACGCCGTCGGTGCCGGATACGAGCACGGGCTCGCGGTACTTCTTCGGCACCTCGAAAAGGGCGCCGAAACCGCCTATACCGCCGAGCACGCCATCGCGAAGCGTCTTCTTCGCAAACGGCTTGATTGCGTCGACGAGCGCGTCGCCCGCGTCGATATCGACGCCAGCATCGCGATACGACAGACCCTGAGCCGGATGCTGCCCATCCGGAGCCGATTTCGGTTGATTCATGGGGAAGTGCGAGAAGGTCGGTAAAATGCGATTTTAACTGATGTCGGCCCTCATCCCATCCGGTCGCCGGCAGGCCGTTTCGAAACCCCTCGCAGAACACACCAGGAAACGCTTTTGTCGCAGAACTCTCCGCTTCTCACGCCCTACCAGCGCCAGGCGCTCTTCTGGGGTACCGTCGCGCTCGGCCTCGGCATCCTCCTGTGGCTGCTGCGCCCCGTGCTCACGCCATTTCTGCTCGGCGCGATCCTCGCCTACATCCTGCAGCCCGGGGTGGGATGGCTCGTGCGCAAGCGCGTGCCGCGCGGCCTCGCCGCGCTCGTGATGATGCTCTTTTTCGCGCTGCTCGTGATGCTGCTGGTGCTGCTCGTGTTCGCCGTCGTGCGGCGCGAAGGCCCGCAGCTGCAACAGCAGATTCCGGGGCTCGTCGCGCGGCTGCACGATTGGGCGCAGCCGAAACTCGCGTTTCTCGGCTTCGCCGACGTCTTCGATTTCTCGAGCCTGCGCGACATGCTGACAGGCCAGCTCGAGGGCAGCGCGCAAGATGTCGCACTCGCCGTCTGGAAATCGGTGCGCACGAGCAGCAACGTCATGATCACGGTGGTGGGCGACCTGGTCATGGTGCCGCTCGTGCTGTTTTATCTGCTCTATGACTGGAACATGATGCTTGCGCGCGTCGCCTCGTTCGTGCCGCGGCGCTGGCTCGCGAAAACGACCGAACTCGTCATCGAGATGGACGGCACGCTGTCGCAATACCTGCGCGGCCAGTTGCTCGTGATGGGCATTCTGGCGATCTATTACGCCGCCGCGCTCAGCGTGGCCCGCTTCGAAATCGCGCTGCCGGTCGGCATATTCACGGGGCTTGCGGTCTTCATCCCATACGTGGGCTTCGCGACGGGACTCGTCCTCGCGTTACTCGCCGCCCTACTGCAATTCGGCGATTGGTACGGTTTCGTGGCGGTTGCCGTCATCTACGGCATCGGCCAGATTCTCGAGAGCTTCATCCTTACACCGAGGCTCGTGGGCGAGCGCATCGGCCTGCACCCGCTCGCCGTGATCTTCGCGCTGCTCGCGTTCGGTCAGCTGTTCGGCTTTTTTGGCGTGCTGCTGGCGCTGCCCGTCAGCGCGATCCTTTCGACCGCGCTGCGCGAAGTGCGCCGCGGCTATCTGGCAAGCGGGCTTTACAAGAACTGATCGTGACCGTGCTTCGCCAATTGACGCTCGATCTGGGCACGCCGCCGCCCTCGACGTTCGACAACTTCTTCGCCGGCACGAACGCGGAACTCGTCGCACGGCTTGCCGAGCTCGACGGCGCGCTCGCGGCCGGCCCGGTGGCCGACCGTACGTTCTACGTCTGGGGCGAGCCCGGCAGCGGGCGCAGCCATCTGCTGGCCGCCCTGCTCCATAGCGCGGGGCCCCAGCGCGCCCGCTTCATCGGCCCGCAAAGCGCGCTCGCGGCGTTCGTGTTCGACGCGCGGGTGCCGATCTACGCGGTCGACGACTGCGACAAGCTCTCCGGCGCCCAACAAGTCGCGCTCTTCAACCTCTTCAACGAGGTGCGCGCGCAGCCGTCCGCGGCACTCGTCGCCACGGGCAATGCCGCGCCGATCGCGCTCGCCGTGCGCGAGGATTTGCGCACCCGGCTCGGCTGGGGGCTCGTCTTCCATCTCGCCCCGCTGCCGGACGACCGCAAGGCGGCCGTGCTCAAGCATGCGGCCAAGGAGCGCGGCATCGCGCTCGCCGAGGACGTCCCGGGTTATCTGCTCACGCATTTTCGCCGCGACATGCCGAGCCTGATGGCATTGCTCGATGCGCTCGACCGTTTCTCGCTCGAGCAAAAGCGTGCCGTCACACTGCCGCTTTTGCGCACCATGCTTGCCCAGCCCGACGCATTGCCGGGCGCGCAGGGCGCGGCGGGCGGGAACGCTCCTGACGCATCGGCGGATACGTCCCCCGGCGGGCAGATCACTGGCCCGCGCCGGTTCAAGTAAAATGCGCCCTCATGACCCATCTCGCACTCTTCGACCTCGATCACACGCTCATTCCAACCGATAGCGACCACGAATGGGGTCGCTTCATGGTGAAGCTCGGCATTGTCGATTCCGAACGCTTCATGCGTGATGTCGATCGCTTTTACGCTGACTACAAGGCCGGGCAGCTCGATATCCATGCGTACCTGGAAGCGATGCTGACGCCGCTGGCCAAGTTCTCGCGCGCTCAGCTCGCGGCCTGGCACGAGCAGTTCATGCACGAAGTGATCCGGCCAGCGCTGGTTCCGGTCGCGCTCGAGCTCGTGCGCAGCCATCAGGACAAAGGCGATCTGTGTTGCATCGTCACGGCGACAAACGAATTCATCACGCGGCCCATCGCCGACGCGTTCGGCGTTGAAATGCTGATCGCCTGCGAAGTGGAAACCGTCGACGGGCAGCCCGGTTCGGCGTTCACAGGCCGCGGCGCCGGCACGCCGAGCTACCGCGAAGGCAAAATCGTGCGCGTGGAGTCATGGCTCGCCTCGCTTGGCAAAACGCTTGGCGAGTTCGAACGCAGCTACTTTTACAGCGATTCGCATAACGATATTCCGCTGCTGGAGAAAGTCACCGATCCGATCGCGACCAATCCCGACGCAACGCTGCGCGCGCACGCCGAGGCGAAAGGCTGGCGCATCCTCGATCTCTTTGAACCGTCGTGATCAAGAAACTCATTCGCAAACTGCTGGGGCAAGACTCGCCCCCGCCCGTCGACGCACCGGAAACGGCTCAACCGCGCCAGGATTCGCCGCAACTCGACGATACTGAAACGCGCCTGGCAAAACCGCGCCGCAAGCCCGCACGCGGCGGCAGCAAGGGGACGGCGCCCGAGCCCGATGCACCTGTCATTCTGTCGTCCGATATTCATGGCATCGATTGCGCGCTGATCTCGCGCAACGCAATCCGCGTCACCGATACGCTGCAGCAAGCCGGCTATCGCGCTTTCATCGTCGGCGGCGCCGTGCGCGATCTGCTGCTCGGCATCGCGCCGAAAGATTTCGATGTCGCGACCGACGCCACGCCTGAAGAAGTCCAGAAACTCTTTCGCCGCGCACGTCTGATCGGCCGGCGCTTTCAGATCGTTCATGTCCAGTTCGGACAGGAGATCATCGAAGTCTCGACGTTCCGGGCCCTCGTCGACACGCCGCAGGACGCCCCGAAGGCGCCAGGCGCGACCAGCGCACCGGCTAGGCGGCCACGGCGCGACGAACTGGACCGGCGTACCCATGCCGTCGATGCGAGCGGCCGCGTGCTGCGCGACAACGTCTGGGGCGAGCAGCACGAAGACGCGACGCGGCGCGACTTCACGATCAACGCGATGTACTACGATCCGGCGACGCAAACGGTGCTCGACTATCACAACGGGCTGGCCGATGTCCGCGCCCGCATGCTGCGGATGATCGGCGATCCGGCGACGCGCTATCGCGAGGACCCTGTCCGGATGCTGCGCGTCGTGCGCTTTGCCGCGAAACTCGGCTTCGAGATCGACGATGCCACACGCGCACCGGTCACGGAACTCGCGGATCTCATCCACAGTGTCCCGGCCGCCCGGCTTTTCGACGAGATGCTGAAGCTGCTGCTCTCGGGTCACGCGCTCGCGTGCCTCAAGCAACTGCGCAAGGAAGGACTTCACCACGGGCTGCTGCCTTTGCTCGACGTCGTGCTGGAGCAGCCGTACGGCGAATCGTTCATCACGCTGGCACTCAACAACACCGACGCGCGTGTGCGCGCGGGCAAACCGGTTTCACCGGGCTTCCTGTTCGCCACACTCCTCTGGCACGACGTGCAACAGCGCGCGCAGCAATTCGAGCGCGACGGCGAATATCCTGTTCCCGCGCTGCATCGCGCAATGGACGACGTGCTCGAAATGCAGACCGAGAAGCTCGCCATCCACAAGCGCTACTCGGCCGACATGCGCGAGATCTGGGGGCTGCAGGCACGCCTCGAAAAACGCTCGGGACGCAGCGCGCTCAAGCTCATCGAACACCAAAGATTTAGAGCGGGGTATGATTTCCTCCTGTTGCGCTGCGAGTCGGGCGAACTCGATCCGTCGATCGGCCAATGGTGGACGGCCTTCATCGAGGGCGATTCGGCTGCGCGCGAGGCATTGCTTTCGCAAGGCGGCAGCCAGCGGGCTCCGCGCAAACGCCGGCGTCGCGGCGGCCGCAGCCGCGGCAAGACGGGGGACGCCGAATCGTCGAGCGACGCGGCCAGTGCCGCCACGCACGACGCGCAAGAGGATTGATGTGCGCCGAAGGGCGCGCGCCCACAGTGGTCAAGTCGTGAAGTCGTAGGAAGCCATGTGATGACGGTTGCTTATCTCGGCCTCGGTGCAAATCTCGGCGACGCCCGGCAGTCCTTGAAGGATGCGGTCGTCTGTCTTGCCCAGCAGCACACCATCACGGTGCTCGCCAAGTCGAGCCTTTACCGGACCGAACCGATCGATGCTCAAGGCGACGACTACTACAACCTCGTCGTCAAAGTCGAAACGACGCTGAGTGCGCATGCGCTGCTCGCGCTGTGCCATCGCATCGAACATCAGTTCGGGCGCGAACGCCCGTTTCACAACGCTCCGCGCACGCTCGATCTCGATATCGTGCTGTACGGCGAAGAGCGCATCGACGATCCCGATTTGACGATTCCCCACCCGCGTGCCGCCAAGCGCGCGTTCGTACTCGTTCCGCTCGTCGAAATCGACCCAGACATCGCGATTCCGGGCGTCGGGCCGGCCGGGACCCTGCTCGCAGCTGTTGCCGACCAGCGCATCGAGAAGGTGCAAACCTGCCGCTGCGCGCTGCTCGACAAGCTCGGCATCAAGCGCGAGGCTCCCCCATCCGCCGAGAGCAAGGGGGGCCGATGAGCCATCCCGCCATCACTGTCGAAGCGCCCGACCGCCGCGCGCCGTGCCGATACCTCGCGATCGAGGGGCCGATCGGCGCAGGCAAGAGCTCGCTCGCCGAACGCCTCGTCGAACGCTGGTCGATGCGGCCCCTCCTGGAACGCGCGAAGGACAATCCGTTTCTCGAACGGTTTTACAGCGACATGGCCCGCTACGCGCTGCCGACGCAGTTGCATTTCGCCCTGCAGCGCATCGATGAAGCGCGCGAGGCAGCCGCCGCGCTCGAAAACGGCGCCTCGCTGGTGGCAGACTATATCGCGCAGAAGAATGAAATCTTCGCGCGTATTACGCTCGATGAAGAAGAGTGGCGTCTTTATCGAAAGCTGGCGAGCCACATCGACGTCGTGGCGCCCGTACCTGATCTCGTCGTGTATCTTCAGGCGAGCCCCGCAACGCTCTTGCAGCGCGTTCAAAAGCGCGCGAGGCCCGAGGAAGCGCCAATGTCCGAGGCGTATTTGCGCAAGCTTGCCGACGCTTACGACCAGTTCTTCTATCACTTCGACGCGTGCCCCGTGCTCACGGTCAACACCGAGCATCTGAACCCGCTGGAATCGGCCTCGGATCTCGAGCTCGTCGTCGAGCGTATCGAAACGATGCGGGGCCGCAAGGCGAGCTTCGTCAAAGCACAGTGAGCGGGCTGGCCGATATGGCCGGCCGCTTTCCACTCTCTTTCGAGAACGGAACACCCGATGACCTATCTGCAGGAAACCAGCCGGCCGAAAGTGACCGTGCCGAAGCTCCAGGCGATGCGCGAGGCAGGCGAGAAAATCGCGATGCTCACCTGCTACGACGCAAGCTTCGCGTCGCTCCTCGATCGTTCGGGGGTCGACGTGCTGCTGATCGGCGATTCGCTTGGCAATGTTCTGCAAGGACATTCGACGACGCTGCCGGTCACGTTGGAGGACATTGCCTACCACACGGCCTGCGTCGCACGCGTGGACCCGCGCGCGCTCGTGGTGGCCGATCTGCCGTTCGGCAGCTACGGCACGCCGGCTGAAGCATTCGCGAGCTCGGTCAAGATCATGCGGGCCGGCGCGCAGATGGTGAAGATCGAGGGCGGCGAATGGCTCGCCGAAACCGTACGCTATCTCGTCGAGCGGTCCGTGCCCGTATGCGCGCACGTCGGCCTCACCCCGCAATCGGTGCATGCGTTCGGCGGTTTCAAGGTACAGGGCAAGACGGAGGCCGCTGCCGCGCAGCTCGTCAGCGATGCGCGCGCGGTTCAGGACGCGGGCGCGCAGCTGATCGTGCTCGAAGCCATTCCGTCCGCGGTGGCCGCCGGGGTGACGAACGAATTACGCATTCCGACGATCGGCATCGGCGCGGGGCTCGACTGTTCGGGCCAGGTGCTCGTCCTTCACGACATGCTCGGCATCTATCCCGGCAAGCGGCCGCGCTTCGTGAAAGACTTCGTGTCCGGGGCACCGAGCATCGCCGCGGGCATCGAGGCTTACGTGAAAGCTGTCAAGGACGGGACGTTTCCGAGCCCTGAGCACGAGTTTTGACGATCCGCGCCGCGAGCGCTCCACGCAAGGCATTGCATACGATGAGCGCTTCGGCGTTTTGAACGTCGTCTAATGTCAGCACCCGCTCGCTTGCGTCGAACGCGCGATCGTCGAGCAGCACTTGCCGCATCACGCCCGGCAGCAATCCCGCCGCCAGTGGCGGCGTCCACCAGCGGCCTTCGAGTTTGACGAAGACGTTCGTGCGACCGCCTTCGGTCAGCTCGCCACGCTCATTGAAAAAGAGCATGTCGAACGCCCCGTTCGCCTCGGCCTCGCGCCAGCCGCGGTCGTATTCGGCGCGACGCGTCGTCTTGTGGCGCAACAGCCAGTCGTTCGAGCGCATCGGCGCGAAGCCGTGCTCCGGCGCCAACAGGACACCGACGAGCGGTGTGCTTGCGCCATCGTCCATTGCACCGTCTTCACCCAGCGTAGCGACAGGGCCGAGCGGCGCCGTCACGATGCCGATGCCCCCCGCCTTCGACAGCGCAAGCCGGAACCGATGCTCTCCCCCGGCGCTCAGTTGTGCGCAACGCTCGGCGATCTGCTCGCGCAGGGCGGATTCGTCGAAGTGAAACCCGAGATGTTCGGCACTCCCTGCAAGACGCGCGAGATGCCGATCGAGATGGGCAACGCCGCCGCGCGAAGCCCGCATCGTTTCGAAAAGCTCGAAACCCGGATCGGCGCCCGTCAGAAATTTCGCCTTGAGCCGGCATTCGGCCAGCTCGTCGGCCGCAACGCTATCGAGCACGATCCCGCCGCCCACGCCCATCATGCCGGGACGCAGCCCCGTGGTCTGGCTCTGCGCGTCGAGTGTCAACGTGCGGATCGTCACGGACAGGCAGAAGTCGCCACACGCATGCGGTGCACCCTCTGTGCTGGCGGAAGGCGCGTCGTACCAACCGATCGTCCCCGTGTAGAGGCCACGCGGCGTTGTCTCGATTTCGTCGATGAGTTCCATCGTCCGGTGTTTGGGCGCACCGGTAATCGAACCGCACGGAAAAAGCGCCCGCATGACGTCGGCGAAAGAAGCCCCCTCGATCAACTCGGCTTCGATCGTCGACGTCATCGCCCAGATCGACGGATACGGTTCGACAGAGAACAGCGCGGGGACCTGAACAGAACCCGTCTTGGCGACGCGCGAGACGTCGTTGCGCAGCAAGTCGACGATCATCAGGTTCTCGGCGCGGTTCTTCGGATCGTTGCGCAGGAATGTCTGGGCGCTTGCGTCGTCAGCCGGCGTGCCGCCGCGCGCCGTCGTGCCTTTCATTGGCCGCGTACGCAGCCGCTCGCCGTCTTTTTCGATGAAAAGCTCCGGTGAGCATGAGACGACCCACCGATCCCCGGGCAGCGCAATGAGCGCGCCGTAGTGCACGGGCTGCCTTGCACGCAACCGCCGGTAGAGCGCGAACGGCGAGCCGAACACATCGAACTTCAGCCGGTAGGTGTAGTTGATCTGATAGGACTCGCCGGCGCGCAACGCGTCGTGGACGGCGGCGATCGCCGCATCGAATTCGTCAGGCGTCACGCTTTCGGCTACATGCGCCGCGCCCGCCACAGAGGGGTCGATGCCGGCGCTTTGTGCAAAGGTGGCGTCTTCACCCTGGTCACATTCGGCAAGCCATGCGTCGACTTCATCGCGCGTGAGCTTCGCGCATCGCTCGAACAACAAAAAACGCAGCGAGCCTGTGCCGCGCTGCGTCGAATGAACTTGCTTTTGCTTGAAATGAAGGTCGCGCCCGAATTCGTAATCGCCGAGGACGAGCGCATGGAGCCCACCGAGCACATCAGCCGCGGCCGCGGCGCAGACCTCATCGAGCCTCGATGCGTCGCGAGCGACATGCTCGCGCACGAAGCGCGTATATAAACGGCTCGAGCGGCGGGCAGCGCTCGCATCGCAATCGTCGAGCAGCGCGAACACCGTGCCGCATTCATCAAACTTCATCGTCTACACTCGCAGCCACGGGCCACCCGACGCTTACACGCTCAATCGAAGAAGCTCTTTACCCGGTCGAACCAGCTTTTGCTCTGCGGGCTGTGCCGCGGCCCGCCCTCCACAAGCGATTTCTCGAACTGCTTGAGCAAGTCGCGCTGAGCGTCCGTCAGCTTGACGGGCGTTTCCACCTGCACGTGGACGTACAAATCTCCGGCAATGCTCGAGCGCAGGCCTTTGATACCCTTGCCGCGCAGCCGGAACGTCCGGCCCGATTGCGTGCCCTCGGGCACCGTGAAGCTCGCTCGGCCGGCAAGCGTCGGCACTTCGATTTCGCCACCCAATGCCGCCGTCGTGAACGGAATCGGCATCTGGCAATGCAAATCGTCGCCCTCGCGTTCGAAGACCGAATGCGGCTTGATATGGATTTCGACGTACAGATCGCCCGGAGGACCGCCATTGACACCCGGTTCGCCGTTGCCCGACGAGCGGATACGCATGCCGTCGTCGATCCCCGCCGGAATCTTCACCTCGAGCGTCTTCGTTTCCTTCACCTTGCCAGCGCCGTGGCAGTTCGTGCAGGGGTCGGGAACGTAGGTTCCGCTGCCGTGACACTTGGGGCACGTCTGCTGGATGCTGAAAAAGCCCTGCGACATGCGCACCGCGCCCGCGCCGTGGCACGTCGGACAGGTCTCGGGCTTCGTGCCGGGCTTCGCGCCCGAACCGTGGCAGACCTCGCAGCCCACCCACGTCGGTACGCGGATCTGCGTTTCGCAACCGTGCGCCGCCTGCTCCAGCGTCACTTCCATGCTGTAGCGAAGATCGGCGCCGCGATAGACCTGCGGACCCGCGCGACGGCCACCGCCGCCGCCCGCCGCCTGGCCGAAGATGTCGCCAAAGATGTCGCCGAACGCATCGGCAAAGCCGCCAAAGCCATGCGCACCGCCCGCCATGTTCGGATCGACGCCTGCGTGACCGTACTGATCGTAGGCCGCGCGCTTTTGCGAATCGGAGAGCATTTCATAGGCCTCTTTGGCCTCCTTGAAATGATCTTCCGCATTCTTGTTGTCTGGATTGCGGTCCGGGTGATACTTCATCGCGAGCTTGCGATACGCCTTCTTGATTTCGTCGTCGCTCGCGTTTTTCGCAACGCCCAGAACCTCGTAGTAATCCCGTTTCGCCATCGGCTCACCACCGGCCGCGCAGCGCGCACGACCGCTCCTTTCACATGCTATGGAGTCTTTCGACTCGTTCGGTCATGCCCGCCGGCCAGCACTTTCCGGCCGTCAAAAGCACGCCGCCCATAAAGCAAATGTGCCCGGAGAACCCGAAGGTTCGCCAGGCGCGTCACCGGCCGGCCCCTTGCAAGGTGCCGGCCGCGTCGTTTCGGCTAAGCTTTACGCTTAGTCCTTCTTCACTTCCTTGAACTCCGCGTCGACGACATCGTCTTCCGCGGCTTTGCTCGACGCCTGGCCTGCATTTGCACCGTTGCCGGCACCGGCGGCCTCACCGGCAGCGCCCTGCGCCTGCATGTCGGCATACATCTTTTCGCCGAGCTTTTGCGAGACCTTGGCCACGGCTTCAATCTTCGCTTCGATCGCCGCCTTGTCGCTCGAGCTGCTCTTCAACGCTTCCTCGAGTTCCTTGACCGCCGATTCGATGCTTTCCTTCTCGCTCGCATCGATCTTCTCGCCATACTCGGTCAGCGCCTTGCGGGTGCTGTGCACGAGCGCGTCGCCCTGGTTGCGGGCATCGGCCAACTCACGCAGACGGTGATCCTCCTCGGCGTTCGCCTCGGCGTCCTTCACCATCTTCTCGATCTCGGCTTCCGATAGACCGGAGTTCGCCTTGATCGTGATCTTGTTTTCCTTGCCCGTGCCCTTGTCGCGCGCGCCTACGTGCAAGATGCCGTTCGCGTCGATATCGAAGGTGACCTCGATCTGCGGCACGCCGCGCGGTGCCGGCGGGATGCCCTCGAGATTGAACTCGCCCAGCAGCTTGTTGCCGGCGGCCATTTCACGCTCGCCCTGGAACACCTTGATCGTCACGGCCGACTGATTGTCGTCCGCCGTCGAGTACACCTGCTGGTGTTTCGTCGGAATCGTGGTGTTCTTGCTGATCATCTTCGTCATGACGCCGCCCAGCGTTTCGATGCCAAGCGACAACGGCGTCACGTCGAGCAGCAGCACGTCCTTGCGGTCGCCCGACAGCACTTGCCCCTGAATCGCGGCGCCAACGGCCACGGCTTCGTCCGGGTTCACATCGCGGCGCGGCTCTTTGCCGAAGAACTCCTTCACCGTCTCCTGAACCTTCGGCATGCGCGTCATACCGCCAACGAGAATCACGTCGTCGATATCGCTCACCTTCACGCCCGCATCCTTGATGGCGATGCGGCAAGGCTCGATCGTGCGCTGGATCAGATCCTCGACGAGCGCTTCGAGCTTCGCGCGCGTGATCTTGAGATTCAAGTGCTTCGGCCCGGTGGCGTCCGCCGTGACGTACGGCAGATTGATTTCGGTCTGCTGGCTCGACGACAGCTCGATCTTCGCCTTCTCGGCCGCTTCCTTCAGGCGCTGCAGCGCGAGCACGTCCTTCGAGAGGTCGACACCCTGCTCTTTCTTGAACTCGCCGATGATGTAATCGATGATGCGCTGGTCGAAGTCTTCGCCGCCGAGGAACGTATCGCCGTTCGTCGACAGCACTTCGAACTGCATTTCACCGTCGACGTCCGCGATTTCGATGATCGAAATGTCGAACGTACCGCCGCCCAGGTCATAAACGGCAATCTTGCGATCGCCCTTCTCGGCCTTGTCGAGACCGAACGCAAGCGCGGCCGCCGTCGGCTCGTTGATGATCCGCTTGACTTCGAGCCCGGCAATGCGGCCTGCGTCCTTCGTGGCCTGACGCTGGCTGTCATTGAAGTACGCGGGGACGGTAATCACGGCTTCCGTGACCGGCTCGCCGAGATAGTCTTCGGCGGTTTTTTTCATCTTGCGCAAGACTTCGGCCGAAATCTGCGGCGGCGCGAGCTTGTTGTCGCCCACCTTCACCCAGGCGTCGCCGTTGTCGGCCTTGACGATCTCGTAGGGCATCAGGCCGATGTCCTTTTGCACTTCCTTTTCCTCGAAGCGGCGGCCGATCAGGCGCTTGACCGCAAAGAGCGTTTTCTTCGGGTTCGTCACCGACTGACGCTTGGCCGGCGCGCCGACGAGGATTTCCCCATCCTCCATGTAGGCGATGATCGACGGCGTCGTACGGGCGCCTTCCGAATTCTCGATCACCTTGACCTTGTTGCCTTCCATGAGCGCCACGCACGAATTCGTGGTGCCGAGGTCGATGCCGATGATGTTGGCCATTTTTCGTAATCTCCTGACTTTCAGTCCGTGGCAGCCGCGCCTGTCCTGGCGCCGCCACCGCTTGATTCAAACCTGCACTCAACATGAGTGCTCGCGCATCGTTTTCAAGCCCTCGAGGGCAATGCGGTCTATCGTTTTTTTCAATCCGCGACGCACGTTCGCGGGTACGCCCCGCAACCGCGCCGCACGCCGGAACGCCGGCCCGGCTACTTGGGCTGGGCCACCGTGACGAGGGCGGGTCGCAGCACGCGATCGGCGATGACATAGCCCTTTTGCAGCACCGACACGACCGTATTGGGCTCCTGGTCGGCCGGCACCATCGAAATCGCCTGGTGTTGGTGCGGATCGAATTTCTCGCCGACGGGGTTCAGTGCCACGACGCGGCCCTTTTCCATGGCAGCCGTCAACTGGCGCAGCGTCAGCTCGACGCCCTCGCGCAGCTTCGCGATGTCGCCCGAGGAGTCCGACAACGCCGCCTCGAGGCTGTCGACGACGGGAAGCAGATGCTCGGCAAACGCCTCGATTGCGAATTTGCGCGCCTTCGATATGTCGTCGGCGGCACGGCGGCGCACGTTTTCGGTCTCGGCCTTGGCACGCAGGAAGCTCTCCTCGAGTTCGGCAAGCTTGGCCTGCGTCTCGGCGAGCGC
The DNA here is from genome assembly GCA_966421005.1 of uncultured Paraburkholderia sp. Classification (GTDB taxonomy): domain Bacteria; phylum Pseudomonadota; class Gammaproteobacteria; order Burkholderiales; family Burkholderiaceae; genus Trinickia. Next base: position 22,917 of record CBJLAJ010000007.1, read on the forward strand.
CGCTTCGGCCGCCGCATTGGCCGGCTGCGATTCCTCTGCGGCGGGAGCCGCCTGGGTGGCAACGTTCTCAGCCATGGGTTGCGCCGTATCGCCTGCCGAAGCGGGGTTCTGATCAGCCGGGTTGTCTTGCGGGTGTTCCATGTCGCGAAATCGTCCTAAAGGTGAAGTCGTTCAGAGCGTGCATTTCGCGCGCCGGCTCGCTCGAGGGCCATGCCCTGCGGCACCGGCGCGCTCATTGTTGCAAAAAAGCAACTCCACGCTCGCGCATCCCGGCGCAAATGGGGGCGCCGGAGGGCGTTTCAAGAGCCGAATGCGGCTTTTTCGCACCGGTCTCGTGCACGGGAAACGAACGGTAACACTGGTTACGGCGCCAGTACCGAAACCGCATTGAGCACCATTCTGGTTTGCCCTACACTCGTTTTCATGTAGGTGTTTTTCCGTGCAGGGCGCCGCGCAACAGGGGCGCCGCACGACAGCCTGACAGCATTGCTCCTAACCGCTTTTTGTGTCCGTGCCGCTCGTCTCCAATGGGGGAGTACCGTGAAACTGACCTTTGCAATTGCGGTGGTCGCGCTGGTACTCGTCGCGGGGACCACGACCATCTGTATGTCCGGCGCCGTCACTGACAAGACGACGGAGTACGGCGTCGTTCATGCCACTTTCGAGCAGTTTTTCACTCCCCACCTGAAAGTTTGTCGATAACGCGCCTGTCGCGTTTCGTCGGCCGCCCATGTAGCGCGGCAGCCGGCTCGCGGTAGGTACGGCGCCGTTGCTCCTCGGCCGCACGCTTAGCGCGGCTTTCCGGCGTTTCCTCGTAAAGCGTCTGGGCCACCGCAGCCGGTCCGCGCACCTCACATACGCCGGTCACCCGGATTTCCCAGACCAGCCGGTCGATCTCTATCTCGACGAGATCGCCTATCCGGACCTCTTTGGCAGGTTTGACGGGCGCGCCACCGATTCGCACGCGCCCCTTTTCCACGGCGTCGGCCGCCAAGGACCGCGTCTTGAAAAAACGAGCGGCCCAAAGCCATTTGTCGACGCGCAAGCGCGCACCCGGTTCCGTCGAAATCTTGAAGTTCATGACGTTTCGCTGAAATGCGGCCGGTGCACGAGCCGCGTGCAGTTGAGTACGCGCAACGACCCTGCCCGCCATTGCCGGCCGCGAACGAACGGTGCGCTGCCGACGAGCCGCGCCTTCATGCAAGCGCGCCCGCCGCCGCTGGCGCATGTGCCGGCCAGCCTTGAAGCTGTTGTGCGACGATCTCCCCGAGCGCGGCGACCCAGGCTGGCGCGGCGTTCAGACAGGGAATGCGGTGAAATTCCTTGCCGCCCGCACGCAGAAATTCGTCGCGGGCTTCGAGCCCGATTTCTTCGATCGTTTCCAGACAATCGGCCGTAAAGCCCGGGCAGAAAACATCGGCCCGGCGCACGCCAGCCGCGCCGAGTTCGCGCAAGGTCGGCGCGGTATAGGGCTGCAACCACTCTGCACGCCCGAATCGCGACTGGAATGCGACGATGCATTCGGTAGCCGTCAGGCCAAGCGCCGCCATCAGCATCCCCGCCGTCTGGCGGCATTGGCTGTGATAAGGATCGCCCAGATCGAGCGTACGTTTCGGCACGCCGTGGAAACTGAGAATCAGTTTGTCGCCCGCGGCAAAGTTCGGGCTGCCATGGACGGCCCAGTACGCCCGCACTTGCTCCGCAAGCGCGCCGATATACGCCGGATGATCGGCATAGTGCCGCACCGTGCGAATTTCCAGCTGATTGCGCATGCGCCCCAGCGCGGCGAATGCCGCGTCGAACGCGGTCGCGGTAGTCGACGACGAATACTGCGGATACATCGGCATCAACAACACGCGCTCCGCGCCCGCCAGCTTCAACTGATTGAGCATTGCTCCAATGCCCGGCGTGCCGTAGCGCATCGCATAGTCGACGATCACCGGATAGTCGTTCGCGTGCAGCAGCGTACGCAGCGCTTCCACCTGCTTTTCGGTGTGAACCCGCAGCGGCGAGCCTTCCTGCATCCAGACGGACGCGTACTTTCGCGCCGAGGCGCGGCCTCTGAACGGCAGCACCAACCCGCGCAACAGCGGTTGCCAGATGAGCGCCGGGATTTCGACGACGCGCGGATCGGACAGAAATTGCGCGAGATAGCGGCGCACCGCGCGCGGCGTCGGGGCATCCGGCGTGCCGAGATTGATCAGCAGCACGGCGACGCGATGAGACGTGGCAGGCTGCGACGGCAGCTCGAGATCAAAACGCATGGGCAATCGAAGAAGGCTTGAGCGGCGCGGCAAAAGGCTGATTCACGTGAGGGCCATTATAGCGAGGCGCCCGGGGTTCCTAGCACTCAGCCGTTAAGCCAATGGCGGCCCCGCCGCGCGCCGTGCATGATCCACCCATTGCAGCCTCGTGGCCGCCCCGCTGCCGGGATAGGGTCAGCCTAGTGCTGACTGAGTGCGGTCGACAGCAGCCGCGCAGTGATATCGACGATCGGAATCACGCGGCTATATGCCATTCGCGTAGGCCCGATGACGCCGAGCGTGCCGACGATCTTGCCGTTGACCTCGTAGGGCGCCGTCACGACGCTCATCTGCTCGATCGGTACGAGATTCGATTCGCCGCCGATGAAAATCTGTACGCCTTGCGCATGACTCGATACATCCAGCAATTGCAGGAGGCTCGTCTTTTGGTCGAATACGTCGAAAAGCTTGCGCAGCCGCGCCATGTCGGACGAAAGGTCCGCCACTTCGAGCAGATTGCGCTCACCCGAGATCAGAACCGTTTCTCCGGTGTCGGATTCGTCTGTACTGGCAGTCACGGCCGCGTGCATGAGCGCCGTCATGTCGCCGCGCAACTGGTCGATTTCCTCGCGCAGGCGCCGGCGGACCTCGTCGAACGAGAGCCCCGCGAAATGCGCATTGATGTAGTTCGACGCCTCGGTGAGCTGCGACGGCGAATATTCGCGCTGCGTCGCCATGATGCGGTTCTGCACGTCGCCTTCGGGCGTCACGATGATGAGCAGAATGCGTTTTTCGGACAGGCGCATGAATTCCACCTGTTTGAACACATGGCTGCGGCGCGGCGTCAACACGACGCCGGCAAATTGCGAGAGATTCGACAGCACGCTGGCCGCCGCCGCGACGACTTTTTGCGGCTCGCCCGGCTGAAGCGTGCGTTTGACGGCCCGCGTGACGGCTTCCTCGTCCGCGACCGATTCAACCGTCAGCATCGTATCGACGAACAACCGGTAGCCGCGCGGCGTCGGAATCCGGCCGGCCGACGTATGAGGACTGGCCACGAGCCCCATCTCCTCGAGGTCCGACATCACGTTGCGGATGGTCGCCGGACTCAATTCGAGCCCGGAATACCGCGACAACGTGCGCGAGCCAACCGGCTGACCTTCCGCGATGTAGCGCTCGATCAGGGTTTTCAACAGGGTTTGTGCGCGTGGTTCTAGCATGACGCAAAATTTTAGCCGTTCGCCGATGGTGCCCCGGCCGCCTCGGAAGAGCCCAGGCCGCCGCATGGCCGTTGCAGGCTGCGCGATGCGGCCCGCCCTTCATCGGCACGTCACCATTCTAGCGACAAATCAATATTGCGGGACGAGGCGGATGAACGGTTCTTTTAGGCCTGGAGCTATGGTGTAATGCCGGCATGAATATTGGGACCCAGTTCAAGACCGTTGCGCTCGTCGGGCGCAGCAACACGCCCGGCATCGGCGAGCCGCTGGCCGCGCTCGCCGCTTGCATCGCGCAGCGCGGTTTCGAGGTGGTATTCGAAGCGCAGACGGCCCGCGATATCGGCATCGCCGGCTATCCGTCGCTCACACCGGCGGAAATCGGTGCGCGAGCCGACGTGGCGGTCGTGCTGGGCGGCGACGGCACGATGCTCGGCATCGGCCGTCAGCTCGCACCCTATCGCACGCCGCTCATCGGGGTCAACCAGGGGCGGCTGGGGTTCATCACCGATATCCCGGTCTCGGAAATGCAGCAGCGCGTGCCGCAGATGCTCGCGGGCAGCTTCGAGCGCGAGGAACGCACGTTGCTCGAAGCGCGCATCATGCGCGCCGGGGAGCCGATCTATCACGCGCTCGCGTTCAACGATGTGGTGGTCAACCGCAGCGGTTTTTCCGGCATGGCGGAGCTGCGTGTGCTCGTGGATGGGCGGTTCATGTACAACCAGCGCTCGGATGGGCTTATCGTCGGTACGCCGACTGGCTCGACCGCCTATGCGCTGTCGTCGCAGGGCCCCATCCTGCATCCGCAGCTGCGCGGCCTCGTGCTCGTGCCGATCGCGCCGCATGCGCTGTCGAATCGGCCCATCGTCCTGCCGGACGAAAGCAAGGTCAGCATCCAGATCATCGGCGGGCGCGACGTCAACGTGAATTTCGACATGCAGTCATTTACCGCATTGGAGCTCAACGACACGATCGAAGTGCGGCGCTCGCGCCACACGGTGCCGTTTCTGCATCCCGTCGGCTATAGCTATTACGCGACGCTGCGCCAAAAGCTCCATTGGAACGAGCATCCATCGGGCGGCGAGGAACTCGGCGAGGAGAACGGCCCGGTCTAGCCGAAAGGCGCCGACGGACCGCGACGCCCGACCAGCCTCGGCCGGCCGGCTACAAACACGAGAACACGACGAACACGACGTCAATACAACACTCCCATGCTCCGCCACCTCTCGATACGCGACTTCGTCATCGTCGCCGCGCTCGACCTGGAATTCGATCGCGGCTTCACTGTCTTTTCCGGCGAGACCGGCGCCGGTAAGTCGATCCTCATCGACGCGCTCGCACTGACGCTGGGCGCCCGCGCGGACGCCGATGTCGTGCGCACCGGCACGAGCCGCGCCGACATCACTGCCGAGTTCGGTGCGACCGCCGAAGTCGAACGCTGGCTCGACGACCAGGCGCTCGCACGGGCCGAGCCCGATGGAGCGGGCGGCACGGTCATGCTGCGGCGCGTCGTCGACGCCAATGGACGTTCGCGCGCATTCATCAACGGTACCGCGGCCACGCTCGCGCAATTGCGCGAGCTCGGCGAAAAGCTCGTCGATATCCATGGACAGCATGCGCATCAACTCTTGATGCGCCCCGACGCGCAACGCACGCTTTTCGATACCCACGCCGGCCTCACGGCGCCTGCCGCGAAGGTTGCCAGCGCGCATCGGAGCTGGCGCGACGCGCAACATGCGCTCGAGCTGGCCCAAACGCGCGATCGCGAGCTGCAGCTCGAGCGCGAGCGGCTTGCGTGGCAGTTGGCCGAGCTCGATAAGCTCGCGCCGCATGCCGGTGAATGGGAAGAAATCTCGGCCGAGCACCGTCGGCTTGCGCATTCCGCGAGTCTGATCGAGGGCGTGCGCGGCGCCGTCGATGCGCTGTCGGAGGCCGACGACGCCATGCTCGGCCAATTGAGCTCGATCATTTCGAAACTGCGCGATCTGGCCGACATCGATCCGGCGCTCGGCGACACGCTCGCGTCGCTCGAGCCTGCTGAAATTCAGTTGCGCGAGGCCGTCTATTCGCTCACGCATTACGCGCAAAAGCTCGAGCTCGATCCGGACCGACTCGCGCAAGTCGAATCGCGGCTCGATGCGCTGCATTCGCTGGCGCGCAAATTCCGGTTGCAACCGGAAACGCTGCCGGCCGAGCACGAGGCCCGCCGCGCCCAATTGGCCGCGCTCGACGCGGCAGCGGATCTCGATACGCTGACAGCGGCCGTCGCCACCGCGCATGAAGCCTACCTGCGCGAAGCCAAGCAGCTCTCGAAGGCACGCGCGAAAGCGGCGAAAGCACTGAGCGCCGCCGTAACAGCAGGCATGCAGGAGCTGTCGATGGCCGGCGGCAGTTTCGAAGTCGCGCTCGTGCCGCTGGCCGAAGGCGGCGCGCACGGGCTCGAACAGATCGAATTCCGCGTGGCCGGCCACGCGGGTGTGCCCACCAGGCCGCTCGCGAAAGTCGCCTCGGGCGGCGAACTCGCGCGCATCAGCCTCGCATTGGCGGTGGTCGCCAGCGCCGCGAGCCCGACCCCGACGCTGATTTTCGACGAAGTGGATACGGGCATCGGCGGCGGCGTAGCGGAGGTCGTCGGGCGGCTGCTGCATCAACTCGGCCGCGACCGGCAGGTGCTCTGTGTGACGCACTTGCCGCAGGTCGCGGCACGCGGCGATCATCACTTCCAGGTGGCGAAAGCGGGAACGGCCGACGGCGGTACGTTATCCACCGTGACGCCGCTCGACCACACGAACCGCATCGAAGAAGTGGCGCGGATGCTGGGCGGTCTGGAAATCACCGCCACGACACGCCGCCACGCCAAGGAAATGCTGGCGGCCTAGGTCCCTTCACAGTCATGACTGACTTGGCCGACGCGCCGGTTAGCGCAAGCGCGTCGGCCATCCGACTCGGACGAGCAGGCCGTCAGGCCCATTCAGGGCGAACTCGTACATTCCCCACGGTTTGTCGCTCGGGTCGCCGTTTCCCAGGATTTCTCCACGAAAGACCGCCGCGAGGCTGTCCACATCCTCGCGGTACAGATAAAGCCCGAATGGATTACGCCCCGGTACGAGCCATCCTTCGACCGCCGCGTTGAGATGGATCTGCCCGCCAAAGCCGTCGGCGAGCATCCGATAGTCATCGGGACTCCCCTTCTCGCGCGTGAAGCCGAGCCGCGCGAAAAACGCCTCGGTACGGTCAAGATCGTTGCAGGGCAATATGGCGGTGAGGCACTGCTGCATGTCGGCAATCTCGCGCGAAGGTCAATGAACTCGCCGTTGCCATCCGGCAACGGGTACGAAAACGGAGCAACCGTGCAAGGCGCAAGCCCTCACCCGAATACCCGCCGCCATAACCGCAGCACGGCGTCGCGTTCGGCGGCAATTTGCTCAACCGGCACGCGCGCCTTTTCCATGCCATCGAGTCGCAATCGGTGCTGCAGTTTGCGATAGCTGCGGTATGCCCCACCGACGGTCTCCGCCTCTTCCGGCTGCATCAACCCATAGCGGGCCACTTCGCGCAACAGCGCGATATTGCCCGTGTTGAGAATGAGTTCGGGGTCGTGCGCGGCGTGCAGCAATACCCAGTATTGGACGATGAACTCGATGTCGACCATGCCGCCGCGGTCGTGCTTGAGGTCGAACAGCTCGCTGCGGTTCGGATGGCCCGCTTCGACGCGCTCGCGCATCGCGACGATTTCGGTCGCAAGCGGCCCCGCCTCGCGCGGTGTCGTCAGAACCTGTTTGCGAATGGCCTCGAACTGGGCGCCGATGTCTGCGTCGCCCGCGCAAAACCGCGCGCGCGTCAAAGCCTGATGTTCCCAGACCCACGCCGTATTGGCCGCATCGCCTTCGCGCAACTGGTAACGCCGAAACGCATCGAGATCGGTAATCAGCAAACCCGATTCGCCATTGGGCCGCAAACGCAAATCGACGTCGAACAGCGTGCCGGCTCCCGTCGCCGTGGTGAGCCACGTGATGAGCCGCCGCGTAAAAGTCGCATAGATCTCGGCGGCGGCTTCGTCCGCATCGTCATAGAGAAAGATCAAATCGAGATCCGATGCGTAGCCGAGTTCCTTGCCGCCGAGCTTGCCATACGCGATGACCGCAAAACGCGGCGCTTCGCGGTGACGTTTGGGAAGCTGGCGCCACACCGCCTCGATCGTCACGTCGAGCACCGAATCCGCGAGCTCCGACAACCGGTCGCTCACCTGCTCGACGCTGAGCTTGCCGGCAAGGTCGATCAGCAGAATACGGAAGACCTCGGCCTGGTGAGCATGTCGCAGCAGATCCATCTGATGCTCGACGCCATCCGCCGCGGCCAGCCGCGCGCGCAGCGAGCCCTTGAACTCGCCCCAATCGAACGGACTCGCAATCGCTTCGTCATCGAGCAGCTCGTCGAGCAGTTGCGGATGGCGCGTGAGGTAGCCGGCCGCCCAGCGCGACGCGGCCAGCACCGCAAGCACGCGATCGAGCGCGGCCGGATACTCGTTCAACAGCGCAAGGTAAGCGCCGCGCCGGCCCACGGCCTCGAGCAGATCGAATAGCCGCGCGAGCGTCGTGCCGCGTTTGTCGGCAGGCTCCAACGCGGCCGCGGCTTCGAGGGCACGCCGCGCGATCGTATCGAACCGCTCGCGGCTGCGCTCGGGCAGGCCTTGATAGCGCGTCGAACGCCGGATACCGGTGAGCCGGGTGAGCAGCGCGTCGGCGTCGGCGAAGCCCAGCGCCGCGAGGCGCGCGGCGAGCAACGGCGCCGCCGCATCGTCGTCGAGCGCACTGCTCCAAATGCTTGCCGCGCTGGCGTCGGATGCCTCACCGGCGGTGTCGCGCACCTTATCCGCGAATATCTGGTCGAACTGCGTTTCGACGAGTTCGCGGTAATCATCCAGCCTGGCCGCCAGGCTCGCGTAGTCCGCAAAGCCCATCGATGCGGCGAGGCGCGAGCGCTCGTCGGCATCGACGGGCATGGCGTGCGTTTGCGCGTCGTGCCGATACTGAAGGCGGTGTTCGAGCACACGCAAAAAGCGGTACGCCTCAGTCAGTTGCTCGCAGATCGCGGGCGGTATCAGGCCGCGGTCTGCCGCGCAGCGCAGGACGGCGAGCGTCGGCCGCACCCGGAAGCACGCATCCTGGCCGCCGCGGATCAATTGGAACACCTGCGCGCTGAACTCGATCTCGCGGATGCCGCCGCGTCCGAGCTTGATGTCGTCCGCCTTGTCCGGGCGCATCGAGGCGCGGCGCCGCGCTTCCTCGCCGATCTGGCGATGCAGCGCGCGAATCGCACTGATCACGCTGAAATCGAGATAGCGTCGGTAGACGAATGGCTTCACGAGCGCGTCGAGCTGCGCGGCCAGACGCTTCGCGGCACCGCTCGCGCCTTCCGAGACGAGCCGCCCCTTGATCCATGCGTAACGCTCCCACTCGCGGCCCTGCACATAGAAATACTCTTCCAGCATGCCGAGGCTGCACACGAGCGGCCCCGCATCGCCGTTGGGACGCAACCGCATGTCGACGCGAAAAACATAGCCATCCGCCGTCGGCTCGGCCAGCGCGCCGATCAACCGCCGTCCAAGGCGCGTGAAAAACTCCTGCGTCGAGATGGGAGGCCGTTCGGCGCCCGCGGTCTCCCCGTCGTCCTCGTAGACGAAGATGAGATCGATATCCGACGATACGTTCAGCTCCCGGCCGCCGAGCTTGCCCATGCCGACCACGCCGAGCACCAGCCGCTCGCCATCGGGGCCGCGAGGCTCGCCGTAGAGCGCTTCGAGTTCGGCTTCGAGCGTGGCAAGCGCATGCTGGATTGCGGCCTCGGCGAGATCGGTCATCGTGGCGGTCACCTCGGCGACATCGGCATGACCGGCCAGATCCCGTTCCATGACTGCGCAGAACACTTCGACCCGCAACCGTCGCAACACGCGGCGCAACGCGTCTTCGCCAAGCGGATCGAGCTCGGCGATGTCTCGGGCCTGCCGTTCGAGGGCAGCGAGCGCGTTCAATCGGGCGTCGATGCGCTCGCGCGTGATCGGCGCGCGCGCCCAATCTGCGATGAGCCCGCTCAGCTCGGGCCGCGCCGCGATGGCGCGTGCGGTAAAAGACGAATAGGTGGAACTCAGCAGTGCGGATGCAGTCATGAACGATGTAGCTCGCGTGTTGCGCACGACAACGAAAGGAAAAGAAAGGGGGCTCGAGCAGGCGCCGCAGGCCGGCAAGCCGCGCGGGACGGGGAAAAGCGCGCCTCGCCCGGCCCCCGCGCTGTGTTACATTCGACGTCCGAAACGCCAAACTACCATACCCCCGATCTACCGCAGCATGTCCGACAGCAAGCAATCCGTCGAAAAAGCCGTTGCCGGACACGCGCGCCTCGATTTCCCGCTCCTGCGCCGGGTGTTCAAAGCGACCCTGGCGTTCGCGCTCATCGTGTACTTCGCGCTCGGCGCGGCGTTCATCGGACTGCGTTATGTCGTCTTGCCGCGCATCGACGATTTTCGGCCGCGGATCGAGGCGTTCGTCTCGACGCGCTTGCACGTGCAGCTGCGCATCGAAAAACTCGCGTCTCATTGGAACCGGCTGGAGCCCGGCCTCGATGTGACGGGGCTCACCATCCGCGACCGCGACGGCAATATCGCGCTCTCCGTGCCCCATGCCCGCGCCACGCTCTCATGGGCTTCGCTCATGCGCGGCAAGCCGGCGCTCGCGAGCCTCGTCGTCGAGCAACCCGACGTGCTCGTGGCACGCGCGGCCGACGGCTCGATCGCCGTCGCGGGCGTGCAGGTTCCAACGACTCACACGGGCAGCGACACCACCTTTTCGAATTGGGTGCTCACGCAACGCGCCATCGTGCTGCGCGACGGCACGCTGCGCTGGCGCGACAACCAGCGCAAGGCGCCCGAACTTGCCCTGCGTCATATCCGGGCGGCCATTTTCAACGGTGCCTTCGAGCACCGCGTGGCGTTGCAGGCGCCGCCCGAAGGCACCGTGCTCAAGGGAGCGCTCGATTTTCGCGCGCGTTTTCGTCATGCACCGCTCTCGGAGATCGGCAAGCCCACGAATTGGACCGGGCAAGCCTATCTGTCGACCGGACCGGTCGATCTGCCCACGCTCGCGCATTACGTCAAGATTCCGATGAAGCTCCATGCGGGGCGCATCGACAATGAAATCTGGGCGAGTTTTTCGGGCGGTGCGTTGCGTTCGGCGAGCGGGCGGCTGCAAGGCGCCGACGTCATCCTGCAAGTTCGCCCCGCGCAGCCGCGGCTCGAGGTACCCGTCGCGCAATTCGGCTGGGCCGCCGACATCGAGCCGCAGCGCGACTATCGCCTTCGCTTGTCGAATTTGCACGCCGAACTCGGGCAGCCGCCGCTTGCCGATGGCACGCCGGTCTCGCGCACTCTTGCGTTCACGACGCTCGCAGGCCGCTATCGCGTGCCCGATGCCGAGCACGGTCAGCTGATGAGCGTGGCGGGCGACCGCGTCGATCTGGGCGTGCTTGCCGAATTCACACGCGCGCTGCCCGTGCCGGACCGTTTTCGCGACGAGCTCGTGCGGTTCGATCCACGCGGACTCGTCGCCAACTACAAGATCGCAGTGGAACGCGCGCGCCCCGGGACCGCGCTGGCCGCCAGCGAGCAGCGCGTTTCGGGCACCGCGCCGATCGTGCGCTACCAGTTCAAGGGCGAGCTCGAAGGGATCAGCTTCGCGGCACAGGAGCCGCCGCCGGGGCTTTCGCCGGCTGGACATCCGCGCGCGGGTCTGCCCGGCGTCGAAAATCTCTGGGGTTCGATCGATGCCGACGAGGCGCATGGGAGCGTCACCGTCGATACCACCGATACGACGCTGACGCTGCCCGGTGAATTCGACGATCCCCGGCTCGCCTTCGACCGCGTGCGCGGCCGCGGCCAGTGGACCGTCACGCCGATGCCCGGCGAGGCGCACAAGGCATTCGCGATAACCGTTCCCGAACTCAGCGTCGAGAACGCCGACACAGCCGGCAGCGTCGTCGCAAACTACACCAATCCGGGGCACGGGCGCGGCACGCTCGATCTGTCGGCGAAAATCGACCGCGCGAACGTGCCGACCATTCCGCGCTATTTGCCGACGAGCATCGGCGAGCACCTGCGCCATTATCTCGGACACGGATTGCAAGACGGCATCGCGCGCAACGCGACCATCGAAGTGCACGGCGGGCTCGATCAGTTTCCCTACTCGCGCGATCCCAAAGCCGGCGTCTTTCGCATCGTTGCGCCGTTCACCGGCGCGCGCTTCGACCCGTCGCCGTTCCCGGCCAAGACGCTCGCCGACGGCGCGCCCGATGTCTGGCCAGCCCTCGACGGCATCGACGGCGTCTTCTCGCTCGCCGAAAACGTGCTGCGCTTCGACATCGATCGCGGGCACTACAAGCGCGTCGCGCTCGAGCGCGTGACGGGACGCATCGACGATCTCGGCAACCACGGTTCGAACCTCGTCATCGACGGCAAGGCCCACGGGCCGCTCGCGGATTTCCTCGACTACCTGAACGAAAGCGCGGCGGCCAGTCTGACCGCGCATGCGGCAGAAAAGGTGCGCGCCACGGGGCCCGCTACGCTGGCGCTTACGCTCACCGTACCGCGCGGGCCCGAACCGCATGTGGGCGTGGATGGCACGGTTGGCCTCGAGGGAAACAGCCTCGCACGGGAGCAATGGCCTCCCCTCGATGAGCTGACCGGGCGCGTGCGATTCACCGGGCATACGCTCGCCCTCGAACGCGTCGCGGGGCGGTGGCTCGGCGGCCAGATACGCGCGAACGGGGGACTCGACGCCAAGGGCGCCTATGCGTTCGATATCGCGGGACGCATCGCGGCCGACAGCGCGCGGGAGCTGGACATAACGGGTCCCGCCGGCAAGCTGCTCGGCCATCTCTACGGCACGGCGCCATATACGGTCTCGGTGCGCGGCACGAAGAACGGCATACCGCAGATCGAAGCCCGCTCGGACCTGGCCGGGCTGGCGCTCGATTTCCCCGCCCCCCTTGGCAAGCCGCTCGGCGCGCCGATGCCGTTTTCGCTGACGGTCGAGGCGACGAAAAACGAGGTCGACGCGCCAGCCGGACCGTTGGCCCGCGCCGCGCTGCAGCTCGGGCCCGCGAGCGCGGCATATCTGTTGCGGCGCGGCGCCCCCGAGCCCGGCAATCCGCAGGGCCTCGCGGTCGTGCGCGGCGCGATCGGCATCGGCACGGCCGCGCGCATGCCGACGGACGGCGTCAGCGGGACCGTCGAGCTCGCGTCGCTCGATGGCGACGGTTGGCGCGCCATCGCCTCGGAGCTGCGCGCCGCGGCCAAGTCGGCGCAAACGCCGCCGCCCGCGCGAACCGCACCGACGAAAACGCCTGGCAAGCTCGCCAGCCAGTTCTTGCCGACACGCCTGACGGCGCATGTCGACACCCTCAAGCTGCTCGAACGCGAGTGGACCCATGTCGCCTTCGAGGGAACGGGCACCGACGACGATTGGCGAGCGCAGCTCGCGTCCGATCAGGCGACCGGTCAGCTGTCGTGGCAACCGGGCACACCGGCCAACCGCAACGGGCTCTTGACGGCGCACTTTTCGAAGGCGGCCGTTCCAGCGACGGTCGGAAACGATCTCGTCCGGCAGCTGTCCTCGTCGACAACGGAACGGATGCCGGCCATCGATGTCGTTGTCGACGAACTCAGCGTGCGTGGACGCGGGTTCGGCAAGCTCGCCGTTCAGGCACACAATACCGAGGAAGACGGCGTGCCGGTCTGGCAGCTCGACAAGCTGGATCTCGCGAATTCCGCCGCGCACCTCAGCGCGAGCGCAAACTGGCGCACCCTGCGGCGGCTCGGCGACGACATCGGTCAGAACTCGCCGCGCCGCACAGCGATCGACTTCAAGCTCGACATCGCCAACGCTGGCGCGCTGCTCGATCAATTCGGCCTGCCACGCACGGTCAAAGGCGGCGCAGGCACGCTGTCCGGCAAGGTGGGCTGGCGCGGCGGCCCGACAGCGATCGACTATCCGACGCTGCGCGGCCACATGGCGCTCGATCTCCATCACGGGCAGATTCTCAAGGTCGACCCCGGGGTCGCAAAACTGCTCGGCGTGCTGAGCCTGCAAAGCCTCGCGCGCGTCGTCACGCTCAACTTCAGGGACGTGATCGGCGAAGGGCTTCCGTTCGAGCGGGTGACGGGCACGGGCCGCATCACCGATGGGATCGGCCGAACGGACGATTTCCGCATCGTGACCGCTCCGGCGCGCGCGGATCTTTCCGGCACGGTCGATCTGGCGAAGGAGACGCAAGACCTGCGCGTCCAGGTGACGCCGACGGTCAGCGCGGGTTCGGCCGTGATCGCCGCGACGATCGTCAATCCGTTCCTGGGTCTTGGCGCGCTCGTTGCGAATATCGCGCTCTCGCAATCGATCGCTCACGCATTCGCCACACACTACGCAATAACGGGGTCATGGTCGCAGCCGCACGTCGAGCGGCTCGCGGGCGATCGGGGTAAGATGGCTGCTCCAGCCGAAGCAACGGAATCGACAGGCAAATGACGCGCGTGCGTCATGCCCACCGGACACCCATGAGCGATCCACATGCATTTCCGGCGCCTTTTCGCGTCGCAGCCGTCCAAATGGTCAGCACGCCCGAGCGGGAGCGCAATCTGCAAGACGCCGCCCGTCTCATCGCCGAGGCCGCCGGCACCGGCGCGCGGCTGGTCCTGTTGCCCGAATATTTCTGTTTCATGGGCTTTCGCGATGCCGACAAGCTCGCCGTGCGCGAGCCTTACGGCGACGGCCCGATCCAGCGGTTTTTAGCCGATGCGGCACGCCGCCACGGTATCTGGATCATCGGCGGAACGCTGCCGCTCGCCGTCACCGATCCCGCGCCCGACGCCGAGCGCGTGCTGAACACGACACTGGTGTTCGATCCCGCGGGCAACGAGGTGGCGCGCTACGACAAGATTCATCTGTTCAACTTCGAAAAAGGCACCGAATCGTTCGACGAAGCGCGCACGATCCGGCCGGGTCGCGACGTACGCACGTTCGATGCGCCGTTCGGACGCGTGGGATTGTCCGTCTGCTACGATCTGCGCTTTCCGGAGCTTTACCGGCGCATGGGCGACGTGGCGCTCATCGTGGTGCCGTCGGCATTCACCTATACGACAGGTCGTGCGCACTGGGAGACACTGCTCAAAGCGCGCGCGGTCGAAAACCAGTGCTACGTGCTCGCCGCGGCGCAAGGCGGTACACATGAGAACGGGCGCCGCACCTGGGGCCACAGCATGCTGATCGACCCTTGGGGGGAAATCGTCGACGTACGCACCGAAGAAGGCCCCGGCGTCGTCTCGGGCCAAATCGACGGCGCGCGCATCGACGAAGTGCGCCGCAGCCTTCCCGCGTGGCGGCATCGCGTCCTCGCTTAGCCGTTACGCCCCCATTGACGCATCGTTCGAACCCGGCGCGAAATCCAGACATTCACCGCATTCTTTCCCGACCTATCCGCATGAACATCATCGAACCCGGCATTCGCAATCTCGCGACCGCAAAGGAAGTCTTGTTAGCCCCCTACGGTCTCGACGAGGCGCTGCTCACGCGCACGCTCGCCGATATCTTCACGCACCGCGTCGACTATGCGGACCTCTACTTCCAGGCTACCCGCAGCGAAGCATGGAGCCTCGAGGAAGGCATCGTGAAATCGGGGAGCTTCAGTATCGACCAGGGCGTCGGCGTGCGGGCCGTCGCGGGCGACCGTACGGCGTTCGCCTACTCGGACGACCTCTCGCCCGAAGCGCTGCGTCAGGCCGCCGAAGCCACGCGCTCGATCGCCAAAGCCGGCGGCGGCAAGCAGAAGATCAAGGCGGCTGGTGTGCTGAGGGGCATCGCGGGCCGCGATCTCTATCTGCCGGCCGACCCGCTTGCCTCGCTCGATGCGACGGCGAAGGTCAAGCTGCTCGAACGCGTCGAACAGATGGCGCGCGGTCGCGATCCGCGTATCACGCAGGTGATGGCGGGGCTCGCGGGCGAGTACGACATCGTGCTCGTCGCGCGCAGCGACGGCTTGCTAGCCGCGGACGTGCGGCCGCTCGTGCGCGTCTCGGTCACCGTGATCGCCGAACAGAACGGCCGACGCGAGATCGGCACGGGCGGCGGCGGCGGCCGCTTCGATTATGGCTATTTCTCCGACGACGTGCTCTCGAGCTATGTCGACGATGCCGTCAACGCCGCACTGGTCAATCTCGATGCACGGCCTGCACCGGCGGGCACGATGACCGTCGTGCTGGGGCCAGGCTGGCCCGGCGTGCTGCTGCACGAGGCGATCGGCCATGGGCTCGAGGGAGACTTCAACCGCAAGGGGTCATCGGCCTTTGCGGGACGGATCGGCGAGCGCGTGGCGGCCAAGGGCGTCACCGTCGTCGACGACGGCACGCTGCCGAACCGGCGCGGATCGCTCAATATCGACGACGAAGGCAACGCAACGCAGTGCACGACGTTGATCGAAGACGGCGTGCTGAAGGGCTATATCCAGGATTCGCTCAATGCGCGGCTCATGAAGATGCCGGTGACAGGCAACGCGCGGCGCGAATCCTACGCGGCGCTGCCGATGCCGCGCATGACGAACACCTACATGCTCAATGGCGACAAGGACCCGGCGGAGATCCTGGCATCGGTCAAGAATGGGCTTTACGCCGTGAATTTCGGCGGCGGGCAAGTCGACATCACGAACGGCAAGTTCGTGTTCTCGGCCTCCGAGGCCTACATGATCGAAAACGGCAAGATCACCTATCCGGTGAAGGGCGCCACGCTGATCGGCAGCGGCCCTGAATCGCTGAAATACGTCACGATGATCGGCAACGACATGTCGCTCGATACCGGTGTCGGCGTGTGCGGCAAGGAAGGACAAAGCGTGCCCGTTGGCGTCGGCCAGCCGACACTGCGCATCGAGAAGATGACCGTCGGCGGCACGCTGTGACCCGACTTTGAACCTGCCTCGAATCCGCGCGGTCGAGCCGAAAACATGCGTTTTTCGATCGCCTGACGCGGATTTTTCGCTTTTTCCCGTGGCATGGCTTGTCAGTCGCTCCGGCTGAGCGTATAAAGCCGAAATACCCGTTTTCAAAGCGCCTCACCCCAATCATGAGCCCGAAGTTTTACTTTTACTTCTTTTGGCATCTCAGTCCGCCGGCGGATCGAGAGGGGTGTTAGCGCGTGACGCGAACCTGAATTCCCGAAAAACCGCCGGCGAGTCCGGCGGTTTTTTTTCGCCGCGACCCGCCAAGCCCTGCACCTTCATCGTTCGTCGGCCGTCTTTGGAAACGTCGAACGAAAACGAGAGGTGCGCCCCACACCGAATCGACAAGGAGAAATACAGCATGGCCCCGCACAATACCGACGATGTCCGCATTCGCGAACTCAAAGAGCTCACGCCGCCCGCTCATTTGATCCGCGAATTTCCGTGCACGGAGCCGGTCGCCGATCTCATCTATGGCGCGCGCACGGCAATGCATCGCATCCTTCACGGCATGGACGATCGTCTCATCGTCATCGTCGGTCCCTGTTCGATTCACGATCCGGCGGCCGCGCTCGATTACGCGCGCCGGCTCGTACATGAGCGCAAGCGCTTCGCGGGCGAGCTCGAGGTGGTGATGCGGGTCTATTTCGAAAAGCCGCGTACGACAGTCGGCTGGAAGGGACTCATCAACGATCCTTACCTCGACAACAGCTTCAAGATCAACGACGGCCTGCGCGCCGCGCGCGAGCTGCTCGTCGGCATCAACGAGCTGGGCATGCCGGCGGGAACCGAGTACCTCGACATGATCAGCCCGCAATACATTGCGGATCTCGTCTCATGGGGCGCCATCGGCGCACGCACGACCGAGTCGCAAGTGCACCGCGAGTTGGCCTCGGGCCTCTCGTGCCCGGTCGGTTTCAAGAACGGCACCGATGGCAACGTCAAAATTGCAGTGGACGCAATCAAGGCGGCCTCGCAGCCCCACCACTTCCTCTCGGTGACGAAGGGCGGACACTCAGCAATCGTTTCGACGGCGGGCAACGAGGACTGTCATGTGATTCTGCGCGGCGGTACCGCGCCGAACTATGACGCGGCAAGCGTCGATGCGGCCTGCTCCGCCATCAGCAAGGCTGGCCTCGCGGCGCGGCTCATGATCGATGCGAGCCACGCCAACAGTTCGAAAAAACATGAAAACCAGATCCCCGTGTGCGCCGATATCGGACGGCAGATCGCCGGCGGCGACGAGCGCATCGTCGGCGTGATGATCGAATCGCATCTCGTCGCGGGGCGCCAGGATCTGCAAGAAGGCTGCACGCTCACCTACGGCCAGAGCATTACCGATGCATGCATCGGATGGGACGAGAGTGTCGGCGTACTCGAAGGATTGGCCGAAAGCGTCAAGCAGCGGCGCATCGCCCGTGGCAGCGGTAATTGATGGCTCAGATCGCGCCTGAGCCGAATACTTCGGTGTGAATCCGCGTCGCATCCACACCCAGCGCGATCAGCGCCTCGCGCTGCTGCTGCATGAACGGGACCGGCCCGCACAGGTAATAGTCGGCATCGGGGAGAATCGCCTGATCCGCAATGCGCGAGAAGTCGACGCGGCCCGCGAAGTCGTAATCGACACCTTCACGGTCGGTCTCGGACACCTCTTCGTAAAACACGGCCCGCGAAACGTTCGCGTGCGTCGCCATCGCCTCGGCAAGCCAGCGCTTGAACGCATGCACGCGGGCGTTGCGGCAGGCGTGCACGAACGCGATACGGCGCGGGCTTTCGGCAGCCACGAGCGTGGAGATCATCGACATCATCGGCGTGAGGCCGACACCGCCCGAGACGAGCACCACCGGCGTGGTCTTGTCGAGATCGAGGCGGAACTCGCCCATCGGCGCCGTGACTTCGACGATCGAGCCGACTTCGAGGTCCTCGTGCAGCAGCGTCGAAAGCCGTCCGGCCGGCACGTCTTCCCGGCCTGCTTCGCGCTTGACGGAAATGCGCAGCCATTCGCCGTGCGGCGCGTCGGAGAGGCTGTATTGCCGCGGCTGGTCGACACCGAGCTCGCCGACATAACGCTTGACCGAAACGAACTGACCCGGCACGAAGCCGCATGCCGCGGCGCCGTCGGCGGGCGTCAGATAGAACGAGGTGATTTCGTCGCTCTCGATTTCCTTGCGAGAAACGACGAACGGACGATAGCCGCTCCAAGGTGCCGCGCCGTAGAGCTTCGCCTCGGCGCCGATCATGATTCCCGCCAACTGCGCATAGGCGGCGCGCCACGCGTCGAGCGTCTCGTCGTCGACCGCGTCGCCGAGCACTTCGACCACAGAGGCAAGCAGGTTCTCGCCGACGATCGGATAGTGTTCCGGGCGGATGTTCAGGCTCGCATGCTTGTTCGCGATCCGACCCACGGCCGAACCCAGCGCACCGAGATTGTCGATGTTCGCCGCGTATGCATAGACGGCATGAGCGAGCGTATCGGCCTGCGAACCGCTCGCCTGGTGCGTCTGATTGAAAAGGTTGCGCAGCTCGGGGCGATTCGCAAACATCCGGCGGTAGAAGTGCTTCGTAATCGTTGCGCCGTGCTGGGCGAAAACGGGCGCGGTGGCCTTGACGCGTGCGATTTGGTCTGCGGTGAGCGGGGTCGTCATGTTGGGTGGGCTCCTCAAAACATGCGCAAATAATACATGTTATTAATACCCCTTCGCTACGACACTTTGTCGCAGCGCAACACCGCGGACCGTGCGGCCGCGGGCTAGCCCTCTTTTTCGGCGCGATTGCGTTGCCAGAGCACATCGTCCGTACCGCCCGCCCGGTTCAGTACACGGGCGAGGACGAACAGCAAGTCGGAGAGGCGGTTGACATATCGACGCGGGGCCGCTTCCAGCGCCACGGCTGCGCCAAGTGCGACGATCGAGCGCTCGGCCCGGCGGCACACGGTACGGCAGACATGCGCAAGCGCAGCCGCACGCGTGCCGCCCGGCAGGATGAACTCGGTGAGCGGCGGCAACGCGGCGTTATAGTGCGCGAGCCAGCCGTCGACGCGGGCGAGGTGCTCGTCGCCGATCATGGTATGTCCCGGAATGCAGAGCTCGCCGCCAAGATCGAACAGATCGTGCTGCACGGCTGTCAGCACGTCGCGCAGGTCTTCAGGTAACGGCTCGGCCAACAGCACGCCGAGCTGCGAGTTCAATTCGTCGACATCGCCGATCGCCGCGACGCGCGCATCGTCTTTGCGCACGCGGCTGCCGTCGCCGAGACCCGTCGTGCCGTCGTCGCCGGTGCGGGTAACAATCTTGCTCAAACGGTGTCCCATCGAGGCCTCCAAGGCTAGCCGATCTATCAGCGGCTCACCGCATGGGCGGCGGCCGGAATCGACTCATTATAGGAGCCGGCCAATCGCCTCGCGGCAAGCGGCGCGCCTCGGCACGTGCCGCCGCCGCGCCGGCGTAGAATGCCCAAAAACGATATCGGAGATGATATGGACCGCCCCCCCGCCGAGGTTCATCCGCTGAGTGCCCCTGGAGGGCATCCCGGCGCCGCGCTCCCGCATCGCCGCCGGCCCTTCCCGGCGGAGTTGCTCACCGCGCTCGCGGCCGCTTTCGGTCAGCGCGTGTCGACGGCCGAGGCCGTGTGCGCTCACCATGGCCGCGACGAGTCGCCGTTCGATCCCCAACCGCCCGATGCCGTGGTCTTCGCCGAATCCACGGCTGACGTGCGCACGACGATCGAGCTCTGCGCCCGCCATGGCGTGCCCGTCATTCCGTACGGCAACGGCTCGTCGCTGGAAGGACATCTGCTCGCCGTGGAAGGCGGTGTGTCGATCGACCTTTCAGGTATGAATCGCGTACTGTCGATCAACGCGGAAGATCTGACGGCCACCGTGGAGGCCGGCGTATCGCGCAAGGCGCTCAACGAAGCGCTGCGCGACACGGGGCTGTTTTTCCCGATCGACCCGGGCGCGGACGCAAGCATCGGCGGCATGTCGGCCACGCGGGCCTCGGGCACCAACGCCGTTCGCTACGGAACGATGCGTGAAAACGTGCTCGGCCTCACGGCCGTGCTCGCCGACGGCCGAGTCATCAAGACCGGTACACGCGCACGCAAATCGTCGGCCGGCTACGATCTGACCCGGCTCTTCGTGGGCTCGGAAGGCACGCTTGGCGTCATCACGGAAATCACGGTGCGGCTTTACCCGCAGCCGGAAGCCGTGTCGGCCGCCGTCTGCGCATTTCCATCGATGGGCGAGGCTGTGCGCACCGTCATCGAAACGATTCAGTTGGGCGTACCGGTGGCACGCGTGGAATTCGTCGATAAGCTCGCGATCCGCGCGATCAATCGCCACTCGAATATGACGCTCGACGAATCGCCCACGCTCTTTTTCGAGTTTCACGGCACCGAAGCGGGCGTCAAGGAGCAAGCCGAAATCGTCGAGGCACTCGCCGCGGAGCATTCGGGCAGCGGCTTCGCCTGGGCCATTCGCCCGGAGGAGCGCAGCCGGCTCTGGAACGCGCGTCACAACGCCTACTTCGCCATGCTGCAGCTCAAGCCGGGGTGCCGCGCCGTGACGACCGATGTCTGCGTGCCGATCTCGCGGCTGGCGGAATGTGTCGTCGAGACGGAAGACGATTTGCGCGGCTCGCCGCTGCCCTGCCCGATCGTCGGGCATGTCGGCGACGGCAACTTCCATGTGGCGATGCTGATCGATCCGGCGCGGCCCGAGGAATT
This sequence comes from uncultured Paraburkholderia sp., assembly GCA_966421005.1. Classification (GTDB taxonomy): domain Bacteria; phylum Pseudomonadota; class Gammaproteobacteria; order Burkholderiales; family Burkholderiaceae; genus Trinickia. The sequence continues at coordinate 44,128 of CBJLAJ010000007.1, forward strand.
CGGCGAGGCCGAGCGGCTCAACCGGCGCATCGTCGAACGGGCGCTGCGCATGGGCGGAACGTGCACGGGCGAACATGGCGTCGGTCTGCACAAGATGGATTTCCTCATCGATGAGCATGGCAGCGATGCCGTGGACGTCATGCGCGCGCTCAAGCATGCGCTCGATCCGCACAATCTGATGAACCCAGGCAAGATCTTTTCGTACACGGCCTGAGACAGGCGGGGAGACCGATGGAAGCCGCTCAAACCGATCAAGCGATGTCGGCGACGCTTCGCGAGCAACGCCAGCGCGAAGTGGTCCAGGCGTTGATGGCCACGCTGCCCGCACGCTGTCTCGTTTATCGCGACGAAGACACCGCTGCATACGAATGCGATGGACTCAGCGTCTATCGGCAACTACCGCTCGCGGTGGCCCTGCCGGAAACCGAAGCACAGGTGGTTCGCATCGTGCAGATCTGCAAGCGCCTGTCGGTGCCGATCGTGCCGCGCGGCGCGGGCACGGGGCTGTCGGGCGGCGCCACGCCGATCTCGAACGGCATCGTCGTTTCGCTGGCGCGCTTCACCCGCATCATCGATATCGATTCGTATGCGCGCACCGCGACGGTCCAGCCCGGTGTGCGCAATCTCGCCGTCTCGGAGGCGGCCGCGCCGTATGGGCTCTATTACGCGCCCGACCCCTCCTCGCAGATCGCCTGCACGATCGGCGGCAACGTCTCGGAAAACTCCGGCGGCGTGCATTGCCTCAAGTACGGCCTCACCGTGCATAACGTATTGCGTGTACGCGCTGTCACGATGGACGGCGAAATCGTCGAATTCGGTTCGCTTGCGCCCGATACGCCCGGGCTCGATCTGCTTGCCGTCATGATCGGCAGCGAAGGCATGTTTGCGATCGTCACGGAAGTCACCGTCAAGCTGATTCCGAAGCCACCGATGGCACAAGTCGTCATGGCGAGCTTCGACGATGTCGTCAAAGGCGGCAATGCGGTGGCGGCGATCATCGCGGCCGGGATCATTCCGGCCGGGCTCGAGATGATGGACAAGCCGGCGACGCAAGCGGTGGAGGCGTTCGTCGGCGCGGGCTACGACCTCGACGCCGCGGCCATCCTGCTGTGCGAATCGGACGGCACGCCCGAGGAAGTGGCCGAAGAAGTGGCGCGGATCACTGCCGTGCTGCGCGAACACGGCGCCACGCGGTTGCAGATCTCGCGCACCGAGGCCGAGCGCCTCAAATTCTGGTCGGGCCGCAAGAACGCGTTTCCGGCGGCGGGCAGGCTGTCGCCCGATTACTACTGCATGGACGGCACGGTACCGCGCCGCAGCATCGGGCCGCTGCTCGCACGCATCGAAAAGATGGAGCTCACCTACGGCCTGCGCTGCATCAACGTCTTTCATGCCGGCGACGGCAACATGCACCCGCTCATTCTGTTCGATGGCAACGATCCCGACCAACTGCATCGCGCCGAAGAGTTCGGCGCCGAGATTCTCGAGGCCTGCGTGGAACTGGGTGGCACAGTGACGGGCGAACACGGCGTGGGCATCGAGAAAATCAATTCGATGTGCGTGCAGTTTTCGGCCGCCGAATGCGACGCGTTCTTCGCTGTCAAGCGCGCGTTCGATTCGGACGCGCTCTTGAACCCGACCAAGGGCATTCCCACACGGGCGCGCTGTGCCGAGTACGGAAAGATGCACGTGCGCGGCGGCCTGTTGCCTCATCCGGAGCTGCCGCGGTTTTAGCCCTCACTGCAACGAGCCGCCACGCGTATAAACCCGTGGCTTGCCTGCCCGGAGTCGGCCGGTAGAATGAAGCTCTGAGGCAAAAGCGGCATCCGGTTGACGTCCTCACCCGCCTATGCCCCGAAGGGAGTGCCCTTTGGGGAAAGGCCGATGATTCCCACTACTGGCGATGCACGTCCGCATCGGAGAATGTTTAGCGCAGCATTGACATCGCGATCATGTACGCAACCGCAAGCAGTGCAGCTCCACTCTCTTATTCGCAAGCCTTTCGGCCCGCTAGGGCCGCTGCGCCTACCGCACGCAGAACAGGTTACGGAAGAAAACGCTTCGTTCACTTCCTCGAACTGAACTCCGTGCGCGATCGCCTTATAGCGGAGCTTGTCTCGGAAGGACGACCAAGATGCGTCGTAGACGCTTTTCGCCATCTTGGTTTTGGCGAGTTTCGAGGCCGATACGTTGCCCACCCGGATCAGATCGAACCGTCGCACGAGATCGAGCGCCGCCTTGTGCTGAAAGTCTGCGCGAGCATTCGCGACCTTCGCATGCAGTTTGGCGATGTGGCGCTTATGCTTGCGCGCACGCTGCGCCTTGGCCAGTCTGTCGGCCGCACGGCGACCAAATTGATCGTTCGGCAGCGTCTCACCGTTCGACAGCGTGGCGAAATCTTTCAGCCCCAGGTCGATGCCGATGACTCGCCTGAGCGGGCGCGCCGGCGGAGCGGGCAATTCGATCACGATATTCAGAAACCAGTTGCCGCGTGCGTCTTGCGCGAAATTGGTCCCGTCTTTGATCTTGCCTTCGGGCATCGGGCGGCTGTAGAAGACTCGAAATGCGTTGCCAGCAAAACAGAAAGCGTTGCCCTCGCGCTTCAGGTCACGTCCCTTGAGCGGCACCCAGCCGAGGGTGCGCTTGCCACGGTAACGCAGATAGGGCCGCCGGTGCTGCGTGCGCGACTTCGCGAACTGCTCGCACGTCGCGTTGATCGTGCCCGAGTGAATCCCCAGTTCCTTGCTACTGCCCGCAGTCAACATGTTCAAGTCAAAGCCGCTCGGCCATTTCTTGCCCCACTTGAGCGCGTGCTTCTGTGTGTCATTACAGAAGTTCCAGACGTAGTTTACCGCACGGCTTTGCCGGTTGAGCAAGCCATTGAGGGACTTCACGCGGTAGCGGTAGACAAGAATCATCCCACTGAATCTAACCTGGGAATGTTGTCTTGCGGCGGGGCTCCCACCTTCCTCGGACTACTCCCCGAAGAACGTCCTTTAGAGGACAAGTCCGAGGTGTCTCGGGGCAAACTCGGATGAACGACACGAAAAAGCGGGAAGCCATGCAAGACGACGATATCCTCGGCTACTGGTCCGAGCGTATCCGTGCAGCCACGGCTGACGAACGCCCATTACGCATACGCGGCTCGGGCACCAAAGACTGGTACGGCCAGGCGCTCAACGGCGAGATTCTCGACACGCGCGCGTATCGCGGCATCGTGTCCTACGATCCGGCCGAACTCGTCATCACCGCGCGCTGCGGTACGACGTTGGCCGAGATCGAAGCGGCGCTCGCCGAACACAACCAGATGCTGGCTTTCGAGCCGCCCCACTTCGGCCGCTCGGCCACGCTGGGCGGCTGCATCGCGGCGGGCATCGCCGGGCCGCGACGGACGTCGGCCGGTGCGCCGCGCGATTTCGTGCTGGGCGTCACGATGATGAACGGCCGCGGCGAAACCCTGCATTTCGGCGGTCAAGTGGTCAAGAACGTCGCCGGGTACGACGTCTCGCGGCTGATGGCCGGCTCGCTCGGCACGCTAGGCCTGATTCTCGATTTGTCGATCAAAGTCCTGCCGGTGCCCGTCTCCGAGGCGACGCTCAAGTTCGACATGAACGGCACCGACGCCGTACGCAAGCTCAACGAATGGTGTGGCCGGCCGCTACCGATCACCGCAAGCGCCTGGCGCAACGGGACGCTAGCGGTACGCCTCTCGGGGGCCGAAAACGGTGTGAAGACGGCTCGCAACATGATCGGCGGAGAAGTCGTGGACGCCGTGGAGGCCGAGCGCTTCTGGGGCGGCTTGCGCGAGCAGACCGATCCGTTCTTCGCGACGATCCCGCCGCGCTCCGCGCTGTGGCGCCTCGCACTGCCCTCCGTCACCGAACCGCTGCAGTTGCCCGGTGCGCAGCTGATGGAATGGGGCGGCTCGCAGCGCTGGTGGATCACCGATACCGATGCACAAACGGTACGCATCAGCGCGAAGCAGGCCGGCGGCCACGCCACCATTTTTCGCGCGGGCCGCGAATTCGATCGCAGCGCCGGTGTCTTCACGCCGCTGCCGGCGCCGCTCATGAAGATCCATCGCGGCCTGAAAGCCGCCTTCGATCCGGCGCGCATCTTCAATCGCGGCCGCCTCTATCCGGATTTCTAAGTTCTCCGACCCTACAGAGCGACGCAATGCAGACACAACTGGCGGACTTCATTCGCAACACGCCGGACGGTGACGAAGCCGATGCGATTCTGCGCAAATGCGTTCATTGCGGCTTTTGCACGGCAACCTGCCCGACGTACCAACTGCTGGGCGACGAGCTCGATGGCCCGCGCGGCCGCATCTACCTCATGAAGCAGATGTTCGAGGGCGCGCCGGTTACGCGCAGCACACAGCTGCATCTGGACCGTTGCCTGACATGCCGCAGTTGCGAGACGACCTGTCCCTCGGGTGTGCAATACGGGCGACTCGTGGAAATCGGCAGGCCGCACGTCGAAGCAAGCGTGCCGCGCCCGCTGACCCAGCGGCTGATACGCCGACTGCTCGCGAGTCTCTTGCCCAATGCCGCCGTGTTTGCGCCGCTCATGCGGCTTGGCCAGCAAGTGCGGCCGTTCTTGCCGCGCAAGCTGCGCGACAAGGTCCCGCCGCGCCAGCGTCCGCTGCAATGGCCCGCCAAACGCGCGGTGCCGCACGAGCGCAAGATGCTGATGCTCGCCGGATGTGTCCAGCCCGCGATGCTGCCGAACATCAACATTGCGACGGCACGCGTACTGGATGCGCTCGGCGTCGAGGCGATCGTGGCGCCGGAAGCCGGTTGCTGCGGTGCCATTCGGCTGCATTTGAGCTACCGCGAAGAAGCACTCGACGATATTCGCCGCAATATCGATGCATGGTGGCCCTATATCGAAGCCGGCGTCGAAGCGATCGTCGTCGATGCGTCGGGCTGCGGCGCCACGATCAAGGAATATGGACATTTGCTGCGCGACGATCCGGCCTACGCCGACAAGGCGCGCCGCGTAACCGAACTCGCTCGCGACGTCGCCCAGGTGCTGCAGGGCTTCGAAGCCGAACTCACGGCGCTTGCGCGCCGCCGCGGCATCCATACCGTTGCGTTTCATCCGCCTTGCACACTGCAGCATGGCCAGCAAATCCGAGGCGTGGTCGAGCGGCTGCTGACATCGCTCGGCCTCGAAGTGCGCGTCCCCGCCGACAGCCATTTATGTTGCGGCTCGGCGGGCACTTATTCGATCACTCAGCCGTCGCTCGCCTACACGTTGCGCGATCGCAAGATCGACACGCTCGAGGTGCTCGAACCACAGATGATCGTGTCGGCGAACGTCGGATGCATTACGCATCTGCAAAGCGGCACGCCGGTACCCGTCGCGCATTGGATCGAACTCGTCGAGCATATGTTGGCGACGTAACATCGCACCGTTCCCCCTCGAACTACGTAACGCTGCGCGGCCGGTGTGGGTTGCCGGGCCCATAATCCCTTATCGCCCGACGATCGACATCCGTCGCGCTCAATACGTTCAGGACGTTCACGACGTTCAGGAGGACAAAACATGTTCAAACCGGAAGTCACGATTCGAGCGTTGCCGCAGCAGCACGGTTTCGCCGTTGCGCACACCGGCTCCTATATGAAAGTCGATGAAGCATTCATGCGGCTGAGTGCCTGGGTGGCACAGCATGGGCTCATCGGGCCGGGCGCGAAGATCATCGGAATCTTCTATGACGATCCCGACGCCACGCCGGAGGCCCAGTTGCGCTCGAAGGCCTGTTTCATTCCCGCCGACGATGCGCCCGGCATCGACGCCACGCCGCCCGTCGAGCGGATCACCGTGCCCGGCGGAGACTATGCCGTCTTGCTGCATACGGGGCCTTATTCGGACCTGAAAAGCGCGTATCGGTGGCTCTACGGCGAATGGCTGCCGGGGTCCGGACGCGCAGCGGCCGATGCGCCGCCATTCGAGGTGTACTTGAATACGCCGCACGATACGGCGCCGCAGGACTTGCGCACGGAGATACATTTGCCGCTGCGCTAAAGGCCCGATCCGGCAAAAGCAGAATATGCTGCGGCTTGCCTGCGAAACGCCACAATCGCACTATTTCGCGATTTATTTGGCGAAGCGGCCGCCGGTCGTTGCCCGGTAGCATGGAATGGTCAACCGCTCCACGCTACCGGATACCGAACCATGTCGAATTCCTCGCTCGTCGAAGCCGACCGCAAACATCTGATCCATCCCGTCATCAGCTATCGCGCGCATGAAGCACGCGGCGTGACCGTACTCGAATCGGCCCAAGGCGTTTTCCTGCGCGACGCAAACGGCCATGAACTGCTCGACGCGTTCTCCGGGCTCTGGTGCGTCAACACCGGCTACGGGCATCAAAGCATCGTCGAGGCGGCCGCCCGGCAAATGGCGCGACTGCCCTATGCCACGGGATATTTCCATTTCGGCTCCGAGCCGGCCATCGAACTCGCCGCGAAACTGGTCGAATCGTCGCCCGCATCGCTGCAGCACGTCTACTTCACGCTGGGCGGCTCGGACGCCGTCGATTCCGCGCTGCGATTCATCACGCACTACTACAATGCCACGGGCCGCCCTGCGAAAAAGCACATGATTGCGCTCGAGCGCGGGTATCACGGCTCGTCGTCGATCGGTGCCGGGCTGACGGCGCTGCCCGTCTTCCATCGTCACTTCGATCTGCCGCTTGCCACGCAGCACCATATTCCGTCGCCCTATCCCTACCGTAGCGAACATGCCACCGACGCGGCCATCATCGCCGCCTCGGTGGCCGCGCTCGAGGCCAAGGTGGCCGAGCTCGGCGCGCAAAACGTTGCCGCGTTCTTCTGCGAACCGATCCAGGGCTCGGGCGGCGTCATCGTGCCGCCCGTCGGCTGGCTGCGAGCGATGCGCGAAGCTTGCCGCAAACTGGACATCCTGTTCGTCGCCGACGAAGTCATCACGGGTTTCGGCCGCACGGGGCCGCTCTTTGCATGCGAGGCCGAACAAGTCGAGCCCGATCTGATGACCGTCGCAAAGGGACTCACGGCGGGCTACGCCCCGATGGGCGCCGTACTGATGTCGGATGCCGTCTATCAAGGCATTGCCGACGGCGACCCAACCGCGGTGATCGGTCATGGCTACACTTACTCGGCACATCCGGTCAGTGCCGCGATCGGGCTCGAAGTGTTGCGTCTTTATCATGAGGGCGGCTTGCTCGCCAACGGCGTCGCGCGCGGTCCCCGATTCGCGAAGGGGCTCGACGCACTGCGTACGCATCCGCTCGTTGGCGATGCGCGGCATCGCGGCTTGCTGGGCGCGCTCGAACTCGTCGCCGATAAAGCCAGCAAGCAGCGCTTCGATCCATCGCTGAAACTGCCCGATCGGATCGCGAAAGCCGCCTACGACAATGGCCTCGTTTTCCGCGCGTTCGGCGATGGCGTCCTTGGGTTCGCACCTGCGTTGTCCTTCACCGAAGCCGAGTTCGACCTGATGTTCGAACGCCTCGAAAAAACGCTCGATGAAGTCCTCGCTCAGCCGGAGGTGCGGGCCGCGCTCACGACATCGAACGCATCCGGCAGCCGCGTTGCCGCATGATCATGCCAACCTAGAAAGGTGACGCGAAGCCACGGGGTGTCGATAGGCGCCCCCGTCCAGGCGAATCACGCTAACGGCGAATCACGCGAAGCGCGGCCCGGCGGCTGCAACGGTGTCCCGTGTCCTTGCCTGCTGAAGGAATTCCGTGGGCGTGACGCCGCAAAACCGCTTGAAATGCCGCGCCAAATGGCTTTGATCGAAAAAGCCCACCTCCGCCGCCACCACGGCGCCCGGCACACCGGCCAGCAATAGCAGCTGCGCGCGCCGCACGCGCACCCGGCAGAGATACTTGTACGGCGACAGGCCGATCCGCTGGCGAAACACCGTTGCAAACCGCGACACGCTGAGCGCCGACATTTCGGCCAATTCAGCCAGGCGCACGGACTTGTCGAAATTCGCCTCCATATAGGCGAGCACATCGCGAAGCGCGCTATCGGGTGCGTCGACGATTTGCATGATCAGGCCTCGCTCGGGGTGGATGCGTCAGCGCTAGCCGCCGACGTATTCGCTGCATCGGTCGCCGTGCGCGCGAAGCGGGCGATAGAAAACGGTTCAAGCGGAATCTCGGTATGGCCGGCGTCGAGCAGTTCCGCAAGCGTCTCTCCCACGCCTGGGCCGATCTGAAAACCGGAACCGCTGAAGCCGAACCCATAGAAGACACCGTCTGTCGTGGAGCTCGCTCCGATGACCGGCTCCGCGTCCGGCAGGTAGCTTTCGACGCCGCTCCATACGCGAATGACGTTCAACGGCGTCATCGCCGGGACGAGGCGGCGAAACTGCGCGAGCTGGCGGACCGTATTGATCGGCAGCACGCCCGCGCGGCGCGTCGCCACATCGGCCGGCCCCGGCGGGCCGCCGCCCAGGATGATGTTGCCGCGCGGAATCTGACGGAAATAGACGCTCTCTTCCTTGATCGACGTATAGACGCCCATCGACGAGCCGAAGACGTAGGGCACAGGCTCGGTGACCGACATCTGCGGGCCGCGCTCGACCAGCGGCACGGGCTCGCCGAATTGCGTCGACAATGCGTTCGCCCACGCGCCCGCGCAAATCAAGAGTTGTTCCGAGCGATAGATATCGCCGTTGGCGCTCTCGACACGAAACCCACCCCCTTCTTTTTCGACGCGCACGATCTCGGTATTCTCGATGACGCGCGCGCCGAGGCGCGCGGCGGCACGCGCAAACGCTGGCGCGGCCAGGCGGGGATTCGCATGTCCATCGAGTGGCGAAATGGATGCGGCCAGCACCTCTTTGCCCAGAAACGGAAAACGCCGGAACATCGCCGCGCCCTCGAGCACTTCGAGATCGAGACCATAGGCGCGTGCCTCGATGGCATAGCGATGGAAATACTCGGCATCGTGTGCGCGATAGCACACGCGGGTATGGCCCGAGGGAAGAAATTCGACGTCCTCGCCGAGCAATTCGTGCGAGCGTCGCCACGTTTCGAGCGCGCGATTCGACATTGCCAGTTGTGCCATCGCACGCCCCTGGCGACGAATCCCGCCGAAGTTGACGCCGCTCGCCTGCTGGCCCGTGAGCCCGCGTTCGAGCAACGTCACCGAGCGCTTTTTCCGGCGCAGAAAAAACGCCGTCGACGTTCCGACGATTCCGCCGCCGATCACGATCACGTCGGCCCGATCGCTCATTCGCTGACCTCCTCTCCGAGTCGATCCGCGCGTTCCATCGGCCGCGCAACCTCGCACCGCGGCGCGATCGCCATCGGCAGCGGCTTGACCGGCGCCTGACCGCGCAGCCGTCCGACCGATTCGAGCGGAACGTGCGCTTCGGCGGCAATGACTTCGGCACCCGCATGGGCACAATAGCGCCCTTGGCAGCGCCCCATGCCGACGCGCGAAAACGCCTTCGCGCGATTGGCTTCGGTCGCGCCCATCTCGCGTACGACACGCCGCAATTCGCCGGCCGTAATGGCCTCGCAACGGCAGACGATCGTCTCGTCGGGCAACGCCGCCGCGAAACGCGCGGGCCACGGGAATGCGGTACGCAGGCCCGCTGCAAAGCGTGTGAAGCGCACGAGCTCGGCGCGCAGCCGCGCAGCGCCTTCGCGTTCGCGTTCGATTCCCGCATCGCGCAAGGCCGCCAATGCGGCAAGGCGGCCCGCGCGTTCCGCGGCATCCGCGCCGCGAACGCGCACGCCGTCGCCGGCCAGATAGATGCCCTCGACGCTGCTTCGGCCGTCCTCGTCGACGCGCGGCAGCCATGTCTGCGTCGCGCCATCGAAATGGAACTCGCAGCCCGCCAGGTCCGCAAGCTGCGTTTCGGCGCGCAGGTGATAGCCGAGCGCGACGGCATCACAGGCTAGCTCGAGCATCGTTGCGTCAGCGAGCTTCACGCGCACACCCGAGACGCCATGCTCGGGGGTACCGTCGATGGCGACGGGCGTGACGCCGCGATGAACGGGTATACGCGCTTCACGCAGCACGCGCATGAGCGACATGCCCTTGCGTAGCGTCGATGGGATCGACAGCAGTTGCGGCAAAGCGCGCAGGCGCTGCGCAAATCTCGATGTGTCGAGCACGGCGCTCACCGTCGCCCCCGCTTTCACATATTGCGCGGCCACCAGATACAGCAACGGCCCGGTACCCATCATCACCGTTCGTGCACCGATCGCGCACCCTTGCGACTTCAACGCCACCTGCGCGCCGCCCAGGCTGAACGTACCCGCGTGATGCCATCCCGGTACCGGCATCAATCTGTCGGTCGCGCCGCTGCAGACGATCAACGCATCGAATGCGATCTCTTCGTAGCGCGTGCCGGTGACGACATGAACCGCCCTCGGCCCGATGTTCCAGACGAGCGTTTCGGGGCGATAGTCGATCGATGCGCGCATCGCCTGGAAGTCGTTGTGCAGCGCGGCGGCCCGCGCCGCTTCGGTGCCATAGAGCGTTTCGTACGAGCGGGAAAATCCTTCGGGCTGCCGACGATAGATCTGGCCGCCGTCCCTGCGGCCCTCGTCGATCACGACCGGGCGTACTCCCGCTTCGACGAGCGCTTGCGCCGCGCGCACGCCGGCGGGCCCCGCACCGATCACTACGATCGTCATCGCGTTCACGTCCCCGCGCGCGGCCATACGGACTCCCCTACGAGCGCCGAGCGCGTCACGATCGACATGCCCGGCGCAGCCGCAGTGGTGCAGGCGCGCACCCGTTCGCCCTCGGCAGTCCAGACCCAGCAATCCTGGCATGCGCCCATCAGGCAGAAACCCGCGCGGCGGCCATCGCCGAATTCGGAATCGCGCAATGTGTCATGCGTCGTCAGCAACGCAACCATCAGCGTATCGCCCTCGGCTGCCTCCGTGACGACCCCATCCACGATGAGATCGAACGTCTTGCGCCCCTTCTCGGCCACTCGCACGAATCGCGAGCTCATGGCGTCACTGCCTCGGCTGTCTGCATGCGCAGCAAGTCGGCTGCCGGGTGATGGCAACGAATCTCGACACCTGACGACAGTTTCCTCATCGGAGGCGGCGTGGCATTGCATTTGCCGTCGATGCGCGCCGAGCAGCGCGAACGGAAGCTGCAGAGGTCGTTGGATTCGCTGGGTTCACCCATGACAGGCAAAGCGCCAGAGGTCATGGCGCGGCGCGTATCGAGCCAGCCAGGGCGCAGCGCAGGCACGGAATCCACGAGCAACCCCGTGTACGGGTGGTACGGCGGCGCGCTCAACGCGTCGCGCTGACCGGCTTCGACGCACTGCCCCGCATAGAGCACCATCACTTCATCGCAGATGGCCCGCACTGTCGAGATATCGTGGCTGATGAACATGTACGAGACGCCGAGCTCGCGTCGCAATTCACCAAGCAGCTCGAGGATCGCCGCACCGACAACCGTATCGAGTGCCGAGGTCACCTCATCGCACAGAATCAATTCGGGGTTGGCGGCAAGCGCGCGCGCCAGATTGACGCGCTGCTTCTGCCCGCCCGATAGACCACCCGGCTGACGCTTCGCCACTGTGGCGGGCAACTTCACGAGGTCGAGCAGTTCAAGCATGCGCTTCGTTGCAGCCGCACCGCGAAGCCCGTGATAAAAGCACATCGGTCGCGCGAGAATATCGGCGACAGTGCGGCTCGGGTTGAGCGCCGTATCGGCGTTCTGGAACACGATCTGTACGCGCCGGTACTGTTCGAGCGTGCGCTCGGACAGCTTCGCGGGCAGCGGCTTGCCGTCGAGCAGCACGTCGCCGCGCGCGCGATCCACGAGTCCGGCAACCACACGTGCGAGCGTCGTCTTGCCCGAACCCGATTCTCCGATCACGCCGAGGGCGCTGCCGCGCGCGATCTTGAGACTGACATCGTCGAGCACACGTACCGCGGGCATGCCATTCGAATCGACTCGTCCGTAACCCGCGCTCAGGTGACGAATCTCGAGCAATGGCGTGGTTGTTTCCGCAGCGCGCGGCACGGGCTCGGGATCGGGGTGACGCGTGGCCGCAAGCAGTTGGCGCGTGTAGTCGTCGACGGGCGCGTCGAGCACCTGCACCGTCGCGCCGTTCTCGCGGACCGTGCCGCCATTGAGGACGACGATGCGGTCGGCCATCTGCGCCACGACGGCGAGATCGTGCGACACATAGACAGCAGTCGTCCCGAGTTCACGGATCACCTTCTTGAACGCAGCCAGTACCTCGATCTGCGTCGTAACGTCGAGCGCCGTGGTCGGCTCGTCGAATACGACGACGGCCGGGTCCGTGATCAAAGCCATGGCCGCCATCAGGCGCTGCAACTGCCCGCCCGATACCTGGTGCGGATAGCGCGAACCTATCGTCTCCGGCGCGGGCAATGCGAGCGAGCGGAATAGTTCGACGGCCTTCGTTCGGGCCGCGGCAGGCGTCATCAGCTTGTGCAACAGCGCGGGCTCGATCACTTGATCCATGATCGTGCGCGCCGGATTGAAGCCCGCCGACGCGCTTTGCGCGACATAGGCGATCGTGCGCGCACGCAACGCGCGCCGACCTTTCTCGTCGAGCGACAAGACCTCCACACCGCCGATCTTCACCGAGCCGCCGGCGATGGAACAACCGCCTCGCGCATGGCCGAGCAACGACAGCGCAATCGTCGTCTTGCCCGAGCCGGACTCGCCGATCAGCGCCAGGACCTCACCTTTCTCGACCTTGAAATCGACGCCCTTCACGATCTCGACGACCGCCTCGGGCGCGACGCCCGCCACCACGCGCAGGCCTTTGACTTCGATCATGCTCATTGGCCACCTCCATGAGCGCGCGCGCCGCGGCGCCGCAGGCTGTCGATCAGCAGGTTCACGCCGACTGTCAGCGTCGCGATCGCAACAGCGGGCATCAGCACAGCGGGGGCACCTTCCGACAGACCGCCGATGTTTTCGCGCACGAGCGAACCCCAATCGGCATTCGGCGGCTGTACGCCGAGGCCCAGGAAGCTCAAACCGCTCAATAACAGCACGATGAACACGAAGCGCAGGCCGAAGTCCGCCAGCATCGGATGAATCATGTTGGGCAACACTTCGACGCGGGCGATATAGAGCAGCCGCTCGCCGCGCGCCCGGGCCACCTGCACGTATTCGAGCGTCATCAGGTTGACGGCCAACGAACGCGAGATGCGGAATGCGCCGGGAATATAGGCAAGCGCGGCGACCATGATCAGTACCGGCACCGACGAACCGAACGCCGCGACGACGACGAGCGCGAGCACCTTGCTCGGAATCGAAATCAGCGCGTCGAACAGGCGGCTCAGGATTTCGTCGACCCATCTCCCGGCCACGGCGGCGACGAGGCCGAAGAACGTCCCGATACAGCTGGCAAGCACCGCCGACGCAAGGGCAAGACCGACGGTGTATTGCGTGCCGTAGAGCACGCGGCTCAGCATGTCGCGGCCGAGGTAATCGGTGCCGAGCCAATGCGCGGGACTGGACGGGCCGAAGATTTCGGTCGACGTCACCGCACCGCCTTTATACGGCGCAACGAGCGGTCCGATGAACGCAACGCCAAGCCAAAAGACGATGATCGTCAGGCCAATCAGGCCAAGCACGGAAAAACGGCTCGTGAACCGGCGAAAAGCGCCGCGCTTCACGGCCGGTGCTTCGATGGGCACGTCCTGGAGCGCATCGGCGCAAGGCTTCGCCTCCTCGCCGTGCGCCGAATACAGCACGGTGGTGCCGTGGGATGTGGCGGGTCGGTTCATCGTTGACGCAGCCTCGGGTTGGAGATGATTTGACACATGTCGGCAATGAGCACGAGGATCAGATAGGCTGCGCAGAACACCATGACGCAGCCTTGCACGAGCGGCATGTCGCGGTTCGTGACGGCATCGACCATCAGGCTCGCCAGCCCCGGATAGTTGAAGATCGACTCGACGATCACGACACCGCCGAACAGGTACGACAGACTCAAGGCGATGGCGTTGGCAATCGGCCCGATCGTGTTCGGAAGCACGTGACGCAGCACGATGCGCGCGGGGGACGCGCCCTTTAACCGCGCCATCTCCACATAAGGCGCGTTCAACTGATCGAGCACGGCCGCACGCGTCATGCGCGCCATCTGAGCGACGATGACACAGCACAGCGTCGTGACGGGCATCGCATAGATGCGCACCAGCGCACCGAACGACGTCACTTCGGACAGATACGACAGCGCGGGCAGCCAGCGCAGCTTCACCGCGAAGATCAGTACGGCAACGGTCGCGATCAGGAACTCCGGAACGGCCACCGTCGACAACGTCAATACGTTGAGCGCGCGATCGAGCAGCGATCCGCGAAACATGGCGGACAGAATGCCGATCACGAGCGCAACAGGGACGGAGACCAGCGTCGTCAGTCCGGCGAGCATCAGCGAGTTCGGCAAACGCGTCGCAATGAGCTCGCTCACAGGCATGCTGTTCGAGAGCGACATGCCGAAGTTGCCGGTGATCACATGCAAGAGCCACGCGAAGTAGCGCTGCACCGCGGGCTGATCGAGGCCGAACTGATGACGCAAGGCGGCCACTTGCTCAGGCGTGGCTGCCTGACCGAGCGCCTGTTGCGCGGCGTCGCCGGGCAGCAGCCCCGTCAGCGCGAATACGAGTGCCGACACGATCAGCAACGTGACCAGCGCGAGACCGAGCCGCGCCGCAATGAGTCGTTGCGCATGAACTTTCATCGGATTGAACGTCTCCGGTTACAAAAATTGCGCGGCCGCCGCGAACGAAGCCGAAAGCGCTGAAGGCTTCCGGCCGTGTGCGCCGCCGCATAGACCGATCAGGTCTCGAGCCAGACGTGCTCGGCAAACTTGAAGCCCATCAGACCCGCTATCGGGATCGTGCCGAGCCCTTTCAGCTTGGCACTGCGCGCGTCGATCGAACTCAGGAACAACGGAATGCCGATGCCGCCGTCGTCGTGCACGAGGGTTTGCATGTCCCCATAGATCTTTTTGCGTTTTGCGTCGTCGGGCTCGCCACGAGCCGCGAGCAGCATCTGGTCGAACTGCGCGTTCTTCCAGTTCGCTTCGTTCCAAGGCGCGTCCGATCTGAAAAACTGCGTGAAGATCACATCGGCACTCGGGCGCGCGTTGATGTTCCCGAACGTCAACGGATGCTTCATCCAGTGATTCGACCAATAGCCGTCCGACGGCGTGCGCACCACCTGCAAGTTCAGGCCGGCCTTCGGGGCGACTTGCTGCAGCAGCATCGCCATCTCGACGGAGCCGTCCGCCGCCGGCGACGCATATACCTGTAATGGCGTGCTGCCAACCTTGGCTTTCTGGAAATAGAACTTCGCCTTGTCGGGATCGAACCCCCGCTGCGGCAGTCCTGCAAAGTAGTACTTGTTGCTTGGAGCGATAGGCTGATCGTTGCCGATCTCGCCGTAGCCGAGCAGCACCGTCTTGCGAATCTGCTCGCGGTCCAGCAGGTACATCATGCCGCGGCGGAAATCCGCGTTACCCGTCACGCCGCCTTCGTCGCGCATGATGAGATCCGTGTATCCGCCCGTCTTCGTCTCCTGCACCGCAAACCCTGGCGTGCCCTTGATGCGCGCGGCGGAACGCGGGTCGACCTGGTTGATGAGCTGCACGTCGCCCGAGAGCAACGCATTGACGCGCGCCGGCTCGTCGCCGATACCCACAAGCTCGATCTCGTCCAGATGCGGCAGACCGGGCTTCCAGTAGCGCTCGTTGCGCACGGCCACCGTGCGCACACCGGGCGCGAAGTCCTTGATCTTGAACGGGCCGGTGCCCACCGCGGTCTTGAAGTCGGTCGTGCCGTCCTTGATGATCAAAAAGTGCGAATCGGCCAGAATCACCGGCAGGTCCGCATTCGCCCCCTGCAGCGTAATCGTCACCTCGTTCGGGCCCGTCGCCTTGACCTCCTTGAACTGGTCCGCAAGCGTCTTGGCCTTGGAACCGACAGCCGGGTCCTTGTGCCGCGTCAACGACCAGACCACGTCGGCGGGCGTGAGCGACTTGCCGTCGTGGAACTGCACGCCGCTACGCAGCTTGACGACCCACACCGTGGCGTCTTTCGTATCCAGCGACTGCGCGAGCGACATTTGCGCGCCCAGGTGCGAGTCGTACTCCGTGAGGCCGTTGTAGACCATATACGCGCGAACATAGTCGGTCGATACCGAGCCTTTCGCGGGATCGAGCGTATCGGTCGCGGACGCGGATTGCGTCGCCACGCGGATCTTGCCGCCCTGCTTTGGCTTCTCCTGCGCGAGGGCAGCGCCGCTCATCGTCAAGAGTCCCGCACCATTCATCGACATCATGCCTCCCGCCATCATTGCGCGCAGCAGGTTGCGGCGCGCGGCGCCGCGCCGTGTCAAGTCATCCAACTGCAGGCCGGTTGGCAGTACGTCATCGGTCGATTTATCGGTGGTCATGGGACTCTCCGCGTGGGGTGGTCTTGTGGGAAACGGCAGCGTCTGACTGTCTGCGTGTGGATACAACGTCAATAAAAAACGTCTTTGATCTGGTAATACGCGCCGACGAGCGGCAAAAACCACGGCTTGCCCGTGTGCCCGGGAATAGCGGGCCAAGCGAAATCGCGCCAGGGATTGGCTTCGGGGTTCCCGCTCATTACTTCGGCCATCACCTGGCCCATATGCGTCGACATCTGCGTGCCGTGTCCGCTATAGCCCATCGAAAACCATATGCCGCCATGCTGGCCGGCGCGCGGCAGACGGTCTGCCGTGATATCGACGAGCCCGCCCCAGCAGTAGTCGATCCGGGCCCCGGCAAGGCTAGGAAAGAGCTGCGCGAGATTGGCGCGCAAAATGCGGCCGCTCTTTTCGTCGGATGGCTGCTCCGAGGCCGTGAAGCGCGCACGGCCGCCGAACAGCAGGCGCGAATCGGAGGTCACCCGAAAGTAGTTGTGCATCAGGCGGCTCGTCGTGTAAGAGCGACGCTTCGGGAACAGGCGCGAGAGCGCGTCGCCCGGCAACGGCTCCGTCACGACGATGAACGACCCGACCGGAGCCATCCGTCGCCGGTACCACGAGAACGGACCATGCCGCGACGGTCCCGTCGCGATCAGCACCTGCTCGGCGTGCAAGGTGCCGCGCGACGACTCCACGCGATATCCCGTGCCATCCTTCTCGATCGACGTAACAGCCGCATGCTCGAAAAGCCGCGCGCCGCGACGTGCCGCCGCATTCGCGAGCCCGACGGCGAATTTGCCCATATGCATCTGCCCGCCGCGTTTTTGCAGGAGGCCGCCGAAGAAGCTGTCCGAATCGACTTCGCTGCGAATCCGGTCACGGCCGATGATCTCGACGTCCGGATCGACCTCGCGCTGAATCAGCTCCGCCGTGCGCAGCAGGTGTTCGAAGTGACGCGGCTTCGATGCGAGCTTGAGCTTGCCCGAGGCGAGGTAGTCACACTCGATTCCCTCCTCCCGGATCAGCCGTTCGACCGTACCGACGGCCGCGGCGTAAGCCCGATAGCAGCCTTGCGCGCGCTCCACGCCCAGTTGCTCGCGCAGTGCGGCGTAGTCCTGCGCCACGCCCGTATTGCATTGACCGCCGTTGCGGCCGGACGCGCCACCTCCCATTCGCCCCGCATCGAGCACCGCGACGCTCGCGCCGCGACGACCGAACGCCAGTGCCGCGGAAAGCCCCGTGAAGCCGCCTCCGACGATCGCGACATCGACGCTCCCCTCGACCGGCCCTTCGCTTGCATAAAGGCCGGCGGGCGCGGTGTCGAGCCAGTAGGAATCGAGCTTCATTGGGCAACCTCTGAACGGGAGCGGGTAGACGAACGCCGTTGCGAAAGATGACGGATCACAGGCCGAGCTGAGCCGCGAGATCGCCGATCGTCTTGACCTCGGTGTACTCGTAGTAGGGCGTGCCCGGCTCATGGCCGCGATTGACGAACGCCTTGTGCTTGATGCCGAGATCGTGAGCCGTCATGAGGTCGTAGCGCAGACTCGACGAAACGTGCAGCACATCGCCCGGGTTGCAGTCGAGCTGATCGAACATATACTCGAAGCCCTGCATGCGCGGCTTGTACGACTGTGCCTGCTGCGCAGTGAAGACGCGATGGAACGGCGCGCCGAGCTTGTCGACATTGCTCTGGATCTGATCGTTCGAGGCGTTCGACAGGATCACGAGCTTGTACTTCTTCGCAAGGCGGGAGAGCCCTTCCGGTACGTCGGGGTGCGGGCCCCACGTCGGCACGGCGAGGTAGAATTTCTCCGCTTCCGCCTCGTTGAATGCCACGTTCATACGCTTGCACGTGCGGCGCACCGCATTGACGACGACGTCGCGGTAGGGTTTCCACGCGCCAAGCACTTCATCGAGGCGATACGCGGCGAAGAAGGACACGAACTTTTCCAGTTCGGCGCCCTGCAGACGATCACCATACATCTCGCGTGCCATATCCGCCATGCGGAATTTCGTGAGGGTTCCATAGCAGTCGAACGTGATGTATTTGGGCTCGAAGTCGATCATGATGACAATCCTTTTTTGTCGGACGAACCCTTTCGGGCTCAATGGCGAAAGACAGATGGAAAGTGTCTATACGGAAAATTTAAGCAGGCCAAAATAAGCCGTGTAGTCGATTAGGGGCGGCCCGACGGTACAAATCACGCGTTCGAGACCGCTTCGACAGCAGATCGTGCTGGGCAAGCTGCGCGGCCGTTTCGAGGGCAATTCATCGCGGCATCGTCAGCTCCGTGTATCGATGAGAACGCTCTTGAAACGCAGGTGCGCTTCGTAGCCGAGACGTCCCAGATCCTTGCCGATACCGGAGCGCTTGTACCCGCCGGTCGGCATCGCGAAATCGTTTGTGCGGCCGTAGCGATTCACCCATACCGTGCCCGCCTCCAGCGCGCGCACGAGCCGCAGCGCACGGCCGATATCGGCCGTATGCACGCCGGCCGCGAGACCGTAGTCGGGATGCGAGGCGAGCGCGAGTGCTTCCTCTTCCGTCTCGAAGGTCTGCACGGTCAGCACCGGGCCGAAGATTTCGGCGCACACGGCTTCCGTTTGCGGCGTGACATCGGTGAGAATCGTCGGCAGATAGAACGCGCCTGGCACAGGTGCGTCCGCGCGCCGGCCACCGCAGCGCACGACGGCGCCTTGGGCCGCGCTCCTTTCGACGATGGCTTCGATGCGAGCGGCTTGCGTCTCGGAAACGATGGGCGGCAGGGTCGTGCCCGCAGCCCAGGTCGCGCCGGCGCGCAGCGTCGCGAATGTCTGGGCGATGCGCTCCACCAGTTCGTCGGCGATGGCACGCTCGACGAGCAGTCGCGACCCGGCCACGCAGACCTGACCGGCGTTGCCCGCAATCGCGCCCGCGATCCGGCTCGCGACTTCATCGATCTTCGGCGCGTCCGCGAATACCAATTGAGGGCTCTTGCCGCCCAGCTCCAATGTGAGCGGCTTAGTGCCGGACTGGGCGCAGGCCGTCATGATCTGCGCGCCCGCGCGCGTCGACCCGGTGAACGTGACTTTGGCGATGCCCGGATGCCGCACGAGCGCGTCCCCTGTCGTCGCGCCATCGCCTTGTACGACGTTGAATATGCCCGGCGGTATGCCAGCCTCGATAGCGAGTTCGGCGAGGCGCAGCACCGAGAACGGCGTCATCTCGGAGGGCTTGATGACCACAGCGTTGCCCGCCGCCAGCGCCGGCCCGATCTTCCACGACGCCATCACGAGCGGGAAATTCCACGGCGCGATGGCCGCCACGACGCCATACGGTTCGGCAATCGTCATCCCCAGATGATCGTGATCCGTGGCCACGAGATCGCCGCCGACCTTGTCCGCAAATTCGGCGTAAAAGCGGATGCCTTCGGCGGTGAAAGGAACGTCCCACGCGTAGGCATCGCGTACTGGCCGGGTCGAGCCCAATGCCTCCAGCGGCGCGAGCGTGGTGGCATCGGCCGCGATCAGATCGGCGAAGCGGCGCAGTATGCGGGCGCGCTCGCGCGGCGCCATGCGCGGCCAGCCGCTCTCGCGAAACGCGCGCGAGGCATTTTCGACGGCGCGATCGACCATCTGTGCGTCCGCGACCGGCAACGAGGCGTACGTCATGCGATCGGAAGGGCGCACGACGTCCAGCTGTTGCGCGGTGCCTTGACCGACCCACTGGCCGCCGATGAAATGGCCGCTGCGCACAGCCACGGCGGAGGGCTCGAACTGGTCCATGATATGAGGGCTTCGAACGGTTTCGATGACATAGATCGTAGAGCCACTCGCGCCGCATATTTCGCCGACAAAATTTCTCGATCAGCAGATTCGATGCGTTATCGAGCGCCCGACGGCGTGTTTTGCAGTGCATCACATCTGGCACGCCGCACCGGGATGGAACAGGAAGATCGTCCTAGTCAGGACTGGGGCACACTGTGACAGTGAATGTCCGATGTATGCGCACAAAGAACAGGAGGCGGACGTGCTTGATCGAATCCCTGGTAGCGGCGTCAGTCTGCGCGAATTCGCGGACGACGACCTGAACGCCGCTCATGCGTTGTCGCGGTCCGTACGTTGGCGTCACCGCCCGGAAGACTGGCGGTTCGCCGCACGCACCGGTAAGGGAATCGTGGCGGTGGACGAAGCCGGCGCGATAGTCGGTTCGGCATTCGCGTGGGAGTTCGGCTCCAACGCGGCAACGGTGGGCATGCTGATCGTGGCGCCCGATCACGAGCGCCACGGCATTGGCCGAGCAATGATCGCGCATTGGATGCATGCGCTCGAGCCTCGCACACTGTTGCTCCACGCCAGCGACGCCGCTTTGCCGCTCGTCGAGCAACTCGGTTTTCGGCGCCTGGGGCGGATTCATCAGCATCAAGGCGCGGCGTTTCATCCTCCGCTCATCTCGCTGCCGCCGGGCGAGCGGCTGAGGCCGCTCGGCGCAAACGATACGCCCCAGCTTATCGAGCTGGCGTCGCAGGTTAGCGGGCTCGATCGAGCGGAGCTGTTGCCAGCGCTGCTCGATATCGCGAGTGGGATCGCGCTCGATCGGGATGGGGAGTTGATCGGGTTTGCGCTTTTCCGGCGATTTGGCGATGGGTATGTGATCGGGCCGGTGATCGCGCCGGAGTCGCCGGACTCCGCCCGTGCGAAAGCGCTCATCAGCCATTGGCTTGCTTCGAATGCGGGGATGTTCGTGCGCATCGATACGCCGGTCGAGCTGGGACTTTCGGATTGGCTGGAAGATGTGGGGTTGCCGCTCGTCGATCATATCGAGCGAACGGTGCATGGCGCGGCGCTGGCGGTGGATGCTTCGTTGAAACAGTTCGCGATTACCAGCCAGGCGGTTTGGTGATAGGCACTTTTTGCCGATATCACCGGCCACTGCACTATTTGTGGTTTTCGAGACCGTTTTTGAACGCTTGCACCGGGTGGGGCGCGCGCCTGGCTTCGCCGTGCAAGCACTGAATTCGCGCGGCTTGGGGAGGCACGCTTGGGCGTGCTATAGGTTGTGGGCTGCGATATACGGATTTGATACGTTATGTCTCCATCGCCCATTGGACAGTCAGGCCGCCCGGAACCGACTCGTCCCATAGCCGCGAATAGCGGCCAAGCCGCCGCGGAATCGTCTTCGGCGAAGCCCTCCCCGCAACGGATCGCGTCGGGGCCGCTTGCGAGTGCGCCGCGCAAGGGAGCCCCCGCCGAACCGGCGCAGCGGCGCCGCACACTTGCGCAAATGGAAGCGAATCGGCAAACGTTGCGGCAATTGCAGTCCACGTTTTCGCCCTTGTGTTTTTCGTTTGCCGACAAAATCGAACGATTGAGAGCAAGCAGCGGCGGTGTCGATGGATGGGCGTATACGCCATTCGATCTAAGAAACGCATTGTTGATGAATCGAACACCCGCGCTATACGACGACAAGATACCGCCAATCAACGTCATGCCCATGCCAATGGGCAAGAACGAACGTCGCTCGTTTTTCGATTTTGTCCATAAGCTTCGCAGTAGCGCGCCCGGTGAACACGAAATTGGCCAAGCTCGTGCGATGACGCCGGCCGAGGTAGTGGATCGATTTTATTTGACACTCGACAATCCCGAATTCTTGACGAATGTGGTGGCGGTACCGGTCGGCGAGTACGGCGAGACGTTCGCATTCGACATCATGCGCGCTGCGACGATCCTCAAGCGTGCGGCGAAGGAACTGGTCGAAAACGAAGCCATGCAACTCAAGGAGCGCAACCCGGCGCTTGTCGGCCGCACCCAGCTCGATCTGATGCAATTGAGCCGCCCGGGTGCCGACCGATTCAATTCACCATTGGCGACGCTGCAAGATGGGATTGATTCGATCGCAGATGCGATTGTCGAAGCGTTGGGCCGGAAAGACGGCGGCCCGGACGATCCGATGCAAGCGCTGCGAGCCATCACCGAGCAGCGGATCGTAGAGGCACTGGCGTTGCGGCTCGGGTTCGGCGTGATTGCGCCCACGCGGGAAAACAATGCTCTGTTCAACAATGCTGTAGCGTGGAAGGACGGCGTTCCCGCGCTTGCCCCACAATTCAGAGAGCAGTTGCGTGGTCAGCGCGATGCGATGACGGACATCTTTCATGAGCTGGAGCGCCTCCCGAAGTTCGCCCACGGCGTCATCACTGGGATGGGCTGTCCCGTGGCACATCCCATCGAGACGGAGAGCGAAGAATCTGCGCAGACAACCGCTGCTTCCCCGGATGGCTCAAGCACCAAAACAAGCGGCGTTCAGATATTGAGCGAGACGTTCCTCGCTGTCATGGAAGATCTGGCGGCGCGCAGAGCTGCGGGGATCGGCGATGAGATTCCCCCGCCGGAAACGCCCGTCGATGACAAGCCGTCACGATTCAGTACGATTCCGCAGGGTATCGCACTCGATGAACTGATCTCCAACATCGATAGTTTCCGGCGTGCAAATGATGAGCTGCGCAACGCAGCCGAACTCGAGAACGCGGTATGCGGCTTGCACTACCGGGCAACCGCCAATCCATCAGCCGAGACAATCAGGCGGTTCGAAAGGGCACTCGGCGGCTTGGAAATCGCCGCACTCGAGACACAGCTCATCAACGCGGCACATAGCTGCAGGATGTTGCAGCGTCAACTTGAGCTGATCCGTGCTCAGGATGAACCCGCTCGCAACAGCCATCCCAATGCGCGTGCCCCCCTGAGCGCCGAGGAACGCGCGGATCGACAGGCGAAGGCGAAGCGACGAACTCGGGTGGAAGAAGCACTTAACAATTCGCGCAATCAGGCCAACATCCTGCTCTGGGAGCTACCCGAAAAAATCGAGCAGATCGATTCGGGCGCTTAGCAAGGTCTTTGGACGCGAGCCGTGGGTCGATAGGCTAACCCGGCCCGCTGCTCGCCGCGCCGCACGCTTCCGCCCGCGGCCTGGAGCCGAGGATTCGCGCCAAACGTATAATCCCGGGGTCGCGGTCCACCGCTTTTTGCCCCGCTTCTCCATGTCCGACCTTGCCCGCAACCTCGACGCCGTCCATCGCCGCATCGCCCGAGTCGCCGAGGCGGCCGGCCGCGATACGGCATCCGTCCGATTGCTTGCCGTCTCCAAGACCTTCCCCGCCGAAGACGTGCGCACCGCGTTTGCAGCAGGCCAACGCGCGTTCGGCGAAAACTATGTGCAAGAGGCCGTCGGCAAAATCGAAGCGCTGGCCGATTTGCGTTGCCAATTGGAATGGCACTTCATCGGTCCGCTGCAATCGAACAAGACGCGCCCCGTTGCAGAGCATTTTGACTGGGTCCACTCGATCGACCGGCTCAAGATCGCGCAACGGCTCTCGGAACAACGCCCCGACACCGCGCCGCCGCTGAACGTCTGCCTGCAAGTCAACGTAAGCGGCGAAGCATCGAAAAGCGGCGTGTCGCCGGCGGATGCCCCCGCGCTTGCGCGGGAAATCGCCGCGTTACCGCGCCTGCGGCTGCGCGGACTGATGTCGATTCCCGAACCGGCGGACGAACTCGACGCACAACGCGCGCCGCATCGCATCCTGCGCACGCTGTTCGACGATCTGCGCGCCGAAGGCCTCCCACTCGACACGCTTTCAATGGGCATGTCCGCCGACCTCGAAGCGGCGGTGCTCGAAGGCGCGACACTCGTGCGGATCGGCACGGCCGTCTTCGGCAAGCGCGACTACGCTCACTGACTCACTTCCAGCTCGAACATCCATCATGAAAATCGCATTCATCGGCGGCGGCAACATGGCCGCAGCCTTGATCGGCGGCCTCATCAAACGTGGCACCGCCGCCTCGGACCTTTACGCCATCGATGTCAACGAAGATGCGCGCACGCGCGTGCAATCCCAGTTCGGCATCAAGACCGGAGCTGCGGCCGACGACGCATTGCGCGACTATGACGCCATCGTGCTCGCCGTCAAACCGCAAGTCATGAAAAGCGTCGCCGCTTCCCTCGCACCGCATTTGACGACGCAACTCGTCGTCAGCATTGCGGCCGGCATTCGCGGCACGGATATCGCGCGCTGGCTCAACGGCTACACGCGCATCGTGCGCGCGATGCCGAATACGCCGGCACTGATCGGCATGGGCGTCACGGGGCTCGTCGCCCTGCCGGGCGTCGATGCAGCTGGGCAAACGCTCGCATCGGATGTACTCGGCGCCGTCGGCAAGACAGTGTGGTTCGACGATGAAGCGAAAATCGATGCGGTCACGGCCATTTCGGGCAGCGGACCCGCCTACGTCTTCTACTTCATCGAAGCGTTGCAAGAGGCAGCGCGCCAACTGGGCCTCGGCGAGGAACAAGGCCGCGCCCTCGCGCTCGCAACGTTCGCGGGCGCAGCGCAACTCGCGGTGCAGTCGGACGAGCCCGCAAGCGTATTGCGCGAGCGCGTTACGTCGAAAGGCGGCACGACGGCCGCGGCACTCGCCTCCTTCGAGGCGCAAGGCGTGAAAGCCGCGATCGTCAAGGGCGCACTCGCCGCCGACGCGCGCGCGAAGGAAATGGGCGATGAGCTTGGCAAGCAATGAGCCGTTGCGGAATCGATACGATCAGCAACAGGAAGGTTGAGTTATCCGCAGTCCCCGCCGCAGCGGCGGGACGCCAACTGGTCTTATAGACCAGCGATGGCGTAATGCCCGGCTATGCCCACGAAAAGCGCGCCACCGAGCCAGTTGTTGTGAAGAAAGGCCGCGAAACAGGCCATCCTCTCGCGAGCGCGAATGAGCGTGTAGTGATAGACGGCGCATCCGAGCGCGACGGCCCAACCTGCCCAATAAGGCCACCCGAAGCCTAGCTTCGCGCCGATGCCGGCATAAATCGCGAACGTCGCGGCATAACACAGCATGACAGCCGCCACATCGAAGCGGCCGAACGTAATTGCGGAAGTGCGGATGCCGATCTTCAGATCGTCATCGCGGTCGACCATCGCATACTCGGTATCGTAAGCAACGGCCCAGAACACGTTGGCGAGCAACATGATCCAAGCCAGTATGGGCACGTGATTCTGAGTGGCAGCAAAAGCCATCGGGATCCCGAAGCCGAACGCGATGCCCAGATACGCCTGCGGGATCGCGAAAAAGCGCTTCATGAACGGATACGAGCCTGCCACGAAAAGCGCAACGACCGATAACGCTTTCGTCAGCCCATTGAGCGGCAGAATCAACAGGAAAGACACAAACGACAGCACGCCCGCAATCGCCAGCGCCTCCCACGCCTGAATCTTGCCCGAGGTCAGCGGCCGGTTCTCGGTCCGCTTCACATAGCGATCGAAATCGCGGTCGGCGTAGTCGTTGATCGCGCACCCCGCCGAGCGCATGAGCACCGTACCCACCACGAAGATGACGATGAGCGACGGCGCGGGATGCCCGCCCGAGGCGATCCAGAGCGCATTCAACGTAGGCCATAGCAGCAATAGACTGCCAATCGGCTTGTCCATGCGGATCAAGCGCAGATAAAGCGGAAAGCGGGCAAACATGGGGGCGGACATCGGCGGCGGACTAATGTGGAACGGGATCGCCCTATTTTAAGGCCGGAATGCAAACGGGGCCCCCCAAGTGGAGAGCCCCTTTACGCGCCGTGGCGAATAGCCGCCACGCTACAGATCAAGCCAGCATCGCCCGCAACATCCATGCAGTCTTCTCATGCGTCTGCATACGCTGCGTGAGCAAATCGGCCGTAGGCTCATCATGCGCGGCATCCGTCGTCGGGAAAATCGCACGGGCCGTACGCACCACCGCTTCCTGCCCTTCGACCAGCTGACGAATCATCTCTTCCGCGCTCGGCACGCCATCGGCCTCGGGAATCGACGATAGCTTCGCAAACTCCTTATAGCTCCCCGGTGCCGGCACGCCCAGCGCGCGAATACGCTCGGCGATCGCGTCGACAGCCAGCGCAAGCTCCGTATATTGCGTTTCGAACATGAGGTGCAGCGTATTGAACATCGGCCCCGTCACGTTCCAATGGAAGTTGTGCGTCTTCAGATAAAGCGTATAGGTATCGGCGAGCAGGCGCGACAGCCCCTCGGCGATTTTCTTGCGATCCTTGTCGTTGATGCCGATGTCGATTTGCGATGCGGTGTTTTTCTTTGCCATGGCGGCTCCTTGCAAGAGAGATGCGAACGATGCGAAATGACCATGCGCGGCTTATGCGTCTCGCATCGGGCGAGCGTCAGTGTAGCCCACCCGAACGATGCGGCGCCACCTTGCCACGCAAGTTGGCGCCGCATTCGCTTTTCGCCCGCCGTCTTCGCGACGGCCGCCAAAGCATTCAGTTCGGTTCAGTTCACCACCGCCGGCAAATCGAGCTTGCTGACACCGGGCAACTCGCAAGCGGCGATGGCTTCGCTGATCGCATCGATCGCGGGCATCCGCGTGAAACTCTTGCGCCAGGCCAACACCACGCGCCGATCGGGCACGGGATCGTCGAACGGCACATAGCTGAGCAGACCCGCATCGGGACCGCCCGCATGCACCCTCACCTCGGGCACCGACATACGAGGCAGCACGGTAATACCGACACCGCTCGCCACCATATGGCGGATCGTCTCCAGCGACGAGCCCTCGAACGTCTTCTGTATGCCGTCGGCCGTCTGCGAGAACCGCATCAGCTCGGGGCACACCCCCAGGACATGGTCGCGAAAGCAATGACCGTTGCCGAGCAAGAGCATCGTTTCGTGCTTGAGGTCGTCCGGGTCGATCTTCTTGCGCGATTCCCACGCGTGCCCCGACGGCAGCGCGACGACGAACGGCTCGTCGTAAAGCGGCCGCACCATGAGGCCCGTCTCGGGAAACGGCAACGCCATGATCGCGACGTCGATCTCGCCCTGCTTGAGCAGCTCGATCAGCTTGAGCGTGTAGTTCTCCTGCAGCATCAGCGGCATTTGCGGCACGTGCCGGATCATCTGCTTGACGAGCGTCGGCAGCAGGTACGGTCCGATCGTGTAGATGACACCCAGCCGCAACGGGCCAACGAGCGGGTCCTTGCCCTGTTTGGCGATTTCCTTGATGGCAAGCGTCTGCTCGAGGACGCGCTGGGCCTGAGTGACGATCTGTTCGCCGATCGGCGTCACACTGACTTCGCTCGTGCCGCGCTCGAAGATCTGCACGTTGAGCTCGTCCTCCAGCTTCTTGATCGCGACGGACAATGTCGGCTGACTGACGAAGCACGCCTCGGCAGCGCGCCCGAAGTGCCGCTCGCGGGCAACCGCCACGATGTATTTGAGTTCGGTGAGCGTCATTGGGGGACAATCAAAACTTGGAGGTTGATAGGTTTAAGTTATACACCCGTCGCGTGAATTCGCCAACCGCGTAACACCCTATAGCAGCCGAGCCCGGCCGCGCGGGTCATGGCGTGCGCTCAGGCCTTCAAATACTGCTCGCGCCCGCCGAGCCACCGCGCCAAATGCGCCACCACGACGTCCGGGTACTCGGCGACGAGGCGCGCCGCCGCTTCGCGGGCGGGCTCGATCAGCCACGCGTCGTTTTGCAAATCGGCAAAGCGCAGCATGGCCGCGCCCGATTGCCTCGCGCCGAGAAACTCGCCCGGACCGCGGATTTCAAGGTCCCGCCGGGCGATCTCGAAACCGTCCGTCGTCTCGCGCATCGTCTTCAGACGCGCGCGCGCCGTCAGCGAAAGCGGCCCGCCGTAGAGCAGCACGCATACGGAGGCGGTGCTGCCTCGCCCCACACGGCCGCGCAACTGGTGCAGTTGAGCCAGGCCGAACCGTTCGGCGTGTTCGATCACCATCAATGAAGCGTTGGGCACATCGACGCCCACTTCGATCACGGTAGTCGCCACGAGCAATTGCACTTCGTTGCCGGCGAACGCCTCCATCACGGCCGCCTTCTCGGCCGGCGGGAGCCTGCCGTGCACGAGACCGACGCGCAGCTCCGGCAGGGCGGCCGCAAGCGTCTCGAACGTTTCGACCGCCGTTTGCAACTGCAAGGTCTCGCTTTCCTCGATGAGCGGGCACACCCAGTAGACCTGCCGCCCCGTCAGCGCCGCCTCGCGCACCCGCGCGACCACTTCGTCGCGGCGCGCGTCGGAAACGAGCTTGGTGACGATCGGCGTGCGGCCCGGGGGCAGCTCGTCGATCGTCGATACATCGAGATCGGCGTAGTAGGTCATCGCCAGTGTGCGCGGGATCGGCGTTGCCGACATCATGAGCTGATGCGGCTGGAAATCGCTCGCGCCATCAGCCGCCCGATGCGCCTTGGCCCGCAACGCAAGCCGCTGAGCGACGCCGAAGCGGTGCTGCTCGTCGACGATCACGAGCCCGAGCCGCGCGAACTCCACCGTCTCCTGGATCATCGCGTGGGTACCAATGACGAGTTGCGCGGCGCCGGAAGCCGCGGCCTCGAGCGCGGCCCGCTTCTCCTTCGTTTTCAGGCTGCCCGCGAGCCACGCCACCGTGACACCGAGCGGCTCGAGCCAGCCGCGGAGCTTGCGGGCGTGCTGCTCCGCGAGGATTTCCGTGGGCGCCATCATCGCGGCCTGATAGCCGGCATCGATCGCCTGCGCGGCGGCGAGCGCCGCGACCACCGTCTTGCCGCTGCCGACATCCCCTTGCAAGAGCCGCTGCATCGGGTGCGGGGCGGCGAGATCGGCCGAAATCTCGGCCACCACGCGCGTTTGCGCGCCGGTGAGCGCGAATGGCAACGCTGCGCGCAGGCGAGCGCTGAGCGTTTCGGATTCGTCTTTCGTTCCTTGCGTTCCTCGCGTTCGAGTTGGCCGGCCCTCCGAGGGCGCGGGCATCGGCGGTGCCGTGCGGCGGCGCCGCTCGTCATGCGCCCGCTTGAGCGAGAGCTGCTGCGCCAGTAGTTCGTCGAACTTGATGCGCGTCCAGGCGGGATGGCTGCCGTCGATCAGCGCCGTCTCGTCGGCGTCGGCGCTCGGATGATGCAGCGTGCGCACGGCCTCGGCGAGCGGCGGCAAATCGAGCCGGCGGACGTAGGCTTGCATGAGCGGCTCGGGCAACAGCTCCGGCAACGGTGTACGGGCCACCGCATTGTCGATGGCCTTGCGCAGGTAAGCCTGCGACACGCCAGCCGTGCTCGGATAGACGGGCGTCAGCGCCTGCGGCAGCGGTGTGTCGACGTCGACGGGGCGCACGCTCGGGTGCACCATCTCGAGCCCGACAAACCCGCCGCGCGCATCGCCGCGCACGCGCAAGCGCGTGCCGACGGCCATCTGTTTGACCTGCGAGCCGTAAAAGTTCAGAAAACGCAGGATCAGTTCGTCGCCGGCGTCATCCCGCAGCTTCACGAGCAACTGGCGCCGCGGCCGGTAAGCGATCTCGTTGTCGAACACGACGCCTTCCGTCTGAGCCGTCTCGCCAGGCACCAGTTCGCCGATTGGCGTGAGCGACGTTTCGTCCTCGTAGCGCATCGGCAGATGCAAGACCAGATCGATGTCGCGCGTGAGACCGAGCTTGGCGAGCTTATCGGCCGTCTTGGCCGTCTTGGCCGTCTTGGCCGTCTTGGCCGTATTGGCGGGCTTGCGCGGGCTCGCCGCGACGGGCTCGGCCGCGGGGGCGATATCCGACGGATCGGGCAGGTGCGGGCGTGGCAAAGGCATCGGTCCTCTTCACAAGTACAATATCGGCTTTATCGCACGTCAACCGCGCAGCCGGACGGACACGTTTCGCGATGTTTCGCGATCATAGCGGCTCGCATCGTTTCCGGGCCGCCGCTTCAGGCCGACCAACGCAGCATGTTCACGCTTTCCGATTTCGATTTCAATCTGCCGCCCGAGCTCATCGCTCAGCAGGCGCTGCCCGAGCGCAGCGCGAGCCGTCTGCTCGAGGTGGACACCGAGGCTACGCCGGCACGCCTCGTCGATCGCCGCTTCGTCGAGTTGCCCGAATGCCTGTCGGCGGGGGACCTGCTCGTCTTCAACGATACGAAGGTGCTCAAGGCGCGCTTTTTTGGGCAAAAGGCAAGCGGCGGGAAAATAGAGGTACTGATCGAGCGCGTGACGGGGGAACGCACGGCGCTCGCTCAGATCCGGGCCAGCAAGAGTCCGGCGCCGGGCACGGCGCTGCGGCTCGCCGATGCGTTCGACGTCACCGTCGGCGAACGCGTCGAGCCGTTTTACACGTTGCACTTTCCCGAGAGCTGTCTCGATCTGATCGAACGCCACGGGCGCTTGCCGCTGCCGCCTTACATCGAGCACGACCCGGACGCGACCGACGAGACCCGCTACCAGACCGTCTTCGCGCAAAATCCCGGCGCCGTCGCCGCACCCACGGCGGGGCTGCATTTCGATGACGATATACTCGCCCGGCTCGACGCCCGCGGCATCGAGTGCGCGACGCTGACACTGCATGTCGGCGCCGGCACGTTCCAGCCCGTGCGCGTGGAAAATATCGCCGAGCACAAGATGCACAGCGAGTGGTACCGATTGCCGGACACGCTCGTCGACGCCATCGCGCGAACACGCGCGCGCGGCGGTCGTATCGTGGCGGTGGGCACGACGTCGATGCGCGCGCTCGAAGCCGCCGCGCGCGATGCCGAGGCGGCCGGCCGGCCGCTCGCGCCCGCCTCCGCCGAAACCGATATTTTCATCACGCCCGGCTATCGTTTCCGCATCGTGGACCGGCTCGTGACCAATTTTCATTTGCCGAAGTCGACGCTGCTGATGCTGGTTTCCGCGTTCGCCGGTGTAGAAACGATTCGCTCGGCCTACCGGCACGCGATCGAAGCGCGCTACCGGTTCTTCAGCTACGGCGATGCGATGCTGCTCACGCGCCGCGATGACTAACGCACCGACGCGCCGCCCGCGAGCGGCGCGTGCAGTCTTTTCCCGGAGTCAAGCATGACCGAAGGTCTCATTCATGAACATCTTCCCGGCAACGCGCCAGAGCGCGCTGCCGGCCACCCGGACGGCCCGACGCCGCCGGGCGGGCTCGCCTTCGAATTGCTCGCCACCGACGGCCAGGCCCGGCGGGGGCGTCTGACGCTGAACCACGGCGTGGTCGAGACGCCGATCTTCATGCCGGTGGGTACCTACGGCACCGTCAAGGCGATCGCCCCGCGCGAGCTCGAGGAGATCGAAGCGCGGATCGTTCTCGGCAATACGTTTCACCTCTGGCTGCGTCCGGGCCTGGAGACGATCGCGGCCCACGGCGGCCTGCACGGCTTGATGGGCTGGCGGCGGCCGATCCTCACCGACTCGGGTGGCTTTCAAGTCTTCTCGCTCGGCGACTTGCGCAAGATCACGGAAGACGGCGTCACATTCGCCTCGCCGATCAACGGCGACAAGCTCTTCCTCTCGCCCGAAGTGTCGATGCAGATTCAGAAGGTCTTGAATTCGGACATCGTCATGCAGTTCGACGAGTGCACCCCTTACGCGACCGACGGCGTGCCGACCTCGCATGCCGATGCCGCGACGTCGATGCGCATGTCGCTACGCTGGGCGAAGCGTTCGATCGACGAGTTCGAGCGCCTCGGCAACCCGAACGCGCTCTTCGGCATCGTGCAAGGCGGCATGTACGAGGATTTGCGCGAGGAATCGCTCGCGGGCCTGGCCGACATCGATTTTCACGGCATTGCGGTGGGCGGACTGTCCGTCGGCGAGCCGAAAGAAGAGATGATGCGGGTGCTCGAACATATCGGCCCGCGTCTGCCCGCCGACAAGCCGCACTATCTGATGGGCGTCGGCACGCCGGAAGACCTCGTCGCGGGCGTGGCCTCCGGAATCGACATGTTCGATTGCGTCATGCCCACGCGCAACGCGCGCAACGGCTGGCTTTTCACGCGCTTCGGCGACATCAAGATCCGCAACGCGACGCACAAGAATTCACTGCGCCCGCTCGACGAATCCTGCGGTTGCTATACCTGCCGGCACTTCACGCGCGGTTATCTGCATCATTTACACCGCGTGGGGGAAATTCTCGGCGCGCAGCTCAATACCATCCACAATCTGCACTACTACCTCGAATTGATGCGCGAAATGCGCGAGGCGATCGAAACGCAATCGTTCGACGCTTTTCGCAAGCGGTTTGCCGAGGAGCGCGCAAGAGGGGTCGAATAGCGGTGTGGGCCGCCGGTCCGAATCCAGCCACGCGCCGCCGTCGCTCCAGGCGGCGGTGGTAAAATACGCGGCCTTTTTTTCGATCTTTCAGATCGTTCCGATCGTTCTTACGGAGAATTAAACGTGTCCTTGATTTCCAACGCATTCGCGCAAGGCGCGACGAGCGGCGGCGCCGAGTCGAGCCTGATGAGCTTTTTGCCGCTCATCCTCATGTTCGCGGTGCTGTATTTCATCATGATTCGCCCGCAGATGAAGCGCCAGAAAGAGCATCGCAACATGCTCTCGGCGATGGCCAAGGGCGACGAAGTCGTGACGACGGGTGGCGTCGTCGGCAAAGTGACGAAGGTGGGCGAAGCCTATGTCGGCGTCGAGATTGCCGAGGGCACCGAAATCGTCGTCCAGAAGGCCGCCGTCACCACGATTCTCCCGAAAGGCACGATCAAATCGCTCTGACGCGTCGCGAGAGCACAGACGAAAAGCGCGGCGCAGCGGGCGGTGAGCGCGCTTTTCGCCAAGCCTTGACGCCGCTTCATACCGCGCCTTTACGCCCACTTCCGTTCGGCCCATCCCATGAATCGTTACCCCCTTTGGAAATATGTCGTGATGGCCGTGGCGCTCGCCATCGGCCTTCTATACACATTGCCCAACTTCTACGGCGAAGCGCCCGCGGTGCAGGTGCTGAGCGGCAAGGCAACCGTCAAACTCGATTCGTCGACACTCTCGCAAGTCGAAGCCGCGCTCGACGCGAACCGGATCAAGCCCGACGACGTCACGTTCGATACCGGCGCGACCAATGCGAACATCCGCGTGCGGGTCAAGGACACGGACACGCAGCTGCACGTCAAGGACGCGCTGCAAAAGGCACTGAATCCCGATCCGTCCGATCCGCAGTTCATCGTGGCGCTCAATCTGCAAAGCGCCTCGCCGCGCTGGCTGACCGCGCTGCATGCGTTGCCGATGTATCTCGGCCTCGATTTGCGCGGCGGCGTGCACTTCCTCATGCAGATCGACATGGCTGGCGCGCTGAACAAGCGCCTCGATGCGGATGCTTCGGATGCGCGCACGAACCTGCGCGAGGCCAATATCCGCGACGGCGGCGTGAATCGCGTCGGTCAATCGGTCGTCGTGCGTTTCGCCGAGGCGAGCGTGGCCGACACGGCGCGCACTCAGCTCACGCGCTCGATCCCCGAGCTGCAATGGAATACGCGGCAGGCCGCGGATGGCGGCACCGAGCTCGTCGGCACGTTTTCGCCGGCTCAACAGCGCAGCGTCGAGGAAGCCGCCGTCAAGCAGAACATCACGACACTGCATAACCGCGTGAACGAACTCGGCGTGGCCGAGCCCGTGATCCAGCAGCAAGGCGCGGACCGCATCGTCGTCGAGCTGCCTGGCGTGCAGGACACGGCCAAGGCCAAGGAAATCATCGGCCGCACAGCAACGCTCGAGGCGCGCCTCGCCGATCCCGTCAACACGCATCCCGCACCCGGTGAGGCGGTACCGGCCGGCGATGAGCTCTTCACCGAAGGCAATCAGGTTCCCGTATTGCTGCGCAAACAGGTCATCTTCACGGGCGACAGCATCATCGACGCCTCCGCCGGCTTCGACGAACATCAACGCCCATCGGTCAACATCCGTCTGAACTCGACGGCCGGCCGCGCGGTCGCCAGCGTATCGCGCGACAACATCGGCAAGCCGATGGCGATGGTGCTGTTCGAAAAAGGCAAGGGTCAGGTGCTGACCGTCGCGACGATCCAATCCGAGCTCGGCGACCGGTTCCAGATCACCGGTCAGCCTACCCCGCAAGCGGCGGCCGATCTGGCGCTGCTGCTGCGCGCCGGCTCGCTCGCCGCGCCGATGGACATCATCGAAGAACGCACGATCGGCCCGAGCCTGGGCGCCGACAACATCAAGAAGGGCTTCGATTCGGTTGTCTATGGCTTCGCGGCGATCACGGTTTTCATGGTCGCGTACTACATGCTCTTCGGCGTCGTTTCCGTCATCGGCCTGTCGGTGAACCTGCTGCTGCTCGTCGCCGTGCTGTCGATGCTGCAAGCCACGCTGACACTGCCGGGTATCGCGGCTATCGCGCTCGCGCTCGGTATGGCGATCGATTCGAACGTGCTCATCAACGAGCGCGTGCGCGAAGAGCTGCGCAACGGCGCGCCGCCACAGCTCGCGATTCAGAACGGCTACGCGCATGCGTGGGCCACCATCATCGATTCGAACGTGACCACCCTGATCGCCGGTCTGGCGTTGCTCGCCTTCGGCTCCGGCCCTGTGCGGGGATTCGCCGTGGTGCACTGCATCGGCATTTTGACGTCGATGTTTTCGGCGGTGTTCTTCTCCCGCGGTCTCGTCAACTTCTGGTACGGCGGCAAGAAGAAGCTGAAGTCGCTCGCGATCGGCCAGGTCTGGCGCCCGGCCGAAGCCGGCGTGCCCTACAGCGGTGTCGATGCCGAAACCGATACGGCGCGGGCGAGCGCTACATTGCCGTCGCCCGGCGCTGCGCCGTCGACGGCCAAGGCCAAGGGTGCCCGCGAGGGCAAGGCTCAGCTGCGCAATCGCGCGCGCGAAGGCGCCGGCGCGACGCGCAAACCGGGCTCGCCCCGCTAACGGGCCAAGCCAGGCTCCGGAGAGAAACATGGAATTTTTCCGCATCCATAAAGACATTCCGTTCATGCAGCGCGCGTTGATCTTCAACGCGATTTCGTTCCTCACCTTCTTTGCCGCGGTGTTCTTTTTGCTGCACCGCGGGTTGCACTTGTCGGTGGAGTTCACAGGCGGCACCGTGATCGAAGTGCAGTATCCGCAGGCGGTGCAACTCGAGCCCGTGCGTGCCACGCTCGGCACGCTCGGTTACGCCGACGCGCAGGTGCAGACGTTCGGCACTTCGCGCGACGTCATGATCCGCTTGCCGCTCAAGGCGGGGCTGAGCTCGGCGCAGCAAAGCACGCAGGTGATGGCGGCGCTGAAACAACACGACGCGGCGGCGCAACTGCAACGTGTCGAGTTCGTCGGGCCGCAGGTCGGCAAGGAGCTCGCGACGAACGGTCTGCTCGCGCTGGCCTGCGTGGTGGCCGGCATCATGATCTATCTGTCGTTCCGGTTCGAATGGAAGTACGCGGTGGCCGGTATCGTCGCGAACCTGCACGACGTCGTCATCATTCTTGGCTTTTTCGCGTTCTTCCAGTGGGAGTTCTCGCTGTCCGTGCTCGCCGCGGTGCTCGCGGTGCTTGGCTACTCGGTCAACGAGTCGGTCGTGATTTTCGACCGGATTCGCGAGACGTTCCGTCGCGAACGGAAGATGAGCGTCATGGAAGTCATCAATCACGCCATTACGAGCACGATGTCGCGAACGATCATCACGCACGGCTGTACGCAGATGATGGTGCTCTCGATGTTCCTGTTCGGCGGCCCGACGCTGCACTATTTCGCGCTGGCGCTCACCATCGGCATTCTGTTCGGTATCTACTCGTCGGTGTTCGTCGCGGCCGCGCTGGCCATGTGGCTTGGCGTGAAGCGTGAGGATCTGCTCAAGGAAAAGCGTCCGCGCCACGATCCGAACGATCCGAACGCGGGCGCGGAAGTCTGAAGCGCGATTCCATCCGCCACGTCTCGAACGCGCGGCTCGTCCGGGCCGCGCTCGAGCGCTTACCGCGGTCCCTCCAGCGGTACACGGAATCTAAGCTCCGTCTTTCGGCTGGCGGTACCAGGTCAGCCCGAACGCCTCCGTTTCGATCAAACGCACATTATCGGAATCGTTCACCGATTGCGCGATGTAGCCGAACTGGCGAAATTGCCATTCCCCCCAGGGTGCCCAGAACATCGATGGAGCACTGAGCTCGATGGCGCGGATTTCGGTGCCGTCCTTGGCGCGATACTGCCATGGATCGTCCGGATCATCCTCGTAAAGCGACGCGAAATCCGCTGGAACATATCGCTCGCCGAGCGGACCGGTGATGATGGCATCGCCCTTTTTGGCGGGCTTCGACGACTCTTTCTCCCCTTTGATGATGGTATCGACGATCTGCTTGACCGTCGCGAATTCGACGTTCTCTTTCTTGATCGGCCGACGCAGGTAGACAGGCGCGGTCGAGAAGTCGAAATCGGCGGCTCTCACCTCTCGATAGGATATCCCGACAATTGGGCGGCGCCAGGGCTCATAAAGCGGTGCAGTCATATGTACCCGCCATCGCGCCGAGGCGCTTTGGAATGACTTGGCGTGCACCCACCGTCCCTGATGATCGTCCGCCGATCTCAGCGGAGCAAGCTCTGGAGCGATTCTTCCAAGAGTGCGCGAGCGCCCTTCGCTGCCCATGCCCTCCGGATTGACGACCTCGAGCCATGAATAGGGGGTAGCGAACGGAGCCAGACGGGAAGACAGTGTCATCAGAGCGACCATTGCGATAGAACGATGGGGCTCATATTGCCCCGCGTGCGTCTTGCGCGCCCGACGCTGCCGAAGCCACCGACGATGGCGCGAACATCCTCGCTCACCGGCTCGAGCGCAGCCAAGTCACCGCATATGAAGCAACCGCCGCGCCGCGATCAGCGCCGCGAAGCTCACCGCCGCCGCGAACATGAGATAAAAGCTTGGCGCAACCTTGTCGCCCGTTGCCCGAATCAGCCACGCAATGATGAACGGTCCGAATCCGCCAAAGATCGTGACCGCAACGTTGTAGGCGAGCGACATGCCGGTTGTCCGAGTAGCCACGGGAAAGAGCTCGGACAGCAGCCCTGGCAGCGCCGCGAAATAGCCGGTCATCAGCAGCCCCAAGCCGATTTGCACGGCAATCAGCACTGCGGTCGTAGGCCGTCCCACGAGCCACGCGAAAGCCGGGTACGCGAGCAAAAGCATCAGCACCGCCGAAGCGGTCATGATCCCCGTGCGCCCATACCGGTCGGATAGATGACCGACGAGCGGCGAACAGACCATCTGAATGGCCCCGGTCAGCACGATTGCGGCGAACGAGACCGACGGCGAGAGCTTGAGCTCTCGAACGCCATACGTCGGCATGAACAGCACGAGATAGGTCGAGACCGTGCCCAGCACAACGACGCCTATCGCCACTGCCAGCCGCGTCTTGTGCGTGGCGAACGTATCGGCAAGCGGTGTGCGCGTCGTCTGGGCGGCGAGGAACTCGGGCGTTTCGTCGACATTCGCGCGAATGTAATAGGCGATCGGCCCGAGCAGCAGACCAAAGATGAACGGCACGCGCCATCCCCACGTCGAAAGTTGCTCCTGCGTGAGCGTCCCCGTCAGCACCGCGCCAAATACAGCGGCCAGCACGGTGGTGAGACCTTGGCTCGCCACCTGCCAGCTCGCAAAGAATCCGCGCCGGTCCGGCCGGTGTTCGGCCAGAAACGCCGTGGCGCTGCCGAATTCGCCACCAGCCGAAAAACCCTGCATAAGCCGCGCAAGTACAAGGATGAGCGGAGCCACCACGCCTATGCGCTCATAGGTCGGCAACACGGCGATGATCGCAGTGCCGATCATCATGAGGAGGATCGATAGCGTCAACGCGGCCTTGCGTCCCGCGCGGTCCGCATACGCACCGATCACGACGGCGCCGAGCGGGCGCATGAAAAACGACACCCCGAACGTTCCCAGCGTGAGCAGCAGCGAGACGGTGTCGTTGCCCGCGGGGAAAAAAAGCCGGGCGATCAGTACGGCAAAAAAACCGTAGACGACGAGATCGAACCATTCGAGCGCGTTGCCGATGGAGGTTGCAACGACTGCCCGCCAGACGCCATTGCGCGTCGTGGCCGTCCGTGCCGTCAAAGTATCGCCCATGCCTGCCTCCTGAGTTTTTTAGGGGTGCGGTGCCGCGGCAAGTATCTATCGCAAATTTGCGGCGCGCAACGGCGAGGCCGGTGGGACTCCAGTAACTGTTGACGCAAAAAAGCCGCTCCGGCTCAACGCCCGAAGCGGCTTGGTTCCAGTCCATCCCGGCGCCGAAAGCAAAAGCCCCGCGCCCGGCCGATTACTGCTGCTTGATACCCTCGGCCTGAATGCGCAGCGCCGTTGCCATCTTGAACCCGTACTTCTTGCCCCCATCGATGCCAAACTCGTCACGGTCGAACGTCGTGCTGGCCTCGACACCGCAGACCTCGCGCTTGAGCATCGGATGCGGCATGCACTTGAACGAATCGATCTTCAAATTCACAGGCTTCGTGACACCATGCAGCGTCAGCGTGCCGATGACTTCGACAGGCTTGTCGCCATCGAACTTGATCTGCGTGCCCTTGTACGTCGCCGTTGGGTACTTCGCCGCGTCGAAGAAGTCGTTGCCGGCGAGATGCTCGTCGAGCTTCTTGTTGCCGGTATCGATCGAAGCCGCATCGATCGTGACGTCGACCGTGCCCGTCTTCGCCTCGCGATCGAGCGTCACCGTGCCCGAGCTCTTCGTGAACTTGCCGCGCCAGACCGACAGGCCGCCCATATGGTCGCTCGCGAAGCTCGGATAGGTGTGATTCGGGTCCAACTGGTAGGTATCGGCAGCGAATGCGGCGCCCGAGATCGAGGCGGCGAGCGCCGCGGCGATGAGCAGGTTGGTTTTCATCGATTCTCCTGATGCGTGCCGCCATCCGGGCGGCGAAACGGGTTGATTGGGGGTCGATTGTGTACGTCGAAATTCAACTCCAGACATTCAGCCCTTCTTGGCGGCGGCAACGATATGGAACTTGATGGTCACGTCATCGGCCACCACCGACGTATCCTTCCACTCGCCCGTCCCCACGTCGAACGCGGAACGCTTGATCGGCAACGCGCCATCGAAGACCTGCGCGGTGCCCTGCTGCGTCACCGTCACCGGCACGACCACGTTCTGGCTCTTGCCCTTGATCGTCAGTTTGCCCGTTACGTTGTACTTGTTGCCGCCTGCCGGCGCGATCGCGCTCGAGACGAAGGTCGCGCTTGGGTAGGTCTTGGCGTCGAACCAGTCCTTGCCCGCAACCTGCTGGTTGTATTCCTTGTCGCCAAGATCGTAGCTCGCCACATCGATCGTGAACTGGGCGCTCCCCGCCGTGGGCTTGGCCGGATCGAAGCTGATCTGCGCCGTGAACTTCGTGAATTTGCCGTCCACGGGCACGTTCATCTGCTTGGAAGTCGCGACGATCGAACTTTTTGCGGCGTCGACCTGCGCATGAGCCAAGCCGGCGGCGGCCATCGTCGCCGCTGCGAACGCCGCCAGCATGTAGCGGTAAAACGATGCTTTCATTGTCATTTCCGTTTGAGGATCATTTGAGAAACGGGATCATCCGGGCGAGCAGCTTGTCCCGGTCGATCCATTGATGCTTGAGCGCTGCCGCGACGTGCGCCAGCACGAGAATACCGAGTCCGTAATCGAGCGTAATATGCGCGGTCTTGAGGATGGCCTTCCACTCCGGGTTCGGATCGATGATGCGGGGCAGCGGAATCAGCCCGAGATAGACGACGGGCACATTCGCCGCCGAGCTGTAGAGATACCCGGTGACAGGCACCGCGATCATCAGCAGATACAGGAGCCCGTGCACGGCATTCGCCACGGTCCGCTGCCAGGCACTCATGCCGGACGGCAGCGGCGGCGCCTCGTGCGTCAGCCGCCAGAGGACGCGCGCAAGCGCCAGGACGAACGCCGTGACGCCAATCCACTTGTGCCACGAAAAATAGCGCAGCTTCTCGGGCGTGAAACCCGGAATGCGGGTCATGATCCAGCCGATCGTGAAGCCGCTCACGATCAGCAGCGCGATCGCCCAGTGAAAGGCGATTGCAATACGCGTATAGCCGTCTGATTTGGCAAAGGAAGGCTGACGTTCGGTCTGCATGGCAAGAATCGATTGAGATGAAAGCGGTCCCGGTACCGGACACGGGTGTAACGGATATCCCCCGCCCGCTATTCCAACGGGCGCCATCCTACCGCAACCTGAAAATGCGTGCGGGATCGCAAATCGGCGCCCGCCCACGGCCGTTGGCCGGAGCGACGGGCTCGCACCAGGCCCGGACGGTCCCAAACGGGTCGACGGACGAGGAATCCCCAGGACACGCAATGCCCCCTCGCAGGCCCATTTGGTAAGATGGGCGCGGACTTGCGGCACATCCGCACATCGACGCGGACGCCCGCGGCCCGCGATGACACCAGGACGAAACCCGCCGCCCATGAATCGCTTGGACCTGATTGCATGTCACGAATGCGACGCACTGTTGCGAAAACCGCACCATGCGCAGCACACGAACACGCGTTGCCCGCGTTGCGGCGCATTACTTTTTCGCTCGAGCGCGACCCGCCTCGACCGGATCGCCGCGCTTGCCGTCGCCGCCTTGATTACGTTCCTGATCGCGCAAGGCTTTCCCATCGTCGAGCTCGATTTGAACGGCTCGATTTCCCAAACCACGCTGATCGGTGCGATCGCCGTGCTGTGGAACGACGGCATGGAGCTCGTCGCCGTCGCCGTGTTCTGTTCGACGTTTCTGTTTCCGCTCGTCGAACTCGTCGCGCTGCTCTATGTGCTCATGCCGGTTCGCAGGGGCGTCGTGCCGCCCGGCTTTCATCAGGTTCTGCGGACCATTCAGTTCGTTCGCCCCTGGGGGATGATCGAAGTGCTGATGCTCGGCATCCTCGTCACCATCGTCAAGATGACGAGCCTCGCCCGCGTGGTTCCCGAAGCAGCGCTCTTCGCGTTCGGCGGACTGACCCTGATGCTGGCCGTCGTCGTGATGTTCGATCCGCGTGCGCTCTGGGATATCGCGGACACCCTGCATCCATACCGCGCTGGCCGCACGTCCGGGCCCGGCGGCATCCCTCATGCCTCAGCGCACCGCCGTTGAGCGCCCGATGAGCTATCTGACCGCAGCCCGCGCCGGATTCATCGCCTGCCATGCGTGCGGCAACGTCGAAGCACGCCATGCACCGCCGCCTTTGCGCCAGCATTGTTCGCGCTGCGGGGCGACCCTGCACCTGCGTCAGTCGAACAGCATTTCGCGCACGTGGGCGTTACTCATCGCCGCGGCGCTGCTGTACATACCCGCGAACCTGCTACCGGTGCTCCACACGAGTTCGCTGTTCGGCGACCAGGACGATACGATCATGAGCGGTGTCGTCTACTTCTGGGTCTCCGGCGACTGGCCGCTTGCCATCATCGTCTTCGTCGCCAGCATTCTCGTGCCGATGCTCAAGCTCACCGTGCTCGCGCTGCTCGCGATCACAGTCCAGCGGCGCTCGCCGTGGCACCCGCTCGACCGGACCCGGCTCTACCGGCTCGTCGAGCGCATCGGCCGGTGGTCGATGCTCGATGTGTTCGTCATCACGCTGACCGTCGCGCTCGTACGCTTCAAGTCGTTCGCCGTCATCACGGCCGGCTGGGGCGCCCTTGCGTTCGCCTCGGTGGTCGTGCTGACGATGCTCGCCTCGATGCAGTTCGATCCACGCCTCATCTGGGACGCCGTGCACGACGAAAACGGAGCCGACGCTGCCGACACTGCCGGCCGCCGCCAGCCCGACTCAGGACCGACATCATGACAAGTTCGCAAGAACAGCCCCCCAACGGCAACGGCGGCTCGCCCGGCGGCCCCGGACTGCCGCCCGATTTGCCGGAGCCGATAGCGGCGAAGCGCAGCTGGCTGCCTTCGCTCGTCTGGCTCGTACCACTCGTTGCCGCGCTGATCGGCATCGGGCTCGTCGTCAAATCGGTCATCGACCGCGGACCGACCATCACGATCAGCTTCTCGAGCGCCGAAGGCCTCGAACCGGGCAAGACGAAGGTGAAGTACAAGGATGTCGATATCGGCGTAGTGAAAACGATCCGCCTTTCGAAGGATCACCATCGCGTGCTCGTCGAAGTCGAACTGACGAAGGAGGCCGAAGATTTCGCCGTCGACGATACGAAGTTCTGGATCGTGCGGCCGCGCATCGGCGCAAGTGGCGTAACGGGACTCGGCACGCTGCTCTCGGGCTCGTATATCGGCGTCGACGCCGGGCGCTCGCACAATACGCAGTCCGAATTCGTCGGACTCGAAAAACCGCCCGCGGTGACGGGCGACCAGCGCGGACGTCGCTACACGCTGCAAGGCGGCTCCCTCGGCTCGCTCGACATCGGCTCGCCTGTCTATTACCGGCGCGTGCAGGTCGGACAGGTGGTCGGCTTCTCGCTCGACAAGGACGGCACCGGCGTAACGGTGGAGGTGTTCGTCACTTCGCCCTATGACCAATACGTCGGCACCAATTCGCGCTGGTGGCATGCGAGCGGCGTCGATCTGCGGCTCGATTCGAGCGGCCTGAAGCTGAACACGCAATCGCTCGCGACCGTCATCGTCGGCGGCGTCGCGTTCCAGTCGCCGCCGGGGCAGGCCGTGGGCAACCCGGCGTCCGACGATGCGGTGTTCCGGCTTGCCAGCGACGAAACCGCCGCGATGCGCGAACCGGATGGACCGCCGCTTTCGGTGGTGATGAACTTCAATCAGTCGGTGCGTGGGCTCTCGCCGGGCGCGACGGTCGATTTCCGCGGCATCGAGCTCGGCGAGGTGACGCGAATCGGTGTCGAATACGATCCGAAGGCACGCAATTTCACGATGCCCGTCACGATGAACCTCTACCCCGATCGGCTCGGCCAACAGTTCCGCGACGCCATCGCACGAGGAGGGCCGACCGCCGGCATGGAGCTCTTGAGCACGCTCGTCGCGCATGGGCTGCGCGGCCAGCTGCGCACCGGCAATCTGCTCACCAACCAGCTCTACGTCGCGCTCGATATTTTCCCGAACGCGCCACGCGCGTCGTTCGACATGAGCCGTGCGCCGCTCGTGTTGCCCACGGTGCCGAACACGCTCGAAGAGCTGCAGCTGCAGGTCGCAGACATCGCGAAGAAGATCGACAAGATTCCCTTCGACGAGATCAGTCAGAACCTGAACGGCACACTCAAGAACGCCAACAGCCTGTTCAAGCAGCTCGATACCGAACTCGCCCCGCAGGCACGCGACACGTTGGCCGCGGCGCGGCAAACGTTCGGCGCGGCGCAGGCCACGCTGCAGCAGGATTCGCCGCTGCAATCCGACATGCATCAGGCGCTCAATCAACTCACACAGACGCTGCAATCGCTGAACGCGCTCGCCGACTATCTCGAGCGGCATCCGGAATCCCTATTGCGCGGCAAAGCCAAGGATGGCCATCCATGACGTCCATTCGCTCCTCCTACCCGGCCAGGCTCGTTCGCGCCGCCGCCTGGGCCAGCGCCGCGGCGCTTGTGGCCTGCGCCTCGCCGACCAGCCGGTTTTATACGCTGAGCGGCACGAATGCCGACAGCGGCAACGGCGGCACCGACGATAGCGCGGTGCAAGCGCCAGCCGCACGCACCGCCACGACGCCGGCGTTTTTGTTCGAGGTCCCGCCCGTCGACACGCCGGCCC
Organism: uncultured Paraburkholderia sp.; assembly: GCA_966421005.1. Lineage (GTDB taxonomy): Bacteria > Pseudomonadota > Gammaproteobacteria > Burkholderiales > Burkholderiaceae > Trinickia. The sequence goes on from CBJLAJ010000007.1 coordinate 87,983, forward strand.
AGGTTTCGCGCAATCAACTCGTCGTGCAGGCCGGCGATGCGCGCGTCGACGTGCTCGAGCAAGAGCGCTGGGCATCTCCGCCCGCCGATGAAATCCGCCGTGCGCTGTCAGGCGATCTCGCCGCGCGCCTCGGTTCCTTCGACGTCTATGGCGCGCCCTATCCCGATGGAGTGCCCGTCTATCGCATCACTGTCAACGTGCGCCGCTTCGAATCATGGCCCGGCTCGCGGGCCCTGCTCGATGCGGTGTGGAGTGTGCGGGCTGTGCGCACCCAGGCGGTGCTGACCTGTCGAACCGTGGCAAGTGAGCCTGTCGGAGCCGGCTATCCGGCGCTCGTCGACGGGCACCGCCGCGCGGTCGCGCAGATGGCCGACGAGATCGCGGCCGCCCTGCGTGCGCTGGTTGCCCGGGCGCCAGCCACCGCGGCAGCCGCGGGCTCGGCGGCAAGCGGATGCGCGTCCGGAAGCCAAGCCACCACTGCCGGCAGCTCGAACTGACGAAGGCGCGACGCAGGACATCGACGTGGTCGGCCTGCCTGCGGCGGGTCATGAGCAGGCGAGCGCCCGCGCGAACGCAACGACAGCGCCGGGAGGCGTGGGCGACACGCGTACAATGACGTCTTTGCGTTTCCCTTCAGCCTTATGCCCTCCCCCACGCCGTTCGATTTTTTCGCCCCCTGTCCGCGCGGGCTCGAAGCAGCGCTTGCCGCCGAGCTTGCCGAGATCGGCGCACGCGTGCAAACAAGTTCGGCCGCCGCCCCCTTCGAAGCCGGCGCACAAGTGCCCGGCGGCGTGCGGTTTCGCGGCGGTTGGGCGGTCGGCATGGCGGCCAATCTTCATTCGCGCATCGCGAGCCGCGTGTTGCTCAAGGTCGCGGAGCGCACCTATCGCAGCGAACAGGACGTCTACGCGCTGGCGGCCGAGCAGGCTTGGGAAGCATGGTTTTCCGCGAACGAAACGCTGCGTGTGGACATCACCGCGATCAAATCGCCGCTGCGCAGCCTCGAATTCACCACGCTGCGTGTGAAGGATGCGGTCTGCGACCGTCTGCGCAGCGTGAGCGGCGCGCGTCCGAGCATCGATACGGCGCAGCCCGATGTCCGCGTGTTCGCGTTTTTGACCGCCGATGTTTGCACGCTCTATCTGGATACTTCGGGCGAGCCGCTGTTCAAGCGCGGCTGGCGGCTCGACAAGGGCGCAGCACCGCTGCGCGAGAACCTCGCGGCGGGCATTCTGCGCGTGGCGGGCTGGACGCCGGGCACGCCGCTTTACGATCCGATGTGCGGCAGCGGCACGTTCCTCGCCGAAGCCGCGCAGATGTCGCTGGGTATCGCGCCGGGTGTGGAGCGCCGGTTCGGTTTCGAAAAGCTGAAGCAATACGACGTCTCGGCCTGGCAGGCGATGAAAGTCGAGGCGATGGACGCTAAACGTGCGGCACGGGCATCGAACCTGGGTGAGCTACGCATCTTCGGCAGCGATATCTCGGGCGACATGCTCGAGAAGGCCCGTGCGAATCTCGAACGGGCTGGACTAGCCGCTATCGCGTTGAAGCAGCTCGACGCGCGGGCTATCGTGCCGCCCATTGCCTCTCCCGGCATCATCGTCGCGAATCCGCCTTATGGCGAGCGTCTGACTGTGCGTGGGCGCAGCGCGCGCGGCGAGTTGCGCGAACCGCGCGAGAACGCCGAGGGCTTCCGTCGCGCACAGCCCGATACCCCCGATGCGGAGTTCTTCCAGGCGTTCGGCGATGCGCTCAAACAGCGCTTCGCAGGCTGGAGCGCGTTCGTCTTGACGGCGGACCGCAAGCTGCCCGGGCTCATGCGGCTGCGCGAATCGGCGAAGACGCCGCTGTTCAATGGCGCGCTCGAATGCCGGCTTTTTCGCTTCGACCTCGTCGCGGGCAGCGTGAAGTCGCGGCCGGGGCGCGGTTCGGGCGAGGGTGAGGATGGCTAGCGATAGCGGCAAGGGAGGACAGTTCAGCCGCGCGGCAATAGGCGCTCGAGCCGGGATACCTCGTCGATGAGTTCTGCGGTGAGCCGGACCAGCTCAGCAGTGAGACTGGCGGGAAGATCTATATTGCCCTCATATTGGGCCGCGTTACGCCTGCGGTGACACGTATCCAGCACGCGCCATTTCTCGGTTGGCCAGCCAATGGTGTGTTCGAGGCATTGAAAAACCAGGTACCGGTCGTCGCTTCGATAGCCATGCGCCCGCACCGCGGCGCGTGACGCGGCGTGAGCCGCATCGTAGGCAAGGACAAACTGGCTCTCAGTGGCCATACCGCTATTGCTTGTGACTGTGTCGAGCAAAGTTCTGGCGAGGCCAAGCAGTTGCTCGAATTCGCTGCGGTTCGCTGCAAAGGGCTTCAGTTTTCCAATGCGTACAAGGTTATCCAATATGGTCGATGTCATCCTCGGTTCCTAGAACCATGAGCTTCGGCTGACGCAGCACTTCGGTGAGAAACGGATGATTTCCGCGCCTGCGCTCGAGAAATTCCTCACCGGTATATTGAGTGATCTGAACCTTGCGGCCTAGCTGCCGTTCGGCCAATTCGAGCGCCACCATAATTTGGCCGTAGCTGAGCGTATCGCTTATCGCCATGACATCGACATCGCTGCCTGCATGGTCCGTACCTTGGGCCACTGAGCCATATACGAACGCTACCCTTATCTCTGAGGCCAGCGGTAACAGTGCGCTCTGCAGCACCTCCACGATTCCAAAGGTCTTGAGAACGATCAGACGTAACTGATCGAAAATGGGGCTGCCCGCAAAGGCCCTCACCTGCTTTAGATTGGCGACGCGTCGCGTTTCGATGAGCCCGCCTCGTTCCAGCCGGTTCAGTTCACGTTGTACGCTGGCACTAGCGAGGCCTGTGAGGCGGATCAATTCCTTGACGTGAAACCACTGTTCCGGCCGCCCAAACAGGCACGCCAAAAGAGGTTGCTGCGCGTTGGAGAAAAGGGCGTCACCGAGCTTCGTCATGTGCTAGATATTAGCACGATCGAGCTAGAATTTAGCACGATACTGCAGCGCTCCGGTGGGCCGTTCGGCGGTTTCCGCTGTGCCCCTCGCCCTCTTGAAATTCCCACTTTCTTCACTATCTTAGGTTTCGCTCAGGCAGTCGCGGTTCACGCGCTGCGTGTTTCGATTTGTTTTGTCAGTGGGCTTCTCACGGACGGACGAACTGGGACGCGTAGTCCAAGGTTCAGCTCCGTGCGGGCCCCGAAAGGAGCCAATCATGAGCGATCTTTTTTTCGATACCCGTCTGTTCGGCGATCTCGATCGCCTGCAAAGGCAGATGACCCAGCTCTTCGCGGGCTTCCCCGCGAGTCTGCGCGCCACACGCTTCGACGCCTTCCCAGCCGTCAACATCGGCACGACCGATGACTCTGTCGAGATCGTCGCATTCGCGCCAGGGCTCGATCCGGCAACGATCGACGTCTCGATCGACAAGGGACTGCTCACGATCAGCGGCGAGCGCAAACGCACCGAACCGGAGTTATCCGACGAGACACGGGTCTACGCCGAGGAGCGCTTCGTAGGCGCATTTCGGCGCGTCGTGGAACTCCCGCAGCATGCGGATCCAGACAAGGTCACCGCGCGCTACGTGAATGGGTGCCTGACGATTAGCGTCGGCAAGTCCGAAGCGTCCAAGCCGCGTTCGATCGCCGTGCAGTGAGCGCGGGCGCACACGAAATAGCGAATGGAACCGGTGGGGCAACCTCACCGTAGGCATTACGGAGGACATCATGAATGACACAACCGAACTGGCTACGCAGGCTGGAGGAAACGGCACGCCCGCAACGAATCCGCAGAATGGACAGACAGCGGCGCGCCAAGTGCGTCTGACGCCGGACGTGGATATCTTCGAGGACCGTCACGGCATTACGCTTTACGCCGATCTGCCGGGCGTACCGCGCGAAAACCTCGATGTGCGCGTGCACGATGGCAGTCTGACGATCGAGGCGGAGGCGGTAGTGCCGACGCCGTCCGGCTTGCGGTTGCAACATGCCGAGATACGGCATCCGCACTTCGCGCGCGCATTCACGTTGAGTCCCGACTTCGACGTGTCGCGTATCGATGCGCAACTGCGCGACGGCGTGCTGAAGCTGACGATTCCGCGGCGCGATGAAGCGAAGCCGCGGCGTATCGAGATCAGCGTCGGCTGAAGCTCGGACAGGCAGCGATCTCGGTCGAGCCTTCGCGAGCCCGCACGGCGATACGCCGTTCGGGCTCGTGTGCGGCTTCAACGAGCCGGGCATCGCGATTTTTGTAGCACCGTGCCCCTGGTTACGGTTTCAGTGTTGCTGGGAGACAAAATGCTGAGTCCACATGAATTTGCGACCTTGATGCTGGTGCGGCATGCGCCGGATCAGATCGACATGAACCGCGCCGAGCTCGATGCGCTCCTGGAACGGCAACTGGTGATGCTCGAGCAGTCTGCGGAGGGGCATCGCCGCGCGCGGCTCACGGAAATGGGACATTCGTTTTTGGAGACGTTTAACCCGGATTTCGGTGGGGCGAAGAAGAACGAGATTGCCGCGGTGAAATCGACGGCGACACAAGTGGTTGACGATCAATGCCGGGTTACGCCCGGCGCCCCCTCCGCAACCGCTTGACGGTCCAGACGAGAGCAACAGCGCAAGCAAGCGCGGCGAGCAAGCTGGCGATCGCGTAGACGTCCTCGACTTGCTCGTCGCCATATGCACCGAACAAAGCGGCAAAGCGAATCAGCAAATCAGTCGCCCAGGGCGCAAATGGAATCGCACCAAGGACACGCGCAATGCCGATCGTGATGACGATCGTCATTACTAACTTGAGCGCGGTGGATGAAAGGCGCTTCATCGGACGTCCAATGTGCCGTAGGCGCGCATCGCACTGCCAGGAATCGAAATGGTCGAAGTCGATTTTAATCGGTCATGGAGCATCTTGAACTGAGCTGGACTCACTAATGCGATACAGCCATCGCTGAGTCGGCGGGGGCCCATCGGATGAAGTCTGAAGTTGCCGCGACGGATGCCGCTTACGCTCGTCCAGTCATCGATCACACCGTCGTTGCGGTAAAGCGCAAACCAAGTCGACCGATCAGTTCCGTAGAGGTGCTTCAGCACGAAATCGCGAACGGTGCCCATCCGCCCGCCCGATTCGCGGTCGACGATGTAGTACCGGCCCGGCGGTAATGGTCCGACATCGGGTTTTTCCACAGCCGCTGGATTATCGCGCCCAAGACCGTTGCCGGAAAATGCGGTGAACTCCCCGATTCCGGCGCAAGAGAATGTCGAGAACTGTTGGTTGTTCAATGCAAACTGGCAGGCAACCGGCATAGCGCTTTTTCATTGAAAAGATATGACGCACCATACAACAAACATCTGACGAATCAAGTATCAGTGGGAAAATTTCGCCATCCGAACATCTGTCGCCAGGATGGCTACCCAGCCGCTTTCGTTTGAACTCCCGACAACTCACCTTTTCCACCAATCTACTGACAGAACGCTGTCAGCAGCACCGCCTCAGACTCTCCTTCACGCGCCATCCGGCGCACTGTCCGGCACACCGCCACCCCACGATGGAGACTGTCATGACCGCTGTCGCTACTGCCACCCGCGTTATCGCCTGGTTCGAACTTCCAGCCGTCGATCTCGAACGTGCGGCCCGCTTTTACGAGGCCGCGCTCGGCGTCGAGCTGAACCGTGAAGTCGTCGGCGGCGTGCCGATGGCCGTCTTCCCGCATGAAGATGGTGCAACCGGCGGTTGCATCATCAACAACCCCCAGCAGTTGCGTCCCGCACAACCCGGTGACGGCGCGCTCGTTTATCTGAACGCCGAGCCGTCGCTGCAAGCCACGATCAAGCGCGTTGAAAAAGCCGGCGGCAAACAGGACGGCTCGCTGATCGAACTGCCGAACAACTATGGTTTCATCGGCTTTTTCATCGACTCGGAAGGCAACCGCGTCGGTCTCCATTCGTTGGAGCTGCGCTAATGCGTCCCACAGGCCGCGGTTCATTCCGCGGC
>CBJLAJ010000008.1:0-91097 GCA_966421005.1 uncultured Paraburkholderia sp.
TCAAGCGACGTCGACTTCGAGCCGCGTGCCGGGGGCGAGTTGGCGCCTTACACTGGATACCGCAACTGCATCGTGCCTGGCGACTACCAGGGGTACTTCGATCGCGAGCACGATCAGTGGGAAAACTTCTACATCGAACGGAGCAACTGGGGCATGCTGCCCGCTGCGGTAGCGCACACCGGCGAAGCGATGTCAGGCATCGGCATCCTACGCGCCACGCTCGGCCATCTCGGCATTCCCGAGAAGGAGTGGGACAAGCTAACCGGTGGACTCACCGCGAAACGCGGTCACCAGATGTTCGCCTTCAATCATTTCCGTTCAAACAAACAAGTACGCGGCTCGAAGTTCCACCGCGACTCCGGCTGGGTCACCGTGCTCCGCTCGACCGCGCCTGGCTTGCTCGCATATATCGATGGCGGCCTGCGCGCCATCAATCCGGAAGCCGGCTACTTCATCATCAATTTCGGAAGTTCGATCGAGGTCCTGACCGAGCGTCTGCCGAAGCCCGTGCGAGCCAACATCCACGGCGTGGCGCGGACGATCCGCCGACGCGACCGCCAGGAGCGCGTGTCCTACCTCGTCTTCCTCGACAGCGATCTTCGCGGCGATATCTATCAGTATCAAGGCGACGCGCCGGTTCGAGTCCAGTCGGTGAAGGATTTCGCTATTCAGGAAGTCGCGCGCACCTACGACGGTGTCGAACATCTGCTCTGAATTGAACACTCCGGAGACACGAACATGAACGCATTGGATACCTATGAGTGGGCTGCGGCACGGCTCGACGACCGGGAACTGATCTTCGATACCGCGGACGGATTCGACAGAGCGGTCGCCGACGGCTTCTTCTTCCTAAAGAAGCCGGACGGATTCGATCTGACGGCGGGCGACCGGTTCGCGGCCAATTTCTATCTCGACCGCAGTGGCGGTGACGACGACGAATACCGCGGCTTTCGCGCATGGGACGTCGCGCAGCTCGCCGAGCGCGAGGGGTATTACTGCCGCGAAGCCGACCAGGTCGAACAGTTCTTTCTGGAGGCCCGCTTTTGGAACGAGGTGTTTCCAGCCGCGCTATCACACCAGGCGCGCAAGATGCGGGACTTCTCGGTGGCGATCATCAGGGCGATCCTCGAACGGCTCGACCTGCCGCATGAGATCCTCGAGAAGGCGACAGGCGGCATCCTGTCGGGTAGAGGAACCTACCATTTGACGTTCAATCATTTCAGGCCGCACATCCGCGCACGCGGCCTGAATATTCACAAAGATTCCGGATGGATCACGATGCTGCGCTCGCTAGAACGCGGTCTCGAAGTTCGGCGTGGCCGCCAATGGGTTGCCGATCGTTCCGCGGCCGGACGCCTTCATCATGAATTTCGGGTGCGCCATCGAGATCCTCACGAGGGACACGCGGACGCCCGTTGCGGCGGTCGCGCATCGCGTCGTCGAACAGCAGGCACGGCCCGAAGGCGTCCCCGACCGGTTTTCTTATGCCCTGTTTGCAGACAGCAACCTGGATGCAGCGCAATGCGAGGGATTGTATCGGCTCGACCCGCAGGTCGGCTTGGTGCTGGCAGCCGATTTCAACACGTTCCTTGACAAGATCCTGGCCAATACCTACGACCGCGACACTGAGGGGCTTTACTGACTAATCCTTCTTTCATTTCGCCTCGAACTCCGATCGCCCCCTCCCCCTCGGCAATCCATCAACGCCGTCGCTTACTCCGTCCCGGACCCATGTTCGGCCAATTTCAAATTCTTACTGGGAACAGATGTGTCAGCTTCAGAAGCCATAGGCAGTGCGGATAACGAGCGCACGTTGTTGTCGGTCCTCTCGATGTCGGGGTTCTTCGTCGGCGCAAGCGAGTTCATGCTCTCAGCGATGCTGGGTCCCCTCAGCGATGCATTTGGCACCGACCAGGTCCACATCGCCTGGCTGATCTCGAGCTACGCGTGCGCCTATGCCATCACCGCGCCGTTCCTCGGCTATCTGTCCGACCGGATCGATCGCAGACGTCTCCTGCTGATCGCGCTGCTATCTTTTGCGATCGATGGAGTCGGTATTGCCTTCTCGCCGACGCTCGGCGTTGCGATCGCACTGCGGATTTTTGGCGGTCTCGCGTCCGCAGTCATCATTCCGACCTCCTTCGCCCTGATTTCCGAGGTCGTGCCGCGCGCGCGCCATGCGTCCGCGATGGGGGCCGTGATGCTTGGCATGACGTTGGGCATCGCGCTCGGCCCTGCGATAGCGGGTTTGCTGACCACCTGGATCGGCTGGCGGGCACCCTTCCTGCTAATGTCGATCGGCTGCATCGTCTCGTTCTTGATCGGTACAGCGACGATGCCGAAACGGCACACTGTCGTCGCGACGCGCGAAGCCCACGGCTTCCGGTGGCTCCGCAACTCCAACGTCACGCGTCCGCTTCTCGCAAAAGGCTTATGGAACGGAACGGGCGTGTCCGCTTTCCTGTTATCGGGAGAAGTGTTGCGCCAGCGTTATCAGCTCGACATTGCCCATGTCGGGATGAGCGTGACCGCGTTCGGCATCGGCCTCGGAATAGGCAATCTGTCGGCCGGGAAGTTGCGACGCCTGACTGGCAGCGAGGAGCGTTCGCTGATCGTCGTAACGGGTCTTTTAATCGCCTCCGTCGCAGCATTTAATCTTCTCCCCTTGCCGATGTTCGGCGCGCTTGCCTGCCTTACGGCGTGGGGCGCGGCCCTCGGGGCTGGAGCCCCCTCCGCCACGACCGTGCTAGCCGAACGTTCGGATAGCGACAAAGGCGTGGTCTTGGCAACTGCCGAGACGCTCAACAACGTCGTCATACTGTCAGTCGTGCCGATCGCATCTTTGATGCTTACGAGCGGGACAATCGCCATGGCGACTGCGGTCTTCGCAGTAGGTTTGGGTATGGGCGCCATACTGACGCTATATGACGCACGGGCGTAGAGAAACTCAAATCTCGAACGGAGCGCTAGCCACTCCCAATGCGAGCACGCCCGGAAACTGCGACGGCCTTGACCTTCCCAGTCCCGTCCGGTCCACCTGCACCGGACACCGATGAGATCTCGCTGCTTCCGTATGAAAGACTTCCCGACATGCGCAGGGTCTCCGACCGCGCGGGATCAGCACACGGCTTGCGATTAGCGTCGTGTACCGTATTGCCTTCCGCTTCGCTTAACAGCGTCGGCATCCCAGAGTAATTATTTCGCGGCTCAATGGCTGGCCTGCCGGTTTCCCCTGTCAACGCTTCGACCTGCACCTCACGATGCATGCCGCATGACTCGGGGCCAGAGTGATTCGCCACATCTTCTCCGTATTGAACTTTCATCAACTATCTTTCATCGGCTTTGCAGCCGCACTAAGCGCGAATTTAAGCACACCTAGGATTCCAGGCTGAATGCGCGCAGGCTTGCGTCCGCAACCGGATTCGCCACGGATTGCGGCTCGAACAGGAGCGCATCGGGTTCGGGTGGATCGAAGCGGCGCTGGACGAGCGGATTTTCGTTTAGCCCGCCGCGCCTCCCATCAGGTGACATACGGTGCCACGCGATCGTGCGCTGGGGCGCAGTTCGTTGTCTTCATTGCGCGAGCAGCCTGCGGCACAACGCGGCGGTGAGCTTCCCGCGATGGACCACGACATTCTCGTGGCCTTCCCTTGCACGCGCGTCTTCCCAATCGCGGTTGTAGCCGCGCTGCTCGTCGGACTTGACGTGAGTAGCGACAAACGTGGCATCGCGCAGCGTGGCGAGTTCGCGCGCGCGCACGGGGCGTTTGGTGTGGACGTGCAGCCAGATCGGGCGGGGCATCGAGCCGTTGCGCAGGGGCGAAGGCTGAAGCTTGAGTTCGAACAGCGTGCCGGGTTCGCCGTCCAACGGCGTGACGGTGCCGGCCGGCGCGAGTGCGCCTTCGGCAAGCAGGCGCTCGACATGTCGCTGAGTCGGGAAGGGATAGCGCTTGACATGGTCGAGCGTATCGGCGTGCAGTTGCTCGCGTAGCGAGCGGGACACGCCCTCGGCCTGGGCCTGCATGGAGCGAAGCTGCTCGATCTTGCCATGGACGTCGTCGGCCTGGGCGGCCGTCAGTCCCCAGCGCTGGCGTGGGACGTCGAGTACATCGAGGCACGCGCGCATGTCGACGGCCTGGCGGGTGAGGCGCTCGATGACGTTGCCGGTCACATACTCGGCATTCTCGGGCGAGAGCGAGCGGCGCGCTTGAGAGACGTTGCGCTGCTCGGCGGAGAGGTCGAAGGCAAGCAGCCTGTCGACTCGCGCGAGGAGCTCGGCGAGTTCATCAGGCGTCGGCGGACCGGCACGGACCGGGGCGGCTGAGGGTGCGGCTGAAGGGACGGCTGCTTGCGCTTGGCCAGCCTTGACCAGCATATAGGTGCCCAACTCGGTGCGGGCCAGCCCGTCTGTTGCAGGCGTCTCGGGACCGGTCTGGAGAGCGGAAGCGGCGGCAGACGCCGCCGACGCCGACGAAGTAGGCGCTTCACGTGACGAGCGCGGCGCCTGTGTTTGCGCCGGCCCGCTTGGTTCGCGTGGCTCGCTTCGTTCGGACTGAGAAGCCGCGGCTGAGCGGGCCGGTTTACCCTTGGCTTTCTTCTTCCCTTTGCCTTTGCCACTACGGGGGGACGATGAGGCTGAAGCGGGGGCCGGCGCTACTGTGCGGGGCTCGACTGCCGCGGAGACAACATCTTCTTCCGGCGCCGGGCTCGCGTGCGGCGGCCTTAAGAACCCGAGCAGCCGCAGCGCGTCATTCGCCACGAGCCAAGCGATCTCGACGAGCGGTTTGCATGAGTCGAGCGGCAAAGTCGCCAAATCGGGATCGTGCCGTGCCTCGTCCAGCCACGCGTCGAGCCCCGCCGCGAATTCCGTGAGCCGCGCAACCAGCCCGTCCAGCACGATCAAGGCGCTGTCGGCAACAGCAGGTCCCCAGTCCCATGCTAACAATTCATCACGGATCGATTCGGACGCAAGCCAGATGTCGTTGCCGAACGTCTCCATCAATGCCACGAGCCCGTTTTCTCCAAGAAGCTTTTCTGACCCGGGCCCATCGAGAAAACGGGCACGGACGGCAAAGTTGATGGTTTCACTGTCGGCCAGCGCGCGCATGATCTGAAGTCTGCACGGGGCGATCAGCGCCGCGCTGAGCCGGCGATTGCATTCGACAGCCGCTTTGTCCTGGAGAGGGAGGTTCGGCAGATTCGCTTCCAGCGACGCTTCGATGTCGAACAGTTTGATCCCGGGAAATGCGTTCGCGCTCCATTGCTCAATGAAAGCCGGCCGATGCTCCATGATGGCGGCAACGTGGTCGCGCAATCCGGCGAGCATCTGTTCGTCGAGCAGTTCGCCGGTGTTGCGGATCGTCGGCAGATGTCTCCAGAGAAGGGTGACCACATTGTTGAGCGGCCGCACGCGCGACTCGTGGTTGATCAACGTCAAGCGGGACATCTCATCGCGAATATGGGTGGTCAGCCAGGCGTAAGTGTCTTCTAATTCCCGATCGCTGATCAGGCGGATGGCCTCGAAGCGCGGCAGGCTGGCCCGATGGGTGAATAGCGCGTGGCACGCTTCACAGATGTCCATCCTCGTGCGCAGCAACCAGTCGCAGCGGCTTTCGCTCAAGCCTGTCAGATCCGGCTCGAGCAAAGACCAGGTGCCCCGTTTGTCCCGGACTGCCTTGACGAGCGCGCCGCCGGCCCGCTTGCCTGTGACGCCGAGCCGCGAGCCGGATGCGTGCGGCAACGTCGCTCGCGGCGCCGGCGTGCCTGCCGCGGAACGGGTGGGCCGTGACATCATCGAGAGATCCCGCAGCGGCGTCAAAAGGGCCGAGGCGGGGACAGCGGACGCCGGTGGGGCGGGTGTCGAGCCGCCTGCATCCTGCGTCCTCGACGCGTCGGTACGCGCTAAAGAGGAGGAGGAAGAAGCGGAGGAAGAGGACGCGGAGGACGACGATTGGGTGCGAGAAACATCCATGAAGATTGTGCGAAGGCTTTCGATCTGTTGTAGAGGACGCGTCAATACGGGGAGACCCAGGGATGCAGATTGCTGATGCGCGGGCCTTCGCCTTCGGCCCAGGCGATCGCATATTGGCTTGTGCCGGTGCATGCCGGCGGCGCGTCCGGCGCATCGCTCGCCCGCACGCCATGGCCGATCGTGCGGCCGTGAGCGTGCAGCGCGTTGCTGGACTCGGCGCTGCGCGCGGGAACGCCGGACGAATTCAACGCCATCGCGCGGCATCACCCGGGCGGGCAAGTCATTCGCGCTCGAAACTGGCGCCCCGAAGGGTCCTTCCAGTGTGCCTGCCTCAATAGGGCGAAACCCGTCCGCCGAAGTAAAGTTGGGGCATTTGGCGAAATAAAGTGAGGACTCGGCCTGAAGTTGAACGCGCGCCCGTCTCAACGACAGGCCATGATCAGGGCTGGAGGTGATGGCGTCGGGCTGGACTGGTCGAAACGATTGCGCCAGGCGTCGACCATGATTGCGTCGCGCGTTTTCAACCCCGTGATGAGCGGCTGCACCAGCGACGCTCATCTTACCAACCAGCCTCGAGCGCCGGCGACTTGATCAGAGATTCCCTAATGCCTTGCGATACCGCCTGCAGCGATTTCTTGCGTCGCGGCGAACTTAACTTCGCATTTGAGTTTGACAGATGCTCGCGTCGATGTGATCGTTTATTTCCTATAGTGGCAGCGCCTGCAAAGGTGGAATCGTCATGAGTGATGCTTCGCGTTTGACGGGTCTTTCGAGGACTGGCCCAAGTTATCCCCCCGATAAGGACGAACCAGATGGAGTCGATGCTGGTGGGGCAAGTGCCTCGCAGCAAACGTCGAGCCCCCAATTGCAAGGGCTCTCTCACCCGCCGGCTCGACGCAGCATTGATCAGTCGGGCTCGTCGGCGGTAGATGCCCGATTCCGGCCGTCGGGAGCTACTGCGAGCGTCGACCGATCGACCGCACATGAGCTTCTCGCGCTCAAAGCGCGGTACCCCGATGCGCCCGCAGCATCCCTTCGAGGCCTGGCCGCAGAAGGGTTTTCGTTCGAGGATATAGGGCGAATTGCCGGCAGTGAAGGGGGCGCCGCGGCACTCGCCGAGCTACACGAGCACAAGTACCTTGGCGCCCTGCGGGGCGTCGGCTTTTCCGATGCTCAGGTTGTCGACATCGCAGCATCCGGCAACGGCGCCCAGACAATACATCATGCGTTGCAGGTCTATGCGGCACTCACCAGCGCCCACGAACGATATAACGGAATGAGTAAAGTCAAGATAGGTCATGAGACGACGATCAACGCAATCTGCGGTTCCGTGGGCACTCGGGCGATGGACATGATGCTCGAATCTGTCGAGCGCGAAGAGACGGCGCAGCTGCTCGTGAGAGGCTTATTTTTTAGTCACTTCCAAGCGTTCAAGGACAAGCAAGGGAAGGACGTCGACGACGTAATCAGGCACGCGGAAATTTTTTACGGTCGCAGTGACGACGTGTACCAAGCTTGGGGCGAGGTCATGCAATTGAGAGAGAGCTACCTGTCTTCGGGCTTGATAAACTTTACGCACCTTCCCTGAGAGAGTGCCTCGATCGCCGAAGCGACATCCTCGGCGCTTCCTGTGCCGGGAATTGCGCGTTCCCGAATAGCGTCAAGCAGATTGGCCGGCCGTGTCGCCTCACAAGATGTTCGCAAATTTGCATAGATATACCGATCTAGGGAATCTCTGATCAAGTCGCCGCGACGGCAGCACGTAGAACTGATCTCGCTCCAGGTCGCGTTGGTCAGCTCGCTCTTGCGCACCATCGTCAGCAGCAGCAGCTTGGCGGCGGCCCGGATGGATGGTGTCGTGCCCATGCGCTCCATGTACTGGTACATCAATCCGATTTCTTCGGGTGTCAGCGCACGATCCGCGCGGCTCAAACTTGGCGATGGATGTTGGGCGCACCAGTTCTGCCGGGTTCTCGACCTTCTGCCCGCGCTCGACGGCCCAGCGAAAGACCTGCAATACCACCTCGCGAGCATGCACTGCGGTTGCCGGAGCACCGCGCTCCACGATGGCGTCGGTTAACATCCGCAGGTCTTCATGCGTAATCTCCGCCAACTTCTGGCTACCAAATTTGGGCTTCAGCTCGCGCTCGTAGACTGAACGCCGCATGTCCCGTGTGGAGTCAGCCATCTGGTAGCCACGCAGCCATTTTTCTGCCTAGGCGTCGAAAGTCTCCGCATCCTTGATGCGGGCCTTGTCCCTCGCCTTCTCCTTGGCCGGCGACTTTCCAGCCGCAATCATCTTCTTGGCCTCACCAAGACGCTCGCGCGCCTCCGAAAGGGTAATGCCCCCGACTGCGTACCGGCCAAATGTGATGGTCTCCTGCCGGCCGTGGATCGAGTAGTTATAACGAAACGAGATAGCTCCGGCAGTCGTGACGGCAACATAGAGGCCATCGCGGTCGTTCACCTTGTACAGCTTGTCCTTCGGCTTGAGGTTGCGCAGCTTGGTATCGGTCAGCATGATCGGTGTTCAGATTCGGTACAAATACCATGATCTGAGGACCGTCCAATTCCGGATGAAAAACACAAAAAATCAATGTGTTATCCAGAATTAATACCATGATGCGCCGCAAGGCAGGCGCATGGTATCGGTAGCACGTCATGGCATCACGCAGAAACGATACCATCGTTCATACCATAAGGAAAACGTGCTTGAGGGTGCCGGAAGATACCGGCCATTGCCAGACAGGAGTGCAAAAAAGCCCGCAAAATCGCGGGCTTAGGTGTGTTTTACTGCCAACGGATGCCGGCCGGTGCCGGACGCGGATCACTCCCACTCAATCGTCGCCGGCGGCTTCCCCGAAATATCATAAACAACGCGATTAATCCCGCGCACTTCATTGATAATCCGGTTCGACACCTGCCCCAGCAATTCATGCGGCAGATGCGCCCAATGCGCCGTCATGAAATCTAGCGTTTGCACCGCGCGCAGCGCGACGACGTATTCATACGTCCGCCCATCGCCCATCACGCCAACGCTCTTGACGGGCAGAAACACGGCAAACGCCTGGCTGGTCAAGTCATACCAAGACTTACCCGTTTCCTTGTCGATCGTCTTGCGCAGCGTTTCGATGAAAATCGCATCGGCCCGCCGCAACAGATCGGCAAAATCGCGCCGCACTTCGCCAAGAATCCGCACCCCGAGCCCCGGCCCCGGGAACGGATGCCGATAGACCATCTCATACGGCAACCCAAGCTTCACCCCGAGCTCGCGAACCTCATCCTTGAACAGTTCGCGCAGCGGCTCGAGCAACTTCAGATTCAGCGTCTCGGGCAACCCGCCGACGTTGTGGTGGCTCTTGATCGTATGCGCCGCTTTCTTGCCCTTGCCGGCGGATTCGATGACATCCGGATAGATCGTGCCCTGCGCCAGCCATTTCGCGTCGCACAACTTACCCGCTTCCGCCTGGAACACTTCGACAAACTCCGCGCCGATGATCTTGCGCTTTTGCTCCGGGTCCGTCACGCCGGCCAGCTTCGAGAGAAACGCCTCGCTCGCATCGACATGAATCACGCGCACACCGAGGTGATCGGCAAATGTCGCCATCACCTGCTCCGCCTCGTTCAACCGCAGCAACCCATGATCGACGAAGACGCACGTCAGTTGATCGCCAATGGCACGGTGCAAGAGCGCGGCCGCCACCGATGAATCGACACCGCCCGACAAGCCCAGAATCACATGCTCGTTGCCGACCTGCGCGCGAATCTTTTCGACGGCCTCATCGATGTAATGCCCCATTTCCCAATCGGCCTTCGCACCGCAAATCTGCAGCACGAACCGTTCGAGCATCGCGCGACCTTGAACCGTATGCGTCACTTCCGGGTGCCATTGCAGACCATAGAAATGCCGCTTTTCATCGGCCATCGCCGCAATCGGACACGATTCCGTGGATGCCATCAGCGCAAAGCCTGCCGGCATCTCAATCACCTTGTCGCCATGGCTCATCCAGACCTTGAGCATGCCATGTCCTTCCGGCGTGCGGAAGTCCTCGATCCCTTCGAGCAGGCTCGTATGGTTGCGCGCACGCACTTCCGCATAGCCGAACTCGCGCACGTGCCCGCCGTCGACCTTCCCGCCAAGCTGCTCGGCCATCGTCTGCATGCCATAGCAAATGCCGAGCACCGGCACGCCCAGCTCGAAAACGGCCTGCGGCGCACGCGGCGTGTCGGATTCGGTCACCGAGTTCGGCCCGCCCGACAGAATCACGCCTTTCGGGGCGAACTCCCGAATGAACGCGTCGTCGACGTCATACGGGTGAATCTCCGAATACACGTGCGCTTCGCGAATACGGCGCGCGATCAGTTGGGTGACTTGCGAGCCGAAGTCGAGGATCAGGATCTTGTCATGCATGGCTGGGCACGAAACTCAAATGGAATAAATAGAAAACGAATCGGTCAGGATCGGGCGATCCGCCAAGCCGATAAATAAATTGCGCCGAGCGGCCGGCAGCGCTACCGGCACTCAGGCGCAACAGCCGCAGGCGGCAAGCAATCCCCGAAAACCAGGCGGACGTGCGATTGCGGCGTCCAAGCAGCCGGCCAGCTAGCCGGGCCCCCGACGGCGCCGCCGTCACCGTCAATCCACGTGATAGTTCGGCGCTTCCTTCGTGATCTGCACGTCATGCACATGCGATTCGCGCATACCTGCCGACGTGATCTCGACGAACTGTGCCTTCTCGTGCATCTGTGAAATCGTGCTGCAGCCGCAGTAACCCATGCTGGCACGCACACCGCCGATCAACTGGAACAGAATCGCGTTGACCGAGCCCTTGTACGCGACGCGGCCCTCGATTCCCTCGGGGACGAGCTTGTCGATATTGGCCGAATTGTCCTGGAAGTAGCGATCGGCCGCGCCATCCTTCATCGCGCCGACCGAACCCATGCCGCGGTACGACTTGTACTGCCGCCCCTGATACAGGAAGACGTCACCCGGCGCTTCTTCGGTGCCCGCGAACATGCTGCCCATCATGACTGCGTCCGCGCCAGCCGCGAGCGCCTTGCTGACATCGCCCGAGTAGCGCACACCGCCATCCGCGATCACCGGCACGCCGGTGCCCTTCAGGGCTTCATAGACGTTTGAGATCGCCGTGATCTGGGGCACGCCCACACCGGCCACGATACGCGTCGTACAGATCGAACCGGGGCCGATGCCGACTTTCACGCCGTCCGCGCCATATTCGACGAGTGCACGCGCCGCATCGGCCGTCGCGATGTTGCCGCCGATGACTTCCACGTGCGGATATTGCTTCTTGACCCAGCGCACACGCTCGAGGACGCCCTTGCTGTGACCATGCGCCGTATCGACGACGATGACATCGACGCCGGCGGCCGCCAGCAGCGTCACGCGCTCTTCGTTATCGGGACCGACGCCGACAGCCGCACCCACGCGCAGCTTGCCGTGCTCGTCCTTGCATGCCTCGGGGTGCTCGGTCTGCTTCGTGATGTCCTTGACCGTCATGAGCCCGCGCAGCTCGAAAGCGTCGTTCACGACCAGCACGCGTTCGAGGCGGTGGGAGTGCATCAATGCCTTCGCATCGGCGAGCGACGTACCTTCCTTGACCGTCACGAGCCGCTCGCGCGGCGTCATGATGCTGCGCACGGGCTCCTCGAAGCGCGTCTCGAAGCGCAAGTCGCGATTCGTCACGATGCCCACGAGCTTTGCGCCTTCCACGACGGGAAAGCCGGAGATGCCATGCTGCTGCGACAGCGCAATGACGTCGCGCACCTTCATATCGGGCGGCACCGTGATCGGATCGCGCACGACGCCCGATTCGAAACGCTTGACCTTCGCCACTTCACGCGCCTGTTCGGCTGCCGTCAGATTCTTGTGGATGATGCCGACCCCACCTTGTTGCGCCATGGCAATTGCCAGCCGCGCCTCGGTAACCGTGTCCATCGCGGCCGACACGAGCGGCATATTCAGGGAAATATTGCGGGTCAGCTTGGTCTTGAGGCTGGTGTCGCGCGGCAAGACATCGGAGAAGGCCGGGACGAGGAGCACGTCATCGAACGTGAGTGCTTTCTGGATCAGACGCATGGCAAATCCTATAGGCGCAAAAGCGAATTATACGCGATACCTCCCCGGTTTTCACTGCACGAACAGCAAGTTAGCGCATTTTTCTCCGCAGCGGACGGCCCCGATTTCGGTTTCGCGTTCGAGGTCCGTTCGCTCGTTTTTCGTTTGCCCAAGACGCACGAATCGAACCAACAGTAAATAAGCGCGCGATCGGAACATCGGAACGAGTGGGAGCAAACGCCGCGACGATTGCAGAAATGAACAAGACGGCGCCTGCCCGGCGCTCTACAGTGCGACCCAGCGAACACCATCGAACGAGGACGGGGAGCGGACATGCGGCGCGGAGTCGGTTACGGAATCATGGCAGGCGCACTGTGGGGCACGGTGTTCCTGGTGCCAAGGCTGTTGGGCGACTTCGCTCCCGCCCTGCTCGCCTCGGCGCGCTGCATGATGTACGGCGTCGTTTCGCTCATCGCGGCCATCCCGATTGGACGCCGGGTAGCCGCCAAATTGACCCTCGCAGATCTGATGGCGCTCGCGCGCCTCGCGTTCATCGGCAACCTCGTCTACTACCTCTTCCTGACCGCCGCCGTCCATCGGATCGGCATCGGCCCCACCTCGCTGATCGTCGGCGTGCTCCCCGTGACCGTCACGCTCGCGGGCCGGCATGACCACGGCGCGGTGCCGCTGCATCGTCTGATCTTTCCGCTCGCGCTCGTGGCCGCGGGCATCGCCTGTATCAACGTCGATGTCTTCGCGGGCAGCGTCACCCAAGGCGCCGCCACCGCGGCCACGGTGGCCGGAAAGCTTGCCGGCGTCGCCTGTGCGGTTGGCGCGCTGGCCACCTGGACGTGGTTCGCCGTCGCGAACGCGCGCACGCTGCGTCGCAATACGCATTTCGACAGCAACGAATGGTCCGTCCTGCTTGGCGTGGCGACAGGCGTCTTCGGCGCGCTGATGTGGGCGCCCGCCCTCGCATTCGCCCACGCCCATGGAACCGCCGATACGCTGGGCAGCCTGGGTGACCAAGGGGACGCGCGCTGGCGAACGTTCTGGCTGCTCAATCTGGGTCTGGCGGTGGGCGCTTCCTGGCTGGGCAATGGCCTTTGGAATGCGGCAGCTACCCGGCTACCGCTGACGCTATCGGGCCAGCTGATCGTTTTCGAGACGCTCTTCGCACTGCTCTACGGTTTCGTCTACGATGCGCGCATGCCGCGCCCGCTGGAATGCGCAGCGATTGCGCTGCTGCTGGCCGGCGTCGTGTGGTCGGTGAAGCGGCATAGCGGCGCGCAACCGCTCAGCGAGAATCCTTCGACATCCACTTACGCCCCTCGATCGAACCTTCCCGGCGGGTCTTATCGACGCGCCGCTGCCGCGCAAGCTTCGGATCGACGATGAGCGGACGATAAATTTCCACGCGGTCGTGATCGGCGAGCGGCGCGTCGAGCGGCTTGAGCTTGCCGTAGACGCCGACTTTAGCGGACGCGAGGTCGATCTCGGGGTGCCGCTCGACGATGCGGCTCGCATCAATCGCATCGCGAACGGTCGCGCCCACCGGCAAACGGACTTCGATCAGGGTTTGCGTCGACGTCTGCGCGTAGCAGACGCAAATGGACAGCTGCGTGCTCATGGCTTACCGTAGCGCTCGTCGGCGCGCTTGACGAAGGATTCGACGAACGTGTTCGCGATGTGCATGAACACGGGCCCGATGAGCTTCTCGAGGATAATGCTCGCAAACTCGTAATGCAGCGCGAATTCGATCTTGCACGCATCCGTGCGCAGGGGCGTGAACCGCCAGTAGCCGGTGAACTTGCGAAACGGGCCTTCGGCGAACTCCATGTCGATACGCGTCGGCCGCGCCTGCGTGTTGTGTGTCGCGAAGTGCTGCTTGATGCCCTTGAAGTTGATGTCGATGCGCGCTTCCATGCCGTGCTCGTCCTGCCGCCGGATCTCGACGCCGCCGCACCACGGCAGGAAATTGGGATAATCGGCCACATCGGTGACGAGATCGAACATCTCCTCGGCCGAGTGCCGGATCAATACGGTTTTCTGGACATCAGCCATACATTGGACGGCGCGCGGGCAAAAGTGGGCTGAAGCGGGGCCCCGACGGCGCCGCTTTGCTAAAATTGCGATTTTAAACGAGATGGACACTCTCCATTCATGAGCATCATCGACAACAGAAAAGCTTTCTTCGATTACTTCATCGAAGAGCGCTACGAAGCGGGGCTCGTGCTCGAAGGATGGGAGGTCAAGGCACTGCGCGCCGGGCGCGGCCAGATCAAGGAAGGCTATGTGGTCGTGCGCGACGGCGAGATGTTTCTGATTGGCGCGCACATCAGTCCGCTGCCCGAAGCGTCGACCCATATCAAGCCGGACCCCGTGCGCACGCGCAAGCTGCTTTTACATGCGGACCAGATCAAGAAGCTGATCGGCAAGGTCGAGCAGCGAGGTTATACACTCGTGCCGCTCAACTTTCACTACAAGGACGGCCGCGTCAAATGCGAAATCGGCCTCGCCAAGGGCAAGAAGCAGCACGATAAGCGGGAGACCGAGAAAAAGCGCGATTGGGAACGCGAAAAAGCGCGGATCATGCGCTCAGCAGGCTGAGCGCTCAAAAGCCACGCTCAGGCGAAGGCCGCGCCCAAGCGGCCGCGATCGCCCAGTGGCCACTGCCCTCAGCGCGCCTCGGCCACCGGTGCGTTTTTGCCGCGGCTGACGATCGTCAGCGCCGAGGCAATCATCGTGCTCAAATCGGACAAGTTGCCCGGCACGATCAGCGTATTGCCCGTCTTGGCCAGATTCGAGAACGCATTGACGTATTGCTCCGCCACTTTCAGGTTGACGGCATCCATGCCGCCTGTCGACTGAATTGCGCCCGCAATCTTCCGGATGGCTTCCGAGTTCGCTTCGGCCACCGCAAGAATCGCCGCTGCCTCACCCTGCGCTTGATTGATCGCCGCCTGCCGCTCGCCTTCCGAGCGCTGGATCGCCGCTTCGCGCTGGCCGGCTGCAATGTTGATCTGCTCCTGCTTGCGCCCTTCGGAAGCCGCGATCAGCGCACGTTTTTCCCGTTCGGCGGTGATTTGTGCCTGCATCGCGTGCAGGATTTCCTTCGGCGGCGTCAAATCCTTGATCTCGTAGCGCAGCACTTTCACGCCCCACCCGGACGCCGCTTCGTCGAGCGCCGAAACAACGCTGCGGTTGATGAGATCGCGCTCCTCGAACGTCTTGTCGAGTTCGAGGCGGCCGATGACCGAGCGCAGCGTCGTCTGGGAAAGCTGGGTGATGGCAAGCACGAAGTTGGTCGATCCGTACGATGCCTTCATCGCGTCGGTCACCTGAAAATACAGCACCCCGTCCACCTGAAGCTGCGTGTTATCGCGCGTGATGCAGATCTGCGCGGGCACGTCGAGCGGGATTTCCTTGAGCACATGCTTGTAGGCGACGCGATCGACGAACGGCAGCACCATATTGAGCCCCGGCGCGAGCGTCGCGTGATAGCGACCGAACCGCTCGACCACCCATGCGTGCTGCTGCGGCACGATCTTGATCGTCTGCGCGACGAGGACGATCACGACGACGAGCAGCACCACCCCCACGATGGTCATATCCATTGTTCACTCCTTGGTTGTTGACAGCGGATGATGCGACGTCGCCGGCCCTGCCGGCTTTTTTTCGGCGACGATAAGACGGTTTCCGTGTACGGCGGCGATCTCATAGAGGCGCGCGTCGGCGCGCGCCCCGGGTGCGAGTTCGATGTCCCAGGACGCACCGCGATACGGCGCGCGCGCACGCCCGTCGCGCCACTCGAGCACTTCGATCACGGCACCGATATCGGGATGGACGTCAGGGTTCGACGCGGCGTCGCGCTTCGCCTTGCGGCGGCCGAAGCGGCTGCGCCGCAGCGTGACGACGGCGGCCAGCGCAACGAGCGCCGCCACGGCATATTGAATGGCCGGCGCCGCGCCGGCGAGATGGACAAGCGCACCGGCAAGAAAACCGAGCGCGATCATCAACAGGTAAAACGTCCCCGTCAGCAACTCGGCCACGATGAGCACACCCGCACCGATCCACCAGACATAGTCGTTCGGATTCATTCCCGGTCTCCTCGAATCCGGCTCCACCCCGAGTCCGAATGCCGAATACTGAATTGCCGAATGCAAAAACGCCCCGGGGATACCGGGGCGTTATAGCACGAATGACGCGGCTTGCACGATGGTCCCGCACCCATATTGGTGCGGGTTCGCTCGTTACTTCGCGGCGGCCTTGGCAAGTGCCTGCCAGGTCTCGATGATCGTGTCCGGATTCAGCGAAATGGATGCGATGCCTTCATCGCTGAGCCACTGCGCGAAGTCGGGATGATCGGACGGCCCCTGGCCGCAGATACCGACGTACTTGTTCAGGCGCCGGCACGTATCGATCGCACGCTTGAGGAGGAACTTGACCGCCTCGTCGCGTTCGTCGAAGTCGACCGCCAGCAATTCCATGCCGGAATCGCGGTCCAGGCCCAGCGTGAGCTGCGTGAGATCGTTGGAGCCAATCGAGAAGCCATCGAAAAACTCGAGGAACTGCTCGGCCAGAATCGCGTTCGACGGAATCTCGCACATCATGATGAGACGCAGGCCATTTTCGCCGCGCTTCAAGCCGAACTTCGCAAGCAGCCCCACCACGCGTTCCGCCTGCTTGAGCGTACGCACGAACGGCACCATGATTTCGACGTTCGTGAGCCCCATCTCCTCACGCACGCGCTTGAGCGCCACACACTCCATTTCGAACGCCTGGGCGAAGTCCTGCGCGATGTAGCGCGAAGCACCGCGGAAACCCAGCATCGGGTTCTCTTCATCGGGCTCGTAGCGCGAACCGCCGATCAGCTTCTTGTACTCGTTCGACTTGAAGTCGGAGAGCCGCACGATGACCGGGCGCGGATAGAACGCGGCAGCGATCGTGGCAATACCTTCGGTCAGTTTGTCGACATAGAACGCCCGCGGCGAGGCATGGCCGCGCGCGACGCTTTCGACGGCCTTCTTGAGGTCCTGATCGACGTTCGGGTACTCGAGAATCGCCTTCGGATGCACGCCGATGTTGTTGTTGATGATGAACTCGAGCCGCGCGAGGCCGACGCCTGTGTTCGGCAGTTGCGCGAAATCGAACGCAAGCTGCGGATTGCCGACGTTCATCATGATCTTCACCGGAATCTCGGGCAGCTCGCCACGCGCGATTTCCGTCACTTCGGTTTCGAGCAAGCCGTCATAGATCTTGCCTTCGTCACCCTCGGCACACGATACGGTCACGAGCGTGCCGTCTTTCAGCACGTCCGTCGCGTCTCCGCAGCCGACGACGGCCGGCACGCCGAGCTCGCGCGCGATGATGGCCGCGTGGCAGGTACGCCCGCCGCGATTCGTGACGATCGCCGCCGCACGCTTCATCACCGGTTCCCAGTTCGGGTCGGTCATGTCGGCAACCAGCACATCGCCGGGCTGCACGCGCTCCATTTCCGAGGGATCGTGAATGACGCGCACACGTCCGGCGCCGATCTTCTGACCGATCGCGCGGCCCGTGGCGAGCACAGTCGACTGCCCCTTCAGTTTGAAACGTTGCTCGATCTTGCCGGCATTCTGGCTCTTGACCGTCTCCGGGCGCGCCTGGAGGATGAAAATCTTGCCGTCGCGGCCGTCCTTGCCCCACTCGATGTCCATCGGACGCTGGTAGTGCTTTTCGATGATGACGGCGTACTTCGCCAGCTCGATCACATCGTCGTCGGTAATCGAGAAGCGGTTGCGCTGCTCGTGCGGGACGTCGACGGTTTTCACGCGGCCCGGCTCGCCCGGCTTCGTGAACTCCATCTTGATCAGCTTCGAGCCGATCGAACGGCGGATGATCGGATACTTGCCCTGCTCGAGCGTCGTCTTGAAGACGTAGAACTCATCGGGATTGACGGCGCCCTGCACCACAGTTTCGCCAAGGCCGTAGCTCGAGGTGATGAACACCGCATCCTTGAAGCCCGATTCCGTATCGAGCGTGAACATGACGCCGGCCGCGCCCACGTCCGAGCGCACCATGCGCTGCACGCCGGCCGAGAGCGCCACTTCCGCGTGCGTGAAGCCCTTGTGGACGCGGTAGGAGATTGCGCGGTCGTTATAGAGCGAGGCGAAGACGTGCTTCATCCGGTCCAGCACATCCTCGATGCCGACGACGTTGAGGTAGCTTTCCTGCTGGCCGGCGAACGATGCGTCGGGCAAATCCTCGGCCGTGGCCGACGAGCGCACGGCGAACGACAGTTCGTCGGGCGAGCCATTCTGAAGGACTTCGAACTGGGCGCGAATTTCCTGCGCGAGGCGCGGCTGCAGCGGTGCCTCGACGATCCACTGCCGAATTTCCGCGCCAGCGGCGGCAAGCGCCTTGACGTCGTCGACGTCGAGCGTCTCAAGACGCGCCGCAATGCGCTCGGTCAGGTTGTTGTGCGCGAGGAAATCGCGAAAGGCCAGCGCGGTCGTGGCGAAGCCTGTCGGCACGCGCACGCCTGCCTCGGCCAGCTGGCTGATCATCTCGCCGAGCGAGGCGTTCTTGCCGCCCACGATCTCGACATCGGTCATTCGCAATTGTTCGAACGGAACTACATACGCCTGGTCCTTTGCGACGTTTGCTGCGTTAGTCATACAAGCCCCTAAGTGTGAAAAAAATACACGGCTGCGCACGCGGGCTTGGACGTGCGAAGCCCCGTTGGAGGGCCATGCACATCATGCGCAACCTGTTGGAAAAGCAATCGCATTCACGCTTCGATAGCAATTGCTTATCCAACAGGTTGTCGCTATTTTACCGTGCCGCCTCGCCAAATAGTGGCCGCCGCGCGATAATTGCAGCGCTCGAAGCTCAAAAGCGCCGGCAGAATGTGCGCCGGAGCACCCAAAAGGCCTCGTTCATCGCGTTTTCCGCGCACGACGCCGCCTGTTCTCGAGCCCGCTCTCCAGCCCACAGCATTGCTGCCTTTCAGAGTTTTCTCGATGCCGCCAACCGTATTCATCGTTTCCGACGGTACTGGGATCACTGCCGAAACCTTCGCGCATTCGATCCTTTCCCAATTCGACCAGAAATTCCGTCTCGTCCGCGTTCCGTTCGTCGATTCCGCAGACAAGGCGTACGCCACTGTCGAAAAGATCGCCGAGTCGGCCACGCTCGACGGGCGCCGTCCGATCGTTTTCACGACGCTCGTCGACAGCGCGTCGAACGCCATCGTCAAGAATTCGAACGCGCTCGTGCTCGACATCTTCCAGCAGTTCGTCGAACCGCTCGAACAGGAGCTCGACATGAAGTCGACGCATGCTGTCGGGCGAGGCCACCAGAACGCGGACACCGAGGAATACAAGACGCGCATCGAGGCGATCAATTTCTCGCTCGCGCATGACGACGGGCAATCGAACCGCAATCTCACCGAAGCCGACGTCATCCTGATCGGCGTATCGCGCAGCGGCAAAACACCGACGAGCCTCTATCTGGCGATGCAGTACGGGGTGAAAGCGGCAAACTATCCGCTGATTCCTGAAGATTTCGAACGCGGCAAGCTGCCCGGCGCGCTCGGAGATCACCGCGACAAACTGTTCGGGTTATCCATCGATCCGCAACGTCTGTCGGAGATCCGCAACGAGCGGCGACCCGGGAGCAAATATGCGGCTCTGGAGAACTGCCGCTACGAGATCAATGAGGCGGAAGCGATGATGCGGCGCGAGGGAATCAAGTGGCTGTCGTCGACGCACAAGTCGATCGAGGAAATCGCGACGACGATTCTCCAGGAAATCAAGCTGGAACGACCCGGCTATTGATATTGAGCGCGCGAACGTGGCGTCATGGCGCCCGGACGATCGATCGACCGGGACATGACGCCTGCGGCGCGTTGCGGCCTCATCGGCTTTGACGGCACTGTTCGAACAGGCAAATGGCGGCTGCCGCGGCCACGTTGAGCGATTCCATCCCGCCCGGTTGGGGAATACTCAATCGGTACGACACCGCGGCGCGCCATGCGGGCGACACGCCGGCACCTTCATTGCCGAACACCCATGCGAGGGGCCCCGACAGATCGCAGTCGTAAAGCGGCGACGCCGCATGCGAATCGGTGATCGCCACCGGTACGGCAAGGCGTGGAATCAACGTCTCGGCGGCGGCATCCTCGTGAACGTCGAGCAGAAAATGCGCGCCCATCGCGGAGCGCAATACCTTGGAGGACCATGCGTAGGCCGTCCCGGGCGCGCAAAACACGCGCTTGATGCCGGCCGCGGCTGCGCTGCGCAGGATCGAACCGACGTTGCCCGCGTCCTGGACACCATCGAGCACGACACAGGTTTCGTCGATGCGCTCCGGCAGCGTCGGCACGAGTTTCGGTACGACGAAGAGCATTCCAACGCCGTTGACGACATTCGATAGCTGCCCGAACAGCGCTTGCGGCAGCGACACGAGGTGCGCCGGATCGACGCGCGCGACGATGGCCTGCGCCTCGGGGTGATGCAGCGCCTCATCGGTGACCACACAGGTCTCGGGCTGCCCCGCAACGTCGAGATAGGCGCTCGCGAGGTGAAAGCCTTCGAGTAGCGCATGGCCGCTTTTGCGCTGCTGATGCGTCGAGCCGGCCAGTGCCTTCAGACGTTTGTAGAGCGGATTGTCTCGGGAGGTAATCGCTTTCACGGCGTGGCTTTCACGGCGTCGGGGGACGCGTCGGCAGGGCATCGTCGGCAGGCTGTGCCGCGGGCGCGGCAGCATCCACGAGCGCGAATGCCTCCTCGATGGACGATGGGACGACGACCTCGGCGCCGGCAGGCAAGCTCACCCGCACGCCACGCTGCGCATAAGCCTCGCGCACCGGCGCAAACGAGCGCCGGTGATGCTCGCAGGGGCCGTGTTCGGCCAGTGCGGCGAGATGCTGCGGCGTGCTGTAGCCGACATGTGCGTTGAACCCGTACATCGGGAATCGTTCATGCAGCTCGGCCAGCATCCTGTCGCGCGTCACCTTGGCAAGGATCGACGCCGCCGAAATCGCCGGCACGAGGGCATCCCCGCCGATGATGGCTTCGCTTCTGATCGATAGTACGGGGCACCGATTACCGTCGATTTTGGCCAGTGTCGGCATGACGGCCAGTCCTTCGACCGCGCGTTTCATTGCCAGCATCGTCGCGTGAAGGATATTGAGCGTGTCGATTTCCTCGACGCTGGCCGAAGCCACGCAATAGGCGACCGAACGCTCGACGATTTTCTCGTAGAGCGCTTCGCGCGTCTTCGCATTGAGCACTTTCGAATCGTCGAGACCGCGAATGCGCCGTTTCGGATTCAAGATGACGGCCGCCGCCACGACGGGACCGGCCAGCGGCCCGCGGCCTGCCTCGTCCACGCCGCAGACGATGTCGAGCGGCGAACTGAAATCGAGCGCGGATTGAACGGTACGGCCAGCCGTCATGTGCGCACCTTTCTCGATTCGATGACCTGCGCCACCGCGTCTGCCGCACGCTCGGCCGTATTGCGCTTGAGCGTCTCATGCATCCGCGTGAACACTTCGGTGAGCGTGCGCCGATTCCCTTCGTCATGCAACTGGGTCAGCGTGGCGTCCGCGAGCGCTTCGGGTGTGGCGAAATGCTGAAGAATTTCGGGTACGACAAAACGGCCCGCCAGAATATTGGGCAAGCCGACATACGGAAGATAACCCTGGCGGCGCATGATCTGCCCCGTCAGCCAAGGCACTTTGTACGAAATCACCATCGGCTTTTTCAGCAGTGCGGCTTCCAGCGTCACTGTGCCGCTCTTGACGAGCACCGCATCGGCCGCCGTCATGACGCGCTGCGCATCGCCCTCGGTGATCGTCAGCGGCAGCCCGGGATGGGCGTCGGCGAGTGGCTGCAACTGCTCGCGCAAAGCCTGTGTCGCCGCCGGCATTACGAAGCGCAGGCCCGGCTCGCGTTGATGCATGAGCGCCATCGCCGCAAAGAACGTCGGTCCGATCAGCGCGATCTCGGAGCGTCGCGAGCCCGGCAACACCGCAATCACCAGTCCGCTCGCGGGCAGATTCAATGACCGTCGCGCGCCCGCCATGTCCGGCTCGAGCGGAATTTCATCGGCAAGCGGATGGCCGACATAGGTGGCCGGCACCCCGGCCTTCTCGAGCAGCTCGATCTCGAACGGAAAAACACAGAGCATGTGATCGACGGAGCGCGCGATCTTCTTGATGCGGCCACCGCGCCACGCCCAAATAGACGGGCAGACGAAATGGATGGTCGGAATGCCGGCCGCACGCAACGGCTCCTCGAGCCCGAAATTGAAATCGGGCGCGTCCACGCCGATGAACGCATGCGGCCGCTCGGCCAGCAGTTGATGCTTGAGATCGCGCCGGATACGCAGAATTTCGGGGATATGGCGCAGCGCTTCCACATAGCCGCGCACCGTCAGCTTCTCCATCGGCCAATGTGCGTCGAAGCCGTGCGCGATCATGCGCGGGCCGCCAATGCCGTAGTAGCGCGTGTCGGCCGGTAGCCGGCGCACGAGGCCGCCCACGAGCGCCGCTCCGAGCAGATCTCCTGACGGCTCGCCCGCCACCATTGCCACGCGCAGCGGGTTGGTCGCGAGCACCATTTAGCGGATGATGCCGCGCTGGGACGCGTCGATGAAGGCGATCAGCTTGCGTACGTGCTCGTCGCCGTCGCCGCCTGCCGTCGCGAGCTCGCCCAGTTGGGCCTTCGCTTCCTCGAGCGACAGCCCGTTCTTGTAGAGCAGGCGGTAAGCACCGCGCAACGCGGAAATCGCATCGGCCGAAAAACCGCGCCGACGCAGACCTTCGACGTTGATACCGTGCGGCTCCGCCTTGTTGCCCGCCGCGATCACGAACGGCGGAATGTCCTGCACGAGCGCCGACGCGCCGCCCAGCATCGAATGCTCGCCAATCCGTACGAATTGATGGACACCCGACATGCCGCCGACGATTGCCCAATCGCCGACGATGACATGGCCCGCCATTTGCGCATTGCTCGAGAGGATCGTGTTGCTGCCAACGCGGCAATCGTGGCCAACGTGCACGTAAGCCATGATCCAGTTGTCGTCGCCGATCGTCGTCACACCGCCGTCTTGCACGGTGCCGGTGTGAATCGTCGTGAATTCGCGAATCGTATTCCGATCGCCGATAACGAGCCGCGTTGGCTCGTCCTGATACTTCATGTCCTGCGGCCGCCCGCCGATCGAAGCGTAGTGCCCGATCCGGTTGGCTGCACCGAGGGTCGTGTGGCCTTCGATCACGCTATGCGAACCGATGGTCGTCCCGGCGCCAATGGTGACGTTCGGACCTACGATCGCATACGGTCCGATTTCGACGTCGTCAGCCAGCTGTGCGCCCGATTCGATGATCGCGGTGGGATGAATCCTGCTCATTCGCGTTCGCCCTTCCTCAATACGTCCAATGCGTTCACTGATCGGTATGCTTGATCGTGCACATCAGATCAGCCTCGGCTGCCGTCACGCCGTCTACTTCGGCGCGCGCCTTGAATTTCCAGATACCGCGCATGCAGCGCTCGAACGCTACGTTGAGAATCAACTGATCGCCCGGCTCGACGACACGCTTGAAACGTGCCCCGTCGATGCCGACGAAGTAATACAGCGCCGTCGCCGGATCGTGCGTTTCTTCGGTGAAGGTCAAGAGTGCCGCGGTCTGCGCCAGCGCCTCCAGAATCAACACACCGGGCATCACCGGGCGCTGCGGGAAGTGACCGACGAAATACGGCTCGTTGATCGACACGTTCTTCAACGCCTTGATGCTCTTGTGCGGCTCGAGCTCGAGCACCCTGTCGACGAGCAGGATCGGGTAGCGATGCGGCAGCAGCGTCAGAATCTTATGAATGTCGAGGTTGATTTTTTCAGTGCTCATGGTGTGTCTGCTCCACGCCCTGTTGCGCGGATGATAACTGCTGTGCTTCGTTCGAAGCGTTCGTGCTGCCTGCGCCCGCAGCGCCGTTCGTTGCAACGCCGGGCATGCCCGGCGTTGTCACTCGCGCGCTTTCAGGTGCTCTTCATGCTCCGCTGTCGCGCTGGGCGGCAGCGGCCTCCAAAGCTTTGATCCGCTCACGCAGCTTGTCGAGATTGCGCATCAACGCGGCGCTTCGGTTCCACTCGCCGTGCTCGACGGCTGGGAACGCGCTCGTATAGATGCCCGGTTTCGGCAGCGATTTCGAGACGCCCGACTTGGCAGTGACGATCACGTAGTCGCCAAGCGTCACATGCCCCGCAATGCCGACCGCCCCCCCGATCATGCAGTGGCGACCGATCGTCGTGCTGCCCGCGATGCCGGCGCAACCCGCGATGACCGTATAAGCGCCGATTCGGCAGTTATGGCCGATCTGCACGAGATTGTCGATCTTCACGCATTCTTCGATGATCGTATCGGCCATCGCCCCGCGATCGATCGTCGTGTTGGCGCCGATTTCGACGTCCGGGCCGATCGTCACGCCGCCCACCTGCGGAATCTTGACCCAGGTTCCGGTCCGCGCATCGCCCTCGCCAACGAAGTCCGGGGCAAAGCCGAAACCGTCCGACCCAATGACGGCCCCCGCGTGAATGATCGCGCGCGGCCCAATCTTGCAGCCGTGATAGACGGTCACATGCGGATAAAGGTGCGCGCCCTCGCCCACTTGCGTGCCTCGGCCGATCGTGACGTTCGCATCGAGCCGCACACCCTCGCCAATGACGGCGCCAGCCTCGACAACCGCATGGGGACCGATGACGGCACTCGCCGCGACCTGTGCGCCCGGATCGACCACCGCGCTCGGATGCACGCCCGCCGGCGCCTTGGGCGCGGCAAGATCGATGAACATCTGCGCCACGCGAGCGAAATAAGCGTAGGGATTCGGCGTGACGATGAAGTTACGCCCGTCGCGGTTGCCGAGCTTCGCGAGATCGGCCGGCGAGATCAGTATGGCGCCGGCATGCGTCGCCTCGACTTGCGACAGATATTTGGGGTTGGCGAGAAAGGCGAGCTGATCCGAGCGCGCCTGATCGAGCGGCGCGAGGCCGCCGACACGCAGCGTCGCGTCGCCGACGATGTCGCCGCCGAAACGCTGCGCAATTTCACCGAGCGTCAATGCCATTCGCTTGCAACTCCGCCTATTCAGTTCGCTGCGTTCGCCGCAAGTGCCTTGAGCACTTGGTCGGTGATGTCGATGCGCGGGCTGACATAGACCGCTTCTTGCACGATCAGGTCGTAGTGCTGCTGCTCCGCGATCTGCTTGATGACCTTGTTCGCGCGATCGAGCACAGCCGCGAGTTCTTCGTTGCGACGCTGGTTCAGATCCTCGTTGAACTCGCGCCGTTTGCGCTGAAAGTCGCTATCGAGGTTCGACAGCTCGCGCTGTTTCTCGGCACGCTCCGCGCTCGTCAACTTCGCGTTCTTGTCGAGCGCATCGGACATCGCCTTCAGACGTTGACTCATATCGCGCAGATCGCCATCGCGCTTGGCGAATTCGGCCTCCAGCTTTTTCTGCGCGGCCTGCGCGGTGGAGGACTCGCGCAGGATGCGATCGGAATTGACAGCCGCAATGCGGGCTTCCTGAGCACACGCCTCGCCGACGCTGGCGGCGAGCGCGAGCGCCAGCGCCGTCGCGCAAATCAAGCGTTTCGAAAACGTACCGGTTAGCAAAATCTTCCTCTCGATGCTGGTTGGGGCGTGTTCGTCAGAATGCCGTCCCGATCTGGAACTGGAACTTCTGATATTTGTCGCCTTCGTGTTTCATCACAGGGAAACCGAGGCTCAGCTTGAGCGGCCCGATCGGCGAAATCCATGCGAGACCGACACCGGCGCCGTACCGCAAGCCGTTCGCGCCCACGCTATTGCCGAGCTCGCCCCAGACGTTACCGCCGTCAAGGAACGTGAACACGCGCAATGTCCGGTCGTAACCCGTACCCGGCAACGGGAAAGTCAGCTCGATGTTGCCGACGACCATCTTCGAGCCGCCGATCGGGTCTCCCGTCGTCGCATCGCGCGGGCCGAGCGAGCTCGGCTCGTAGCCACGTACGGAGCCGATACCGCCCGCATAGTAGTTCTTGAAGATCGGGAAAGGCTTGCCTGCCAAACCGCGGCCGTAGCCTCCCTGCAAGTTCAGGCCAAGCACGAAGCCACGCGCGAACGAGTAGTAATACTGCGCCTGCAGGTCCGCCTTGTAGTACTGGGTCGCGCCAGCCGGCGTGCCGTACTCGGCGTTCGCCTGCGTGAAGTAACCGCGGCTCGGGACGAGCGCGCTGTCTCGCGCATCGCGCGACCACGCCACCGTCACGGGAATGTTGTTCGAGACGCGGCCGAAATCGGTCACGTAATCGCGATAGCTCTGCGGCGTGCTGCTGTCGACGCTGAGCCGGTTCTGCTCAAAGCCCGCGCCGAAGTAGACGGTATCGACTTCCGAGAACGGGATGCCGAACTTGAGATCGCCACCCGCCGTGACGATCTTGAAGCTCGAGCTCGACGAATAATAAAGCGGTTCCGTAGTGCGGTAATAGACGTCGGTAATCCGCTTGATGCCGTCCACGGTGAAGTACGGGTCCACCTGCGTCACCGTCAACGTACGATAGGTGCGCGCCGTGTTCACGTTGACCGAAAGACTCGTGCCGGAACCGAAGACGTTATCCTGCGAAACGCCGGCCGAGAGCACGACCTTGTCCGTCGACGAAAAACCCGCGCCGAGCGTGATCGCGCCGGTCGGCTTTTCGGCGACCTTGACGTCGACATCGACCTGATCCGCCGTCCCTTCGACGGGCACCGTCGTCACATCGACATCGGTGAAATAGCCGAGCCGGTTGATGCGGTCTTTCGACAGCGCGAGGCGGCTCGAATCGAACCATGAGCTTTCGAGCTGGCGCATCTCGCGGCGGACCACTTCGTCGCGCGTGCGCGTGTTGCCGGAAACGTTGATGCGCCGGACATAGACGCGACGGCTCGGGTCGACCTGCAGCGTCATCGCGACGGTGTGATGCTGTTGATCGATGTCGGGCTGCGCGTTGACGGTTGCGAACGCGTAACCGTATTCACCGAGCTTGTCGACGATCGCTTTCGTCGTGGCTTGCAGCTTGTCCGCCGAAAACCGGTCGCCCGGCTTGATCTTGATGAGCTTTTTCAGCTCGGCCTCGCGATCGAGCAGATTGCCCGCCAGCTTGATGCCCGAGATCTTGTACGGCTCGCCCTCATGCACCGTCAGCGTGAGGTACATGTCCTTCTTGTCAGGCGAGATCGAGACCTGCGTCGACTCGATATTGAACTCGAGATAGCCGTGATTCAGATAGTACTTGCGAACGTTCTCGAGGTCCGTCGTGAGCTTGTCTTTCGAATAGAGATCGTTCTTCGTGTACCAGGAGAACCAGTTCGGCGTCGAGAGCTGCATTTCGTTGCGCAGCGTGCTCGTG
Source organism: uncultured Paraburkholderia sp. (assembly GCA_966421005.1). Taxonomy (GTDB): domain Bacteria; phylum Pseudomonadota; class Gammaproteobacteria; order Burkholderiales; family Burkholderiaceae; genus Trinickia. Next base: position 27,455 of record CBJLAJ010000008.1, read on the forward strand.
CTGAACGCCTTGTTGCCGATGAAGTTGACCTGGCGGATCTTCGCGCTCGGGCCTTCCGTCACCGAGAACAGAATCGAAACACGGTTGCGGTCGACAGGCGTCACCGTCGTCTTGATTTCCGCCGCATAAAAACCGCGCGTCAAATACTGGCGCTTGAGCTCCTGCTCGGAACGGTCGACGAGCGACTTGTCGTAGTAACGCCCCTGCGAGAGGCCAACGCTCTTGAGCGCCTTGAGCAATGCATCCTTCTCGAACTCATGCAGCCCCGAGAAATCGATCGAGGCAATGGCCGACCGCTCGACCACGTTGACGATCACCGTGTCGCCTTCCGCCGAAACCTGTACGTCGTTGAAGAACCCCGTTGCGTAGAGCGCGCGAATCGCCTCCGACGCTTTTTCGTCCGTGAACGTATCGCCTTGCTTGATCGGCAGGTAGGCGAACACCGTTGCGGGTTCGACCTGCTGCAGCCCGTTGATCTTGATGTCCTTCACCACGAAAGGCGCCGCGGCATGAGCGACGAGCCCGTGGACGGCAATGGCCGTGGCTGCGACAGTCCTAGGAACAAAGCGATGAGGTTTCAACAACGTGCTTCCCCAATATTTTTAGCTGCATCAGTCCGCAGCGGCCTGCCGAGCGCGCATGCCGCGGGACGCTTTAGAAGTGGATTAAACGAGCCAGATCGTTAAAGAGCGCAATCGCCGACAATGCGACGATGCAAACGAGCCCAGCTCTTTGCAGAACAAGCTGCCAACGCTCCGATACGGCTTTGCCGGTCGCAGCTTCAACCAAATAATATAACAGATGCCCCCCGTCCAATACCGGAATTGGCAACAAGTTCAGTACGCCGAGGCTGATGCTGACGAGCGAGAGAAAGGACAGGAAAGGCACCCAGCCAAGCCGCGCGCTCTTGCCGGCATAATCGGCAATCGTCACCGGCCCGGACAGATTCTTGATCGACGCCTCGCCGATCAGCATGCGTCCGAACATGCGCAGCGAATACACGCCGATTTCCCATGTGCGCCTTGCGCCCCGCGCCACGCTCTCGAGCGGGCCGTAACGCACCTGCACCGTGGCCACCTTGGTAGCCAGCGCCGCGCCGATGCGGCCGACCTGGCGCCCGGTAGCCGCGTCTTCCTGCGCGACGGGTGTGATCGTCAACGCGAGCGGGCCGCTTTCGGCACGTGGGCGCTCCACTTGCAGCACGATCGGACGCCCCGCGTGGGCCTTGACATAAGCGATGAATGCCTCGGCACCGTCAATGCGCCTACCGTCGACCGCGCGTAACACGTCGCCCGCCGCGAGGCCGGCCTGCAACGCCGCGCTGCCGGGCTCCACTGCCGCGACCGAAAGCGCGCCGCCTTCGTCGAAGCCGAGCTTCGACATGAAGTCGTCGTCGACGTCGCGCTCCGACACTCTGCTGAGATCGACCTGAAAATCATAGGTGCCATGCCCGTCGTGGGCGCGCATGACGATGCGTCGATGGTCGAACGCCGCATCGAGCAGCTTCCAGCGCAAATCCGACCACGAGCGCACGGGCTCGATATCGGCACCGTGTACGTCTCCGATCGCGACGATCGTCTCGCCGCCCTCGAAGCCCGCGCGCGCCGCGACGCTGTCGGCCGGTGGCGTGGCAAGCGTGGCCGTCGGTTCGACGACACCGGTCGCGAAAACGGCCGCGAACAGGACGATGGCGAGCACGAAATTGGCAAGCGGTCCCGCCAGCACGATCGCGATGCGCTTGGCGACGTGCTGGCGATTGAACGCGAAAGGCAAGTCGGCGCGGGCGATGCCAGGACCGGGATCGCGCTCGTCGAGCATCTTCACGTAGCCGCCCAGCGGCAGCGCCGAAATCGTCCATTCGGTGCCGCTCCGTTTGCCGACCCACGTCAGGAGCGGGCGACCGAAGCCGATCGAAAACCGCAATACCTTGACGCCGCACAAGCGCGCAATGGCGAAATGCCCGAATTCATGCACGACGACGAGTACGCCGATCGCGACGGCGAAAGCGGCAATTTCGATCAGCAGATTCATCGACGTCTCACTGCAACGCGCGGTTCGTCCGGTCGCGGTGAACGGCGGCGCGCCCCGCGATGGGGCGCCGCGCGATGAAATCGACGGCGGCGCGTCGCGCCTGCCCATCCGCTTCCAGCACGGCCGCGAGACCGTCGGGGCGCCGGTTGGGCACCGCATCCAGCACAGCCGCCACCGTTTGCGCGATATCGGTGAAGCCGATGCGCCGCTCGAGGAATGCTTCCACCGCAACCTCGTTGGCCGCATTGAGGGCCGCGCTAGCAACGCCGCCCGCGCTCAGCGCCTGCATGGCGAGCGCCAAACACGGAAAACGCTCATAGTCCGGCTTTTCGAAGCTCAGCGACGCCACCTGCGCCAGGTCGAGCTGAGCGACCCCCGAATCGACTCGCTCCGGAAAAGCGAGCGCATGGGCTATCGGGGTACGCATGTCCGGATTGCCGAGCTGCGCCAGCACGGAACCATCGGCGTACGAGACCAGCGAATGAATGACGCTTTGCGGATGAATCAGAACGTCGATGCGGTCGCCCGGCAGATCGAAGAGCCAATGCGCCTCGATGACCTCCAGTCCCTTGTTCATCATCGTGGCCGAATCGACCGAGATCTTCCGGCCCATGACCCAGTTCGGATGCTTGCAGGCTTCCTCGGGCGTGACATCGACGAGCGTGGCCGGTTCGCGCGTGCGAAACGGGCCGCCCGATGCCGTCAGGATGATCTTGGCGACGCCGCCGTGCGGTGACGCATCGCGCGGCAGGCACTGGAATATCGCATTGTGTTCGCTGTCGACGGGCAAGAGGGTGGCGCCGTGGTCGCGCACGGCATCCATGAAGATCGCGCCCGACATGACGAGCGCTTCCTTGTTCGCCAGCAAAATGCGTTTGCCGGCCATGGCCGCGGCGAGACTCGGCGCCAATCCGGCCGCACCGACGATGGCTGCCACGACAGTGTCGCAACCGTCGCTTTTGGCGACTTCCACGAGCGCCTGCGGACCGTAAGCCACCTGCGTCGCGCAGCCGGCCGCGCGCAATTGCGTCTCGACACGGGCCGCGGTTTCGGCGTCGCCGACTACGGCGACATCCGGCGCAAAGCGCAGACATTGCTCGACGAGCTTATCGCCATTGCGGTGCGCGCTCAGGGCATAGACCGAAAAACGCTCGGGATGGCGAGCGACGACGTCCAGCGTGCTCTCGCCGATCGAGCCCGTGGAACCCAGCAGTGTCAAACGTTTTGTCATATGTCATTTCCTGGGCGCCGAAGGCGCCTTACGCGACGAGCAGCATCACGAGCGGCAATACCGGCAGCAATGCGTCGATGCGATCGAGCACGCCGCCGTGCCCCGGCAGCAGCGCGCTCGAATCCTTCACGCTCGCCTGGCGCTTGAGCAGCGACTCGAACAGGTCGCCGACGATGCTGAACGCGACGAGTCCGGTGAGTGCCAACAGCGCCCGAACGCCACCCAGCTTCGCCAGCAACGTCGAAAACAGCGTGGGCGCGAACGCCTCGCTTGCCATTGCCGCGCCGCCGACGACGAGGACGGCCAGCCAGCCCCCTACCGCTCCTTCCCACGTCTTGCCCGGGCTGATGGTAACCGCGAGCTTGTGCCTGCCGAAAGCCTTGCCTGAGAAGTATGCGCCGATGTCAGCGAGCCAGACGACGATCAGCACCGAAAGAACGAACGCCACCCCAACCGTGCGCGCGAGAACGAGCGCATGCCAGCAGGCGACGAAAACGACGAGCCCGGCCAGCACGAGGAACACACGCCAGGCGCCATGTGCCAGTTGCGGCTTGCGGGCAAGCGCGAATGGGCCCGCCAGCAGCCAGAAGATCGCGGCCGCCTCGAAAAGCGGACGCGCCGCCCGGAGGCTACCGGTAAGCCGCAGACTCGCCAGCAGCGCCACCGCGGCCAGCGCCGCATAGCCATACGAAGCGAGACCTCGCAATCCCAAAAGGCGCGCCCATTCCCATGCCGCCAGGACGAGCACCAGTCCAATCAAGGCACCGAACGCACTTGCCGGTGCATAAAGCGTGACCGGAACGAACACGGCCAGAAGAACGATGGCCGTGAGGACGCGGGTCTTCAGCATGGGAGGGAATCGACGTCCTGCGATTGCGGCTCGAGCTGTGCACTGGTGCGACCGAAACGCCGCTCCCGGCGTCCATAGGACGCGATAGCGTCGGCGAGCGTCGTGGCGTCGAAATCGGGCCAGAACGTCTCGGTGAAATAGAGCTCGGTATAGGCGAGTTGCCAGAGCAGGAAGTTGCTGATGCGCGTCTCGCCGCCCGTGCGGATAAAGAGATCGGGTTCGGGCGCGTACGCCATCGCCAGATGCCGGGAAAACGCTTCCTCGTCGAAATTCCCCGGCCGCCCTTCACGCGCCGCCTCTTCGGCTGCCTTGCGGGCCGCCTGCAAGATATCCCACCGTCCGCCGTAATTGGCGGCGATCGTCAGCGTCAGCCGCTCATTGCGTGCCGTCTTGGCTTCCGCCCGGCGAATGAGGTCCTGAATGCGTGTATCGAACTGCGACAGATCGCCCACGACGCGCAATCGAATGCCATTGGCGTGGAGCTTGCCGACCTCGCGTTCGAGCGCGGTCACGAAAAGCCGCATGAGGAAGGACACTTCCTCGACGGGCCGCCGCCAGTTTTCGGAGCTGAAGGCAAAAAGCGTCAGATATTCGACGCCCGCGCGCGCACACGCCTCGACGGTCGCACGCACCGCGTCGACGCCACGCGTATGGCCTGCCACGCGCGGCAAACGCCGTTGCGTCGCCCAGCGGCCATTGCCGTCCATGATGATCGCGACATGGCGCGGAACGGCTGCGACATCGGGTACGCGAACAGTTGAGCTGGTATAAGTCATGGCCGCCGGGACAGATAACTGCTTTTGAACGAAATAAGACCGCGAAGACGTCGGGACCGAGTGGCCTCAGACCGTCATGATCTCGGCTTCTTTCGTCTGAACGAGTTTCTCGACCTCGGCGACATATTTGTCGGTGAGCTTTTGGACCTCGTCACTGGCACGGCGTTCGTCGTCCTCGGAGATTTCCTTGTCCTTGACGAGTTTCTTGAGCTGCTCGTTGGCGTCGCGGCGCAGATTGCGCACGGCGACCTTTGCCGTTTCGCCTTCGCTCTTGACGATTTTCGTCAGCTCGCGGCGGCGCTCTTCCGTCAGCGCCGGCATCGGCACTCGGATCTGATCGCCTTGGGTGGCCGGGTTCAGGCCCAGATCCGACTCGCGGATCGCCTTCTCGACGACGGCGACCATCTTCTTTTCCCAAGGCTGCACGCCGATCGTGCGCGCATCGATCAGCGTCAGGTTGGCCACCTGGGAAATGGGCACGTTCGAGCCGTAGTAGTCGACCTGGATATGGTCGAGCAGGCCCGTATGCGCGCGCCCGGTACGGATCTTCGCGAGATCGCTCTTGAACGCCTCGATCGAACGCTGCATCTTTTGATCGGCGCCCTTTTTTATATCTGCCAGACTCATTTAAACCTCCGAACCTTCATCCTTCATAACAGTGCGGATCGCACCACGCGAGCGGCGCTCGTTGAGGAACCAAGCCGCGGCGGGCGCTTTTTCGCGATGTGCGAGAGTTTACACGTGGACCAGCGTACCCTCGTCGTCCCCCTGAATGATGCGCTTCAATGCACCGGGCTTGACGATGGAAAAAACACGGATCGGCAGCTTCTGGTCGCGGCACAGCGCAAAGGCCGTCGCGTCCATGACTTGCAGGTTGCGGCCGATCGCCTCGTCGAAACTGATCGTCGCATAACGCGTTGCCGACGCATCCTTGTTCGGGTCAGCGGAGTATACGCCGTCGACCTTCGTCGCCTTCAGTACCACCTCCGCGCCGATTTCCGAGCCGCGCAATGCGGCGGCCGTATCGGTCGTGAAGAACGGGTTGCCGGTACCGGCCGCGAAGATCACAACCTTGCCTTCTTCGAGTTGCCGAATTGCGCGCGGACGGATGTATGGCTCGACGACCTGGTCCATTCGCAGCGCAGATTGCACGCGCGCCTCGATACCCGCATGCCGCATGGCGTCTTGCAGCGCGAGCGCGTTCATCATCGTCGCGAGCATGCCCATGTAGTCGGCCGTGGCGCGATCCATGCCCGCCGCACCGCCGGCTACGCCGCGAAAGATGTTGCCGCCGCCGATCACGACCGCGAGCTGGGTACCCAGGCGCACCACTTCCGCGATGTCCGCCACCATTCTTTCGATCGTCGCGCGGTTGATGCCGAAGGCATCGTCGCCCATCAAAGCTTCGCCGGAGAGTTTGAGAAGAACGCGTTTATAGGCTGTGGGCATAGCGGTATCCGATCGCGCCGAAGGGAGTGACGACAAGGTGGAACTGTAGGGGTGAAACACAAATTCGAGCAAGCACCGCTCACGCCGCGCCGAGCGCTAGCCGGACATCGAGCAAAGAACCGTCCGGCCAAGCTTGCACGCGATGCTTAGGGGAAAACCCCTAGCCAATGTGCGACATTGCCGACGCCGCAAACGAAGTCGCGTTGAACTGCGCCTTCGAAGCTCGCTTTGACGCCCGGGCGCGTCGGCACCCGGGCGCGCGCAAGACGCCTGCTTACTGCTGTTTTGCGGCGGCGACTTGCGCGGCAACTTCCGCCGCGAAGTCGTCTTGGCGCTTTTCGATGCCTTCGCCGACGACGAAGAGCGCGAACTGCTGGACCGACGCGTTGGCCGATTTGAGCATCTGTTCGATCGTCTGCTTGTCGTTCTTCACGAACGGCTGGTTCAGCAGCGACACTTCCTTCAGATACTTCTGGACGCTGCCCTCGACCATCTTCGCGACGATCTCGGCCGGCTTGCCCGATTCGGCTGCCTTTTGCTCGGCGATGCTGCGCTCTTTCGCGATCAGATCGGCCGGCACATCGTTCGCCGACAGCGAAACCGGCTTCATCGCGGCCACGTGCATGGCGACATCCTTGCCGACTTGTTCGTCCGCGCCCGTGTACTCGACGAGCACGCCGATGCGCGTACCGTGCAGGTAGGCCGCGAGCTTGTTGCCCGTTTCGAAGCGCACGAAGCGGCGGATCGACAGGTTTTCGCCGATCTTGCCGACGAGCGCGAGGCGCACGGCGTCGACCGTCTGGCCGTTCAGTGTCAGCGCCGACAGGGCTGCCACGTCGGCCGGCTTCTGTGCGACCACGAGTTCGGCGATTTGCTTGGCGAACGCATTGAAATCGTCGTTCTTCGCAACAAAGTCCGTCTCGCAGTTCAATTCGACGAGCGCGCCCGCGTTGCCGCTGATGGACGAGGCGATGATGCCTTCGGCCGTCACGCGCGAGGCGGCCTTGCTGGCCTTGTTGCCAAGCTTCACGCGCAGCAGCTCTTCCGCGCGCGCCAGGTCGCCTTCGGCTTCCGTCAGCGCCTTCTTGCACTCCATCATGGGCGCGTCGGTCTTCGCGCGCAGTTCTGCCACCATGCTTGCGGTAATTGCCGCCATCATTCGCTCCTTGAGTCTGTCTTTCATAGGCCGCCCGCATTCGATGCGAACGGCAGGCATTCGTTCGCGGCACGCGCCGAAATCCGCCGCACCGCATCACCGGCCGTCACCCGGCCGAAACTCAAAAAAAGGGGGCCCCTGAAAGCCCCCTTTTTTGCCGGCCACGGGGTTGCTTTACGCCTCCCCGTTGACCTCGACGAATTCGTCGCCGTCGCCTTCGCCACGCACTGCCTGGACGACTTCGTTCACCGCGTTCGCGCGGCCTTCGAGAATCGCGTCCGCCACGCCAGCCGCGTAGAGCGCCACAGCCTTGCTCGCATCGTCGTTACCGGGGATCACGTAATCGATCCCTTCCGGCGAGTGGTTCGTATCGACCACGGCGATGACCGGAACGCCGAGTTTGTTCGCTTCGGTCACGGCAATCTTGTGATAGCCGACGTCCACGACGAAGATCGCATCGGGAATGCCACCCATGTCCTTCACGCCGCCGATCGACTTCTGGAGCTTCGCGATTTCGCGTTCGAACAACAGGGCTTCCTTCTTGCTCATGCGCTCGAGCTCACCCGCTTCGACTGCCGCTTCCATGTCCTTCAGGCGCTTGATCGAAACCTTCAGCGTCTTGAAGTTGGTCAGCATGCCGCCGAGCCAGCGGGCATTGACGTAAGGCATGCCGCAGCGCTGCGCCTCTTCGGCGATCGTGTCGCGCGACTGGCGCTTCGTGCCCACGAAGAGGATCGTGCCCCGATTCGCCGCCAGCTGACGCACATACTTCAGCGCGTCGTTGTACATCGGCAGCGTCTTTTCGAGGTTGATGATGTGAATCTTGTTGCGATGGCCGAAGATGAAGGGGGCCATCTTGGGGTTCCAGAAGCGGGTCTGGTGACCGAAGTGGACACCGGCTTCCAGCATTTGACGCATGGTAACTGCCATGAAAATTCTCCGCGAGGGTTGGGCCTTAAGCCGGCTGCAGTAACGGATGCGCCTTATGCGCACCCGGCACCCTGGATGCGCCGGCTTGCGATTTACTCACTCATTTCCTTCCAGCCGCCTTGGCCTCACCGGGATTCCGCTTGAATCCACGCCAGAGTCCCACTGAGCGCCATTGCGACTAGCCCGAGAGTATAACACGCAGGCCGTATCTGCCTCAAGGCCGACCTTGGATTCAGCCGGGAGCCCTATATGGTGCGATAATCCGGCAATCCACGTCTCATGCTGGCACTCCAATGGCTATCACGATCAAAAACGAATACGACGTCGAGCAAATGCGCATCGCTTGCCGCCTCGCGAGCGAAGTGCTCGACTACATCACACCGTTCGTCAAACCGGGCGTGACAACGGGCGAGCTCGACAGGCTCTGCCACAATTACATGCTCGACGTGCAAGGGACGATCCCGGCGCCGCTCAATTATCAGCCGCCCGGCTATCCACCTTATCCGAAGGCAACCTGCATTTCGGTAAATGACGTGATCTGTCACGGCATCCCGGGCGAGAAGATCATCAAGAGCGGCGACGCCCTGAATATCGATATCACCGTCATCAAGAACGGCTATTTCGGCGATACGAGCCGAATGTTCATCGCAGGCGAAGGCTCGATTCTCGCAAAGCGGCTCGCCCAGACGACCTACGAATGCATGTGGCTCGGCATCGAGCAGGTGCGACCGGGCGCGCGGCTCGGCGATATCGGCCATGCCATTCAGAAGCATGCCGAGGCGCAGGGTTACAGCGTGGTGCGCGAGTACTGCGGTCACGGCATCGGCAAGGTCTTCCACGAAGATCCGCAGATCCTGCACTATGGCCGCCCCGGCACGGGGCTCGAGCTTCAAAAGGGCATGATCTTCACGATCGAGCCCATGATCAATGCCGGGCGCCGCGAGATTCGCACGATGCCGGACCAATGGACCGTCAAGACGCGCGACCGCAGCCTGTCGGCGCAGTGGGAGCATACGGTGCTCGTCACGGACACGGGTTTCGATGTGCTGACCGTTTCGGCCGGAACGCCCGAACGACCCCGTCTGTCCGTCGCCGCGTAGCGGCGAGCGTCTTATCGTCAGCCGGCGGGCCGCGGCGCGCAAACGCGCGCAAGCGGCGGCGCTTCGCTACCGACCCACCGTCTTTGCCACCGCCAGCCGCATCCCAGTCGTCACATGAGCGTCCCAGCTGCCCTGCCCCATTCCATGTCGCTCAAAGCGGATTACCGCGTCGCCAAGACGGCGCTTCTCGATCGCTTCAAAACGGCCGGCAATGTCGATGCCGCCATGCGCGCGCTCGCGCGCACGACGGATGACGCATTGCGTCGCGCATGGCTCGCCTGCGACATGCCGGCCTCGCTCGCGCTCGTGGCCGTCGGCGGGTACGGTCGCGGCGAGCTTTCGCCCTATTCGGACATCGATATTCTGGTGCTCCTGCACGAAACGCCGGGGCCGGAGCTCGAATCGCGCATCGAGCGTTTCATCGGCATGGCCTGGGATCTCGGGCTCGAGCTCGGCAGCAGCGTACGCACCGTTGGCGAATGCATCGACGAGGGGCAGCGCGATATCACCGTGCGCACGTCGCTGCTCGAAGCGCGACGCATCACCGGCAGCACGACGCTTTTTCAGCGCTTCACGCTGCGTTTGAACGAAACACTCGACGCGCGCGCGTTTTTTCAGGCCAAAGTCCTCGAGATGCGCCAGCGTCATGCGAAGTTTCAGGACTCGCCCTATAGCCTCGAGCCCAACGTCAAGGAAAGCCCGGGGGGGCTGCGCGATTTGCAGTTGATTCTGTGGATCGCCCGCGCGGCCGGCTTCGGCAGCAGCTGGCGCGAACTCGACGAACGTGGCCTCATCACAGCGCGCGAAGCGCGCGAGCTGCGCCGTAACGAAGGTTTCCTGAAAACACTGCGCGCCCGATTGCACGTGATCGCGGGGCGGCGCCAGGACGTGCTCGTCTTCGATCTGCAAACGGCTGCCGCCGAGAGCTTCGGCTACCGCTCCACACAGGCCAAGCGCGCGAGCGAGCAGCTCATGCGCCGCTATTACTGGGCAGCGAAGGCAGTGACGCAGCTTGCGACCATTCTGATCCAGAACGTCGAGGCGCAGCTCTTTCCGCGCACGAGCGGCATTACGCGCGTGCTGTCGGAGCGCTTCGTCGAAAAGCAAGGGATGATCGAGATCGTCAGCGACGACGTCTTCGAGCGCACGCCCAGCGCCATTCTCGAGGCATTCCTGCTCTATGAGGCCACGCCCGGCACGAAGGGGCTGTCCGCACGCACGTTGCGCGCGCTCTACAATGCCCGCGAAATCATGGATTCGCACTGGCGCAAGGCGCCCGAAAACCGGCGCCTCTTCATGGACATTCTCAAAGAGCCGCAGGGCATCACGCACGCGCTGCGGCTCATGAATCAAACGAGCGTGCTCGGCCGCTATCTGCTGAACTTCCGGCGCATCGTCGGACAGATGCAGCACGACCTTTATCACGTCTATACGGTCGATCAGCACATTCTGATGGTGCTGCGCAATCTGCGTCGCTTCGCCCTCGCGGAACATGCGCACGAGTACCCGTTCTGCAGCCAGTTGATGGCCAACTTCGAGCGTCAGTGGGTGCTTTATGTGGCCGCGCTCTTTCACGACATCGCGAAAGGCCGGGGGGGCGACCATTCGACGCTCGGCATGGCGGACGCGCGGCGTTTTTGCCGCGAGCATGGCATTGCCGGCGACGATGCATCGCTCATCGTCTGGCTCGTGCAGCAACATCTGACGATGAGCCAGGTCGCCCAGAAGCAGGACACGAGCGACCCGGCCGTCATCAAGCAATTCGCCGAACTCGTGGGCAGCGAGCGGCGGCTCACGGCGCTTTACCTGCTGACGGTCGCCGATATCCGCGGCACGAGCCCGAAGGTCTGGAACACCTGGAAAGGCAAGCTGCTCGAAGACCTTTATCGCACGACGCTCGCTGTGCTGGGCGGCGCACGTCCCGACGAACACTCCGAACTCAAGACGCGCAAAGAGGAAGCGCTCGCGCTGCTGCGGCTCGAAACGGTGCCGGAGAACGCCCAGCGTGCGCTCTGGGAGCAGCTCGATGTCGGCTACTTCCTGCGGCACGACGCCGCCGATATCGCCTGGCAGACGCGCGTGCTCTATCGCCACGTCGAAGCCGAGGCGCCCATCGTGCGTGCGCGGCCGGCGCCCATCGGCGAAGCGCTGCAAGTGCTCGTCTACGTGCGCGATCGCCCCGATCTGTTCGCCGGCATTTGCGCCTACTTCGAGCGCAACGGACTGTCCGTGCTCGATGCTCGCATCAGCACGACGCGCCACGGCTATGCGCTCGACAATTTCATCGTCGCGCATCCCGAGGGCGACGTGCAGTATCGCGACATCGCCAACCTCGTCGAGCAGCAGCTGAGCGGCTGGCTGTCTTCCGGCGAGCCGTTGCCGGAGCCATCCAAGGGCCGGCTCTCGCGCCTGTCGCGCACGTTCCCGATCACGCCGCGCGTCGATCTGCGGGCCGACGAACGTGGGCAGTACTACATTCTCTCGGTTTCCGCGAACGATCGGCTCGGCCTGCTCTACTCCATTGCGCGGGTGCTCGCCAATCATCGTGTCGGCGTGCACGCTGCCCGCATCAACACGCTGGGCGAACGCGTCGAAGACGTCTTTCTGCTCGATGGGCGCGGTCTGTCCGACAACCGGCTGCAGATTCAGGTGGAAACCGAACTGCTTCGAGCCATCGCGCTTTGAGCGCTGTTTCACCGCCGCGCAGGCTCACGCGCGCGGCCCCGTTTTTTTTCGAGAGTTTATGCGCGTCAAACTGACAGCCAAGCATCCGCGACCGAGTTCACCGGCTCGCGCTCCCGTTCGTTCCGGCAGCCCGTCGGCACGCAAGCCCGCCCGACCTGCCGCTGCGCCGCGTCCGGCCGGCGCGGCGCCCGGCAACGCCGCGCCGGTACCGCGTTCCCCCAGCTCGAAGTCCTCGGCCGGCGCGCGAAGCACAAGCACATCGGGCACGCCGGGCAAACGTATGGCGAAACCGGGCACGCGGTCGGTCGAAAAAGGCCAGAGACCCGGCGCAGCAGGCGAGCGCCGGGCAACGGCGTCGAGCACGTCGGCGGGAGCTGCGCCAGCCAACGCCCCTCGTGGCCAGGGGCGCGATAGCGGGGGCCGCACTCCCGGGGCTCGCACGAGCACCATCAAACGAACAGGCACCGTCGCGCCCGAGAGCGGAGCGCGCGCGCCCGGGACTGTGGCAGGCAACGGCAAACGCGCGAACGGCACCGCGAACGATCGCGGCGCCCGCGCCCCGAGGACTGAAGCCAGCAGCGGCAAACGCGCAGACTCAGCCGGGAGCGATCGCGGCGCCCGCGCTTCCAGAAGCGAGGCGGGCATCGGCAAACGCCCAGGCTCCGCCGCAACCGAGCGCGGCGTACGCACTCCGAGGACCGCCGCGGACACCGGCAAACGCACGGGCAGCAGCGCGCAGGCGCGTCCCGAGCGCAAGAGCGCCGCACCGGTCAAGCGCCAGCCGATGGAACGCGCCGAACGTCCAGAGCGTGATGGGCGCCCCGAGCGTCGCCCGAGCGGAGTCGCAGCCGCGAGGTCCGCGGCGGATCCGGAAACGGCGGGAACCGTGCGCTTGTCGAAACGCATGTCGGAACTCGGCCTGTGTTCGCGCCGGGAAGCCGATGAGTGGATCGAGAATGGCTGGGTCCGCGTCGATGGCGAGCGAATCGACACATTGGGGGCGCGCGTGCGACCCGATCAGAAGATCGAAGTCACGCGCGATGCCCATGCCGCGCAAGCGCGGCAAGTCACCATCCTCCTGCATAAGCCGGTCGGATACGTGTCGGGGCAGGCCGAAGACGGCTACGAACCCGCCGTCACCCTCGTCACCGCGGAGAACCGCTGGGACGGCGACCGCTCGCCCCAGCGCTTCTCCGCGAGTCATCTGCGCACGTTGGCACCGGCCGGCCGACTCGACATCGATTCGACAGGGCTGCTCGTGCTGACGCAGGACGGCCGCATCGCAAAACAGCTGATCGGCGAACATTCGGGTGTGGAAAAGGAATATCTCGTGCGGGTGACTTACGGCGAGCACACAACCGACATCGTCCGGCACTTCCCCGCCGACAAGCTCGCATTGCTGCGATTCGGGTTATCGCTCGACGGCGCGGCGCTGAAACCGGCCAAAGTCAGCTGGCAAAACGGCGAACAGCTCCGCTTTGCGCTGCGTGAAGGAAAGAAGCGGCAAATCCGCCGCATGTGCGAGCTCGTCGGGCTGCATGTCGTCGGGCTGAAGCGCGTACGGATGGGGCGCGTGATGCTGGGCGCGCTGCCACCGGGAAAATGGCGCTATCTGCTAGCCGACGAAGCGTTTTAAACATCGACCGATGTCCCCAAGGCCCGCTCTCCGCGGGCCCCTTGACGCGATCGAGCGGCACCCGGGTCAGTCGTCGCTTGTCGGGTCGAGATCGGGGAAAAGCACCTCGGTGAAGCCAAATTTCGAAAAATCGGTAATCCGCATCGGATAGAGCTTGCCGATCAGATGATCGCATTCGTGCTGAACGACGCGCGCATGAAAGCCTTCGGCCACGCGGTCGATCGGCTGTCCGAACTGATCGAACCCGTGATAGCGGATCATCGAAAACCGCCCGACGACGCCGCGCATGCCCGGCACCGAGAGACAGCCCTCCCAGCCCTCTTCGGTGTCCTGCGATACAGGCGTAATGGTCGGATTGATGAGCACCGTCTCCGGCACCGGTGGCGCCTCCGGATAGCGTTCGTTGTGTCCGAAGCCGAAGATGACCAGCTGCAGATCGACACCGATCTGCGGCGCCGCCAGCCCCGCGCCGTTGGCCGCGTGCATCGTCTCGAACATGTCCGCTATCAGCGCGTGCAGCTCGGGGGTGTCGAAATGATCGACCGGCTGGGCAATGCGCAAAAGGCGCGGATCGCCCATCTTGAGAATTTCGCGAATCATGGATTGTGACCCTCCAGGAGCTTGCGCATACCGTCTTCGTCGAGTACGGGAATGCCAAGTTCCTCGGCTTTCGTGAGCTTGCTGCCCGCCTCGGTTCCCGCCACCACATAGTCGGTTTTCTTCGACACTGAACCCGATACCTTGGCGCCGGCTGTCTCCAGCAATTCCTTGGCATCTTCGCGCGAATAGGTCGGCAACGTGCCAGTCAACACGACAGTCTTGCCGGCCAGCACGCCTTGCGGCGCGCGCGGTGCCGGCGGCCCTTCCGGCCAACTTACTTTGCCGGGGGCGCGCAGCTGTTCGATGACGGTTCGATTGTGCTCTTCCGCGAAAAACTGGTGAATCGACTCTGCCACCACGGGGCCCACATCGTTGACTTCCAGCAATTCGTCCATCGACGCATTCATCAGAGGATCGAGCGAGCCGAAATGGCGAGCGAGATCCTTTGCAGTCGATTCGCCCACGTGCCGGATACCGAGCCCATAGATGAACCGCGCAAGCGTCGTGTGCTTGGCCTTTTCGAGCGAATCGAGCAGATTCTGCGCCGACTTCTCGGCGAACCGCTCGAGCTGGGCCAGCGTGGCAAAACCGAGATTGAAAAGGTCCGCGGGCGTGCGCACGAGCTGCTGCTCGACGAGCTGGTCAATGATTTTTTCGCCGAGACCATCGATATCGAGTGCGCGACGCTGCGCAAAGTGCCAGATGGCCTGCTTGCGCTGCGCCGGGCAAAAAAGGCCGCCCGTGCATCGGGCAACGGCTTCGTCCGGCAACCGCTCGATACGCGATCCGCAGACCGGGCACTGCGTGGGCATCACGAACTCGCGCGCGTTGTCCGGGCGGCGCTCGAGCATGACCGAGACGAGCTCTGGAATCACATCGCCAGCTCTACGCACGACGACGGTATCGCCGATGCGCACGTCTTTGCGGCGTACTTCGTCTTCATTGTGCAACGTAGCGTTCGTGACCGTCACGCCACCGACGAAGACGGGCTTCAAGCGCGCCACCGGCGTAATTGCGCCGGTACGGCCCACATTGACGTAAATATCGAGCAACTCCGTCATGGCCTCTTCGGCCGGGAATTTATGCGCGAGGGCAAAACGCGGCGCGCGGGAAACGAATCCGAGCCGGTCCTGCTCGTCGCGCCGATTGACCTTGTAGACGACACCGTCGATCTCGTACGGCAGCGATTTACGCTTCTCGCCGATACGCCGGAAAAATTCGAGCAGTCCTGGCGCTCCGTTGACGGTCGCGCGTTCGGCGCACACGGGCAGCCCAAGCTCGCCATACCAGTCGAGCAGCGCGCTGTGCGTGGCGGGCATCTCGATGCCATCGAGTTCGCCGATGCCGTATGAGAAAAACGATAGTGGCCGATGCGCGGTGATTTTCGGATCGAGCTGCCGCAGGCTGCCTGCCGCGGCATTGCGTGGATTCGCGAACTCGCGCTGGCCCGCTTCTCGTTGACGGGCGTTGAGCCGCTCGAAATCGCGCTTGAACATCAACACCTCGCCGCGCACCTCGACGAGACGCGGAACGTGCTCACCCGTAAGCCTGAGTGGAATCGAACGAATCGTGCGCACATTCTGAGTGACGTCCTCCCCCGTCGCGCCATCGCCGCGCGTGGCGGCCTGCACGAGCCGCCCGTTCTCGTAGCGCAACGCGATCGCGAGACCGTCGAACTTGAGCTCGCACGCGTATTCGACCGATTCGCTGCCGAGCACCTCTGCAACGCGCTTATCGAAGGCGACGATGTCTTCGTCGCTAAACCCGTTGTTCAGCGAAAGCATTGGCACCGCGTGATGCACGGAAGCGAAGCCGCTCGACGCCTGGCCGCCGACACGTTGTGTCGGCGACTCCGGCGTAATCAGATCGGGGTGTTCGCTCTCGATGCGCTGCAGTTCGAGAAAGAGCTTGTCGTATTCGGCGTCGGGCAACTCTGGCGGATCGAGCACATGGCACTGAGAGTTGGTGTGATCGAGCTCTGCGCGCAGCCAGGCTGCGCGCTCGGCGGGTTGATCTATCGGGGGTTCCGCAGGGTGTCGGGCCATGGGGCTCTTGTTCGATTTCCGGGTCACCCCGGCATTATCGCAGCGCCCGTCATGCGCGAGAAGCCGTCCCGCACTATTGACTGAATAGCCGGCGTGTCGCCGCCGAGCCGGCCGGGATGCCGGCCGCTTCGAGTTTGGCGTATAGCGTCATCAGTTGCTTTTCGATCGCCAGCAGTGCGGACTCGGGAAGCGGCCGACGTTGATCGTCGACGACGCGCCCGCCGATGCGCTCCGCGAGCGACTTCGCGTAATCGCACATGAGCCTGAACGGCAGAATGTCTTCGTCGGCCACGGGTACATCGAGAATCAGCGTGATCATCTGGCCGCCCTTGTAGGTCAGATCGTCGCGCAGGAAGTTCGTATCGCCGAACTGCAGCATGAAAACGGGGCTTTGCTTCGCATCGAGTTTGACGAAACGCGTGCCGTCGCGCGAGAGCAGCAATCCGTCTTGCGAAGCCACGGCCTGCACGTAGTTGGCCGACCACGGCGCGCCGTCCGAGAGCACATTGACCGACAGCTGCGCGTCGCACTGCGCGGCGAAGCCGTCGAGCTCGCGGGCCATCGATACCGTTTCGAGCATGTCCGGAAACTCGGGCGCGCCATCGACCGCATCGGCGAACTGCTGCACCCCCGAGACGAATTCCGAAAACTCCAGCTCGTTCAACGCGCCACCGCGGTTGGCCAACTGGACCGCCGCGCGCAATTCGTCGTAGCGTTGGCCGTTTTGCAGCAACTCCCAGGCGCTGGCGCCTTCAGCCTTGCCCTCGATATAAACCGGCTTGCTACCGGCCCGGCGCAACCGCTGCGCGAACGGCACGGCTTTTTCTCCAGCGACTGAGCCACCGAGCTTGATGGGCACCACGCAGTCGATGCGGCGATCGACGACATGCGGCGGTGCCGATGAAATGGTCGTGGCGGCCGGCGCGATAGGCGCATCGAGCGCGTGCGCCGGTTGGTCGGGGGCCGACGCGTCGTCGGCAATCTCGCCGTTGGGCACCGTCGCGTCCGCCTGAAGGTCAGCGGGCGTATCGAGTGGCGCCACGCCGAACCTCGGCTCGACCCGTGCCGCCTCGGCCGCGGCCGGCGCATCGGAGAGCGCCGGCTCACGGCGAACGTTTGCGCGCGCGGGCTCGATAAACGGCCGCTCCTCCTCGGGATCGTGACGCGCAAGCGCTTCGGCTGCATCAGGCGGCATGGGCCTTGGCATCTTGCGGCGCACTTTCGCACCCTGCCATGCGTTATATCCCACCACGCCCGCCACCACTACGGCGCCCGCGCCGATCAACCCGAGTGTCAACTCGTCCATGCACGCTCCATGAAGCACGTTCTTTCGTCGGCGGCGGCCGTACGGTGTGCCGGCCGCCGCAGTCGTTCGTTCAAGCCGTATTCTGTGCGAAACCCGCGGCGGTTTCCATGTCGACCGCCACGATACGCGAGACGCCTTGCTCTTGCATCGTCACGCCGATCAATTGCTGAGCCATCTCCATCGCGATCTTGTTATGCGAAATGAAGAGGAACTGCGTCTTTTCGGACATCGCGCGCACGAGGTTGGCAAAGCGTTCCGTGTTCGCGTCGTCGAGCGGCGCATCCACTTCGTCGAGCAGACAGAACGGCGCGGGATTGAGCTGGAACATCGCGAAGACGAGCGCGGTGGCCGTCAGCGCCTTCTCGCCGCCCGACAGCAAGTGGATCGTCGAGTTCTTCTTGCCGGGCGGCTGAGCCATCACCTGCACGCCCGCATCGAGAATCTCGTCGCCCGTCATGATCAACTTCGCCTGCCCACCGCCGAAAAGACGCGGGAACAGCTCGCCGAAATGCCGGTTGACCTCGTCGAACGTGCCTTGCAGCAGTGTCCGCGTTTCCTGGTCGATCTTGCGGATGGCATCTTCAAGCGTTTCGATGGCTGCCGTCAGATCGGCCGATTGCGCGTCGAGGAACGTCTTGCGCTCTGTCGCGGCCGCCAGCTCTTCGAGCGCCGCCATATTGACGGGGCCGAGCGCATTGATCGCGTTGTTGATGCGCGTCACTTCCCCTTGCAGGTAAGACGGCTTCATATCCGGCGTCAGCTTTTGCTGCAGCTCGGCTTCGTCGACACCCGCTTCAGCGAGCTGCTCGATGAACTGTTCGCCGGCAATGCGCGCGGCTTGCTCCTTCAGCTGCAGCTCGGTGATGCGCTCGCGCAGCGGCTGCAGCGAACGCTCGGTCGTCAAACGCAGTTCATCCGCCTGCCGCAGTTTCGCCGTCAGGTCGTCCAGTTCGATGCGTGCCGCACCGAGCGCGGCTTCCTTTTCGGCGCGGACAGCAAGCGCGTCTTGCAGGCCCGTGTGCGCCGTTTGCTCGTTGATCGACTCGAGCTCCACGCGGGCATCGTCGAGCGAAGCCGCAACCCGCTCGCTTTGTTCGTGCGCGACGTGGATACTGCGCTTGAGCTCCTCGATGCGATTGGCCATGTTGCGCGCGGCGAAACGCGCGTCGGTGGCGGCCCGATCGAGATCGCGCGCCTCGGTGCGCGCCGCGCTCAGCTTCTCGTCCATCGCCTCGAACGCGAGCTGGTCGTCCTCGAAGCGGGCTTGCAACGCGGCAAGCTCTCCGTCGTGGCGTTCGAAATTCGCCTCGGATTCGGCGCGCTGCGCGCGCTGATCCTCGATCTGCGCGCCGATCTCCTCGAGTTCCTCGCGAATCTGCGTGCTGCGCTGGGTATAACGCTCGTGCGCCTGCGTCAGCTTGAGCACGTCGAGCTGCAGCGCATGCACGCGCTGCGTCGCCCGCTCGACCTGAGCGCGTGCATCCGCGAGCGCCTGCGACGCCTGTGTATGGGCCGCATCCGCCCGGATCGCCGAGGTCTTCGCCTCATCGGCCAAGAGCGTCTGCGCGCGCAATTGGCGCGTGAGGTTCTCGATCTCGTGCTCGCGGGCCAACATGCCGGCCTGCTCGGAGTCCGCCGCATAAAGCTGAACGCCTACGCGCGTGACCGCATGCCCTGCCTTGACGACGAAGACCGCGCCCTCCGGCAATTGCGTGCGCTGCGCGAGCGCCGACGCCAGATCGTCGGCGACGTAGACATGACCGAGCCAGTCCGCCAGCACGGCGCGCAGCCCCGCGTCGTCGATGCGCATGAGCGAGAGCAATGGCCGCAGGCCCGCTACCGGCTCGCGCGGCACACCCGCCGACGGCGGCGCGTAGACCGCGAGTTTGGCGGGCGGCGCGTCGCTCGCGCATGCCTTGACCCAGTCGAGATTCGAGATTTCGAGCGCGGCGAGCCGCTCGCGCAACACCGATTCGAGCGCCGTTTCCCAGCCCGCTTCGATATGCAGCTTCTTCCACAGACGCGGCAGGCTTCCCAGTTCGTGCTTGTCGAGCCACGGTTGGATCTTGCCGTCGGTCTGCACGTTTTCCTGCAGATGCTTGAGCGCAACGAGCCGCGCTTCGAGCTGATGAATCTGCGCCGTTTCCGCTTGCGTGCGCTCGTGCGCTTCGCGCCGCGCCGCGTCGAGCGCCGGCAGCGCGGCCTCGGCATCGGCGAGACGCGCCTGTGCATCGCGCTGAATTTCCTCATGCTCGGCGAGCTGCATGCGCTCTTCTTCGAGCTGCGCCTCATCCGGCGCATCGAGGCCACCCGCCTCCGCCTTCAGACGCTCATGGCGCTGCTGCAACTGCTGCAGCTGTTGATCGGCGTTGCGCTGATGCGCCGCCTCGAGCTTGAGCGCCTGCTCGGTCTGGGCGATCTCGCCGCGCTCGTCGTTCAGCCGCGCCTGCGCATCGCGCCACTGTCCCTCGAGTGCCGGCAATTCGTCGTGCTTCGCCGCCGCCGCGTCTTCCGCCTGCGCGGCTTTTTCCTCGGCGATGGCCAGCTGAGCATCGGCATCCTCGAGGTCGCCGCGCGCCTTTTCGGCTTGCGCCTGCCATTGCTCGCGCTGTGCCGTCAGGGCCGCGATCTGTGCTTGCACGCGGTTGCGCGACTCGATGATGAACTTGATTTCCGCCTCGAGCCGGCTCACTTCGGAATTCGCTTCGTAGAGGGCGCCTTGCGCGCCCTGCATCGCGTCGCTCGCAGCATAGTGCGCGACGCGCAGCGTCTCCAATTCGGCTTCGACCTCGCGCAAGCGCGCCGTCTGCGCCTCGAGATCGATCTGCGCCTCGGAAATCGCACGCTGTTGCCTCGCCTGCTCGGCAGCGGCCTCGTTCTTGCGCAAGAGCCACAGGAGCCGCTGCTTTTCTTCGCCTTGCGCCTGCAGCGTCTTGAACTCGGTCGCCACGACCGCCTGCGCCTCGAGCTTTTCGAGGTTGGCGCTCAATTCGCGGACGATGTCCTCCACGCGCGTCAGATTCTCGCGCGTGTCGTGCAGGCGGTTCTCGGTCTCGCGACGCCGCTCCTTGTACTTCGACACGCCGGCCGCTTCTTCGAGGAACACCCGCAGCTCTTCGGGCTTGGCCTCGATGATGCGGGCGATCATGCCTTGCCCGATGATCGCGTAGGCGCGCGGCCCGAGGCCGGTGCCGAGGAAGATATCCTGGATGTCGCGCCGGCGCGCGGGCAGATTGTTGATGTAGTAGCTCGAGGTGCCGTCGCGCGTGAGCACGCGTTTGACCGCGATTTCCGCGTACTGCCCCCATTGGCCCGCCGCGCGGCCATCGGCATTGTCGAACACGAGCTCCACGCTCGCGCGGCTACCGGGCTTGCGCGCGGTCGAGCCGTTGAAGATCACGTCCTGCATCGACTCGCCGCGCAGCTCCGAGGCGCGCGACTCGCCGAGCACCCAGCGAACGGCATCGATGATGTTCGATTTTCCGCAACCGTTCGGCCCGACGACACCGACCAGCTGGCCGGGTACCTGGAAGTGGGTGGGATCGACGAAGGATTTGAAGCCAGCGAGTTTGATCGAGGTCAGACGCACGGCGATATCGCTGATTGAATAGGGAAGGTCGAACGGACCGCGCGGCCGCATGGCCCGCGGGCAAGTGGCAATCATACCATCGCCCTAACCCGGCCCAAACGCGTCGTGCGGCGCCATGCAGCTGCGAAGTGCGGCCGGCTATAATGGCCGCCTTCCCGCTCGCCGCCGCATCGCGGCCGAGCCGCGGCGCGCCGACGGGCTTCTTCCGGGGTGCAGCCCGGTTCGGCATGACGGTGCCGCGCCGCTCAACCCAGCCGCTTTCGATTGCGCCAACGCGAAAAGCCAACGTGAACCCTCGACTCGACAGCCTCCAGCCCTACCCCTTCGAAAAGCTGCGCGCACTGCTCAAGGATTCGGCACCGCCGGCCGCGCTGCCTCACATCAGCTTTGGCATCGGCGAGCCCAAGCACGCCACGCCGAAGGTCATCACCGATGCCGTCGTGGCATCGCTCGACACGCTCTCCAACTATCCGGCGACGGCGGGCTCGCCGGCGCTGCGCGAAGCGATCGCGCGCTGGGCCACGCAGCGCTACGGCCTGCCCCCACTCGATCCGGCAACCGACGTGCTGCCCGTGTCGGGCTCGCGCGAAGCGCTTTTCGCGCTCGCGCAAGCGGTGGTGGACGGCACGCGCCCGGATGCCGTCGTGCTGTGCCCCAACCCGTTTTATCAGATCTATGAAGGCGCGGCCCTGCTGGCGGGGGCGCAGCCCTACTTCGCGAACAGCGACCCGGCACGCAACTTCGCGTGCGACTACAGCGCCGTCCCGCGTGACGTCTGGTCCCGCACGCAGTTGCTCTATGTCTGCTCGCCGGGCAACCCGACGGGCGCGGTGCTGACGCTCGACGACTGGCGTGAACTCTTCGCGCTGGCCGACGAGCATGGGTTCGTGATTGCCTCGGACGAATGCTATTCGGAAATCTACTTCGACGAAGCGCGGCCGCCGCTGGGCAGCCTTGAGGCCGCGCACCGGCTCGGGCGGGGCTTCGAGCGCCTCGTCATGCTGTCGAGCCTCTCGAAGCGCTCGAACGTGCCCGGCATGCGCTCGGGCTTCGTGGCGGGCGACGCTCAATTGCTCAAACGCTTCTTGCTGTACCGGACTTACCACGGCGCCGCGCTGTCGCCCGTCTACCAGGCCGCGAGCATCGCCGCCTGGGACGACGAAGCGCACGTACGGGAAAACCGCGCGAAATACGTGAGCAAATTTTCAGCGGTCACGCCGATGCTCGCCGAGGTGCTCGACGTCAAGCTGCCCGACGCCGCGTTCTATCTGTGGGCGAACGTCGCCCGCACGGGGCTCTCGGACACCGAATTCGCCCGGCGTCTTCACGCCGACTATAATGTGACCGTTTTGCCGGGGTCGTATCTTGCGCGAGACGCGCATGGCGCAAACCCGGGCCGCGATTTCGTCCGTCTCGCGCTCGTCGCGAGCGAGAGCGAGTGCATCGAAGGCGCGCGCCGCATCGTCGATTTCTGCCGTTCGCTTGCCGCATAGCCCCGCGCGCGGCGGCCGCTTCGCCGCCGCGCCCGAAGTGTCCATCCGATATCCACTTAGCCAAATCGAGAACATGTCGCAACAACTTCAGCAAATCATCGACACCGCCTGGGACAACCGTGCCGAACTCTCGCCGAAGGCCGCGCCTGCCGAAGTGCGCGAAGCCGTCGCACATGCCATCGGCGAGCTCGATCGCGGTGCGCTGCGCGTCGCCGAAAAGAAAGACGGTCAATGGGTCGTCAACCAATGGTTGAAGAAGGCCGTGCTGTTGTCGTTTCGGCTCGAAGACAACACACCGATGCCCGCGGGCGGCTACTCGCAGTTCTATGACAAGGTGCCATCCAAGTTCGCCAACTACACGGCCGAAGATTTCGCCGCGGGCGGCTTTCGCGTCGTCCCGCCCGCCATCGCGCGCCGCGGTTCGTTCATCGCGAAAAATGTCGTGCTGATGCCTTCGTACACGAATATCGGCGCTTATGTCGACGAAGGCACGATGGTCGATACCTGGGCCACGGTCGGCTCGTGCGCCCAGATCGGCAAGAACGTGCATCTGTCGGGCGGCGTCGGGATCGGCGGCGTGCTCGAACCGTTGCAGGCCAATCCCGTCATCATCGAAGACAACTGTTTCATCGGCGCGCGCTCGGAAGTGGTCGAGGGGGTGATCGTCGGCGAGAATTCGGTCATCTCGATGGGCGTCTACCTCGGCCAAAGCACGAAGATCTACGATCGCGAAACCGGCGAAGTGAGCTATGGATACGTTCCGCCGGGCTCGGTCGTCGTCGCGGGCAACCTCCCGGCGAAGGATGGTTCGCATAGCCTTTACTGCGCTGTGATCGTCAAGAAGGTCGACGCGAAAACGCGCGCCAAAGTCGGCCTCAACGAGCTCCTGCGAGGCGATTGATGCCGGCCGCGCGTACCGTCGTCTACGGCATCCCCAACTGCGATACCGTCAAGAAGGCTCGCACCTGGCTCGACGAGCGTGGCGTCACCTTCGAGTTTCACGATTTCAAGAAAGCGGGGCTGACGGCTTCGCTCGTGAAGGCGTGGCTCGCCGATGTACCGCTCGAACTGCTGCTGAATCGCCGGGGCACGACGTGGCGAGGTCTCTCCGATGCCGCGAAGGCGGCCGCCGAGACCCAGGACGGCGCAATCGCGCTGATGGTCGATAAGCCGTCCGTCGTCAAGCGTCCCGTGGTGGTGGTCGACGGCCGCGTGAAGACGCTCGGCTTTTCCGTCGAGACGTACGAAACGCTTTTCGCATAGCAGCCCGGGCCACGTGTCCAACGCAACTGCCGGCCGCATGGCGGTCGGCTTTTTTGTCGAATTCGAATCCATGTCCGGCACCCTCGCCCTTACCGAACAGCTGATCGCGCGCGCCTCCGTCACGCCCGACGACCAACATTGCCAGCAGTTGCTGATCGAGCGCCTGAGCGCCATTGGCTTCGCGTGCGAGACGATCGAAGCACACGGCGTCACGAACTTGTGGGCTGTCAAGCGCGGCCAGGGCGGCCCTCGCGCAAAGCTGCTCGCGTTCGCGGGCCATACCGATGTCGTGCCGACAGGTCCGCTCGAACAATGGAGCTCGCCGCCTTTCGTGCCCACGCACCGTGACGGCAAGCTCTATGGCCGCGGCGCGGCCGACATGAAGACGTCGATCGCAGGCTTCGTCGTCGCCACTGAAGAGTTCGTCGCGGCCCATCCCGATCATCACGGTTCGATCGCCTTTCTGATCACGAGCGACGAGGAAGGCCCCGCCGTTCACGGTACCGTGAAAGTCGTCGAAGCCCTGAAAGAACGTGGCGAAACGCTCGACTACTGCATCGTCGGGGAACCCACGTCCGACGCCACGCTCGGCGACGTCATCAAAAACGGCCGGCGCGGATCGATGTCGGGCAAGCTCACGGTCAAAGGCGTGCAAGGCCATATCGCTTATCCGCACCTCGCTAAAAATCCGGTTCACCTGCTCGCCCCCGCGCTGACGGAACTGGTTGCAGAGCACTGGGATGCCGGCAACGAATACTTTCCGCCCACGACGTGGCAAGTGTCGAATCTTCACAGCGGCACTGGCGCGAGCAATGTGATTCCGGGGCGAGCGGAGCTGACATTCAACTTCCGTTTCTCCACCGCGAGCACCGTCGAGGGACTGCAGCGGCGCGTACATGCCATCCTCGACAAGCACGGCCTCGACTACGAGCTCGACTGGACGGTGAGCGGCCTGCCGTTTCTCACTCCCCACGGCGATCTGTCGAAGGCGCTCATCTCGGCCATCGAGCAGGAGACAGGCGTAAGCGCCGAGCTCTCGACGACGGGTGGCACGTCGGACGGACGGTTCATCGCGCGCATCTGCAAGCAGGTGGTGGAGTTCGGGCCGCCGAACGGCAGCATCCACAAGATCGACGAGCACATCGAGCTCGCTTTCGTCGATCCCCTCAAAAACATCTATCGGCGCGTGCTCGAAGCGCTGATCGCGTGACGCCAGAAGGAACCGACGCCATGACGACGCCGTTCATCACCGTTCGCGACCTGCTGCGTTATGCGGTCTCGCGCTTCAATGCGGCCGGGCTCGCATTCGGCCATGGCAGCGACAACGCCTACGACGAAGCAGCCTATCTGATCCTGCATACGCTGCATCTGCCGCTCGACACGCTCGAGCCGTTTTTCGACGCGCGGCTTCTCCCGAGCGAGGTCGACGCCGTGCTCGCCGTCATCGCGCGCCGCGCCGACGAGCGCGTGCCAGCGGCCTACATCACGCACGAAGCCTGGATGCATGGCCGACGCTTTTACGTCGACGAACGCGTCATCGTGCCGCGCTCGTTCATCGGCGAATTGCTCGACGATGGCCTGCAGCCTTACGTTGCGGATCCGGACGAAGTGAGCGCGGTGCTCGAGCTCTGTACCGGCTCGGCGTCGCTCGCCATCCTTGCCGCGCACGCCTTTCCGAATGCCGACGTCGACGCAGTGGATATTTCGGCGCAAGCGCTCGAAGTTGCCCGGCTCAATGTCACCGAGTACGGGCTCGACGATCGCATTGCGCTCTTCGAAGGCGACCTTTTCGCACCGCTGCCCGAGCGCAGCTACGACGTGATCATCGCCAATCCGCCCTATGTGAACAGCGCCTCGATGGCCGAACTGCCGGCCGAGTATCGCCACGAGCCCGAGCTTGCCCTCGCGGGTGGCGAAGACGGCATGGATATCGTGCGCCGCATCATCGGCGAGTCGCGCAACTGGCTCACCGATGAAGGCGTGCTGATCGTCGAGATCGGCAACGAGCGGGCGCATGTCGAAGCGGCATTCGGCGGGCTGGAGCTCGTCTGGCTGCCGACGAGCGCAGGTGAAGACAGCGTGTTCCTGATTCAGGCGAGCGATTTGCCGAGCCCCTGAAGTACGCACCAGCCCGTCATTTTCCGACAGCGTTCGGTAAGATGCGCTCAGGCGCTACGCGTGTCGTCGCGGACGGAACAGGCTGTCTCATGCACATCGAATTCAACTGGCTTTCCCTCGGAAGTCTCATTTTTGCGGCGCACGCGCTCGGCGTGCTCGCCGCTTGCCATGCGATCTTGCACACACGCACGTCGCAAGGCGCCATCGCCTGGGCCGTCTCGCTCGTGGCAATGCCGTATTTCACGGTCATTCCTTATCTCTTTCTCGGACGCAGCAAATTTGCCGGCTATGTCGATGCGCGAAGGATAGAAAACGAACTGGTACGCTCTCGCGCACATCCCAAGACCTGGGACACGCGCGCATCGACGGCCGGCGCACCCGCCGAGGCGCTCGGACATCATGTCGTGCGCTCGCTGGCCAGTCTGAGCGGCATGCCGTTTTTACCCGGCAACAGCGTACGCACGCTCGTCAACGGCGACGCGACATTCGCCGCGATCCTCGACGCCATCGAAGGCGCGCAACGCTACGTGCTCGTGCAGTTTTTCATTGTGCGCGACGACGCGCTCGGCAAGATGGTGAGAGACCTGCTCATCGCCAAGGCGGCCCAGGGTGTGCGCGTGTCGTTTCTCTACGACAGCATCGGTTCGTTCGACCTTCCGCAGCACTACGTGCTGACGTTGCGTGCGGCCGGCGTCGAAATCCATCCGTTCGCGACCAACCGACGCTTCGTCAACCGCTTCCAGTTGAATTTCCGCAATCACCGCAAGATCGTCGTGGTGGATGGCGAGCGCGCATTCGTGGGCGGGCACAACGTCGGCGTGGAATACCTCGGTGGCAATCCTCGCCTCTCGCCTTGGCGCGACACCCATATCGAGCTTCGAGGGCCCGTGGTGGCAAGCGTGCAGTTCGTCTTCGTCGAAGACTGGCACTGGGCCACGCAGGATCTGCCGCAACTGCCGCCATCGCAGGCCGAGCAGCCGGAAGCGGTGGGCGACATGCATTGCCTCGTCGTCGCACCGGGCCCGGCCGACAAATTCGAGACCGGCTCGCTCTTCTTCGTGGAAGCGATCAACGCGGCCCAGACGCGGGTCTGGATCACGTCGCCTTACTTGATTCCCGACGAAGCGGTGTTTTCGGCGCTGCGTCTGGCCGTCATGCGCGGCGTCGATGTCAGAATCCTGATCCCGAGCCGCCGCGATCACTACGTCGTCTTCGAGGCATCGAAGCTCTACGCCTACGACCTGCTACGGGCCGGCGTACGGATCTTCCGTTATCGATCGGGCTTCCTGCACGAGAAGGTCGTGCTGATCGACGACGTGGCCGCCGCCGTGGGTAGCGCGAATCTCGACAATCGATCGTTTCGACTCAACTTTGAAATCATGGTGTTGACGGTCGACTCCGCGTTCGCCGGCGAAGTCGAGACGATGCTGCTGCGCGATTTCGAACATGGCTATGAGGTCGAGCGCAGCGAATACCGCGATGCGCCCGCGCCGCGGCGGATTCTGATGCACGTCGCACGACTTTTTTCGCCGATTCTTTGATCGCGTCCCGTTAAAGCAACGCTTCGATATCGGCCTGAAGCTCTTCCGGCTTCTTCCCGGGCGCGTATCGCCTGACGACGCGACCGCTGCGATCGACGAGAAACTTCGTGAAGTTCCACTTGATCCAGCGCGTGCCCAGCAGCCCCGGTGCCTGCCGGGTCAAATAGCGATAAAGAGGATGCGCGTTCGGTCCTTTGACGTCGATCTTCTCGAACATCGGAAACGAGACGCCGTACTGCTTCTCGCAAAAGCTGCCGATTTGCGCGGCGTCACCCGGTTCCTGCTTGCCGAACTGATTGCACGGAAAGCCCAACACTTCGAAGCCGCGCGCGGCATAGCGTTCGTAGATCCGCTGCAAGCCCGCATATTGCGGCGTGAACCCGCATTCGCTTGCCGTGTTGACGATCAAAAGCACCTTGTCGCGGTAGCGTTCGAGGCTCACCGTTTCGCCGTTCAGCGTGCGCGCGGTCAATTCGTAAAGCGATGCCATCGTGCTCTCCCGTAACGTGGTTATTTTCGTCAAACCGGCAGTCTATGCGATATCGGCCGGAACCGAGCCAGCCGGATCGCGACGGCGCCGTCTAAAATAGCGTTTTTCGAGCCGTCAAAGTCCGTCGTGATCCGTTTCAACCAATTCAGCCTCGCGCGCGGCGTCAAGCCTCTTTTCGAAGCCACGTCGTTTGTCCTCAATCCCGGCGAAAAAGCCGGACTCGTCGGTGCCAACGGCGCAGGCAAATCGACCCTTTTTGCCGTCTTGCGCGGCGAGCTGCACGCGGACGCGGGGGACGTTTCGCTGCCGCCCACCTGGCGCATCGCGCACGTGGCACAAGACACCCCGGCCGCCGAAAAATCGGCGCTCGACTATACGCTCGACGGCGACGCCGCGTTGCGCGACATCGAAGCGCGCATGGTCGCCGCGGAGCAAATCCACGACGGCGAAGCGCTGGCTCATGCCCACACGGCTTTTGCCGATGCCGACGGCTACACCGCACCCGCTCGCGCCGAAGCCCTGCTGCTCGGCCTCGGCTTTACACTTGCGCAAACGCGCGAAAGCGTCGCCAGTTTCTCGGGAGGGTGGCGCATGCGGCTCAATCTCGCGCAGGCACTGATGTGCCGCTCCGACCTGTTGCTGCTCGACGAGCCGACGAACCACCTCGATCTCGACGCCATCGTCTGGCTGGAAGACTGGCTGCACCGCTATCCCGGCACGCTGATCGTGATTTCGCATGACCGCGAGTTTCTCGACTCGGTTTGCAACGTCACACTGCACCTCGAAAATCGGCGCGTCGTGCGCTATGGCGGCAACTACTCGCAGTTCGAGATCCTTCGCGCGCAGCAGCTCGCGTTGCAGCAAAGCGCTTACGAGAAGCAGCAAAAAACGGTCGCCCATCTGCAAAGCTTCATCGACCGCTTCAAGGCCAAGGCAACCAAGGCTCGCCAGGCACAAAGCCGGATGAAGGCGCTCGAGAAAATGGAACTCATCGCGCCAGCCCACGTGGCGTCGCCCTTCACGTTCGAATTCCGCGAGCCCGATGCCGCGCCCAATCCGATGCTCGTCATGGAGGATGTCCGATGCGGTTACCGCGTCGGCAACGGCGACAGCGATGGCATTCACAACGGCGGAACGGACGCGGACGTCATCGACATCCCGATCCTCGACGGTGTCACGCTGTCGATCCAAAACGGCCAGCGCATCGGGCTTTTGGGCGCGAACGGTCAGGGCAAGTCGACGCTCGTCAAGACGCTTGCGGGCACGCTCGAACCGCTCGCGGGCTCGATGCGGCAAGGCCGCGGGCTCGTGATCGGCTACTTCGCCCAACATCAGCTGGAGACGCTGCGGCCCGACGATTCGCCGCTCGCCCACCTCTCGCGCATCGCGCCCGAGGCGCGCGAACAGGAACTGCGCAACTTCCTGGGCGGGTTCAACTTCTCGGGCGACATGGCCAGCGCGCCGATCGCGCCGTTTTCGGGCGGCGAAAAGGCGCGGCTTGCGCTGGCGCTCATCATCTGGCAAAAACCGAATCTGCTGTTGCTCGACGAGCCGACGAACCACCTCGATCTCGAAACACGGCACGCATTGACGATGGCGCTGGCGCAGTTCGAGGGCACGCTGATTCTCGTCTCGCACGACCGGCATCTGCTCAGAGCGAGCACCGATCAGTTCATGCTCGTCGCGCATCACCGCGTGCAGCCGTTCGATGGCGATCTCGACGACTACCGCGACTGGCTGCTCGAGCATGCCGCGCAAGTACGCAACGCGGCCCGGGCGGCGCATGCGGACGAAGACGACGCGGCTCGCGCGCTCTCGGCCGGTGGGGCGGGCAACCGCAAAGATCAGCGCCGCCAGGAAGCGCAGGCACGCCAGAAGCTTGCGCAGTTGAAAAAGCCGCTGCAAACGCGAATTGCGAGGATCGAGAAGGAAATGGAAGCGTTGAATGCGCAAAAGGCGACACTGGACGCATTCGTCGCCGATACGGCCAGCTACGAGCCCGCCATGAAAGGGCAGCTGACAGACGCGCTCAGGCAGCAGGCCGATGTGCATTCGCGCCTCGAGACGCTCGAAGCCGAGTGGCTCGAAGTGCAGGAGGAACTCGAACAGATCGGCTAGCCGGCGCCCTCGCCGGCTTCGAGCATAGCCGATCGTTTCGACCGAAAGGAGGTGTGCTCTTGACTGCGCCGTTGCGAGGCCTGCGCGTGCTGGACCTCACCCGTTTGTTGCCCGGTCCGCTCGCCACATTGCGGCTTGCCGAACTCGGCGCCGAGGTACTGAAAATCGAAGAGCCAGGAGCCGGTGACGGCGCGCGCGCCATGATGCAAAGCGCCGAGGACCGGTCAGCGGGCCGGCCGAGCGCGTTTTACCGGCTCGTCAACCGTGGCAAGCGCGAAACGCGGCTCGACCTGAAGACCGAGACGGGCTGCACTGTCTTGCGCGCACTCGTGCGCGAATCCCACGTGCTCGTCGAAAGCTTCCGGCCCGGTGTGATGGCCCGCCTCGGGCTCGATTACGCGAGCCTCGCCAAAATCAATCCGAAACTCGTCTATTGCGCCATCACGGGTTATGGCGCCCAGGGGCCGTTTGCCCATCGCCCGGGGCACGACATCAACTATCTCGCGTACTCGGGCGTGCTCGATCAGATTCGCGCGGCCGACGCGACGCCCGTCATCCCCAATATCCAGATTGCCGATATCCTCGGTGGCGCATCGACGGCCGTCACGCAGATCCTCGCCGCGCTATGGCAAGTCGCGCGCGGAGGCGATGGCGCGTTTCTCGATATATCGATGACGCATGCAATCCGCGCCTGCAACGTCGTGGCCCAGGCCACACTCGAGAGCGCCGATGCCCAGCACACGGCCCCTACCGGACTCGCCGCTGGAGCCGGGCTGATGAACGGCGGCGCGCCTTGCTACAACGTCTACAAGACCGCTGACGGCCGCTGGCTCGCCATCGGCGCACTGGAACTCAAGTTCTGGGAAAAGTTGTGCCGTGCGTTAGGCCGCGAAGACTGGACGAGCCGCCATTGGAGCCTGGGGCAGGCAGCGGGCGGCCCCGATGCCCTATCGCTGACGCGCGAGCTGGCCGCGCGTATCGCCACGCAACCGCTTGCCGCGTGGCTGGAATTGCTCGAGCCGCTCGATTGCTGTGTGAGCCCGGTGTTGACCGTCGAGGAGGCCCGCCGGCACCTTCTGTTCAACGCGACCGAAGCGGGCGCGTAGCACTACGGGCGATAGGAGAGGCCCGACAGGTTGCCCGCCCTATTCCAGCTCCTTGACCCGCCCGATCGCCTCTTCGATCCGCTCGACGGCCAGCACCTGCAGTCCCTCGATGGGCTGCTTCGGCGCATTCGCCTTCGGAATCAGCGCCGCCGTGAAGCCCAGCTTGGCCGCCTCCTTGAGCCGCTCCTGACCGCGCGGAGACGGCCGGATCTCACCGGCCAGGCCGACTTCGCCGAATACGATGAGCCCTTTCGGCAGCGGTTTATTGCGCATCGACGAATGGATCGCGAGCAAAACGGCCAGATCGGCGGCAGGTTCGGAGATCTTCACGCCACCCACGGCATTGAGGAACACGTCCTGATCGAAACAGGCGATGCCCGCATGCCGATGCAGCACCGCGAGCAGCATCGCGAGCCGGTTCTGCTCGAGCCCGACGGCAAGACGGCGGGGATTCGGCACGTGCGCCGTATCGACGAGCGCCTGGATTTCCACGAGCAACGGCCGCGAACCCTCTTGCGTCACCAGCACACAGGAGCCCGGCACGACCTGCTCGTGCTGCGAGAGAAAAAGCGCGGAAGGATTGGCCACGCCGCGCAGCCCGCGTTCCGTCATCGCAAAAACGCCGAGTTCGTTGACGGCACCAAAGCGATTCTTGAACGCGCGTACGAGTCTGAACGACGAATGCGTATCGCCTTCGAAGTACAGCACCGTGTCGACGATATGTTCGAGCACGCGCGGGCCGGCCAGACTGCCCTCCTTCGTGACATGGCCGACCATGACCACGGTCGTTCCCGATTGCTTGGCAACGCGCGTGAGCTGCGCCGCGCACTCGCGTACCTGCGCGACCGACCCCGGCGCGGAGGTCAGCGCATCGGAGTAGATCGTTTGGATCGAATCGACGACGGCGACATCGGGCCGCTCCGCATCGATCGCCGCCTGGATCTTTTCCAGCTGGATTTCGGCGAGCAGCTTGAGTTCGGCCGCGTTCGAGCCGGGCTCGACAAGTGCCAGCCGCTGCGCGCGCAAGCCGATCTGCGCCGCCGATTCCTCGCCGCTGATATAAAGCGCTCGCCGCTCTTCGGCCAGCGCGGCGAGCGACTGCAGCAGCAGCGTCGATTTGCCGATGCCGGGGTCTCCGCCGATCAGGACGACTCCGCCCGCAACGAAGCCTCCGCCGAGCACGCGATCGAACTCACCGATGCCGGTGGAAAACCGCGGCACGTCGGCCGCTTCGATATCGGCGAGCCGTTGCACAGGGGCGCTTTTGGCGAGCGATTGGAAGCGGTGCGCACCCGCGGTCGGTGCGACCGTCTCGACGAGTGTGTTCCATGCTCCGCAGGCGGGACATTGTCCTTGCCATTTGGGAGACTGACCGCCGCATTCGGTACAGCTATACGTCGTTTTTTGTTTTGCCACGCGTTCTGGGTCCGCTATCCGGCCATACCGGCTTTGTCGTTTTAATGGTTCGAAGGGGTTCGAAGGGTCTCAACAGAGAAACAAGCAGCGCAATGCTATTCCGCGCGCACCGGTACGCGCTGCGCAACCGCGCACATGAGTTCGTAGCCGATCGTGCCGCAAGCGCGCGCCACATCGTCGATCGGCACTTGCGTGCCCCAGAGTTCCACGCGCGAGCCGACGTTGGCGGCCGGACACGGCGTGAGATCGACGGTCAGCATATCCATCGAAACGCGCCCGATCACGCGCGTACGAATGCCGTCGACGACGATAGGCGTACCGTCGGGCGCACAGCGCGGATAGCCGTCGGCATACCCGCAAGCCACGACACCGATGCGCATCGGACCCGGCGCCGAGAACGCGGAACCATAGCCGACGGTCTGCCCTGCGCTGAGCGTTTGCACCGCGATCAGCTCGGAGGCGAGCGTCATGGCCGGCTGCAGGCCGGTGCCTTCGATCGCGGCGGCAACCCCTGACGGCGAAGCGCCATAGAGGATGATGCCAGGACGCACCCAGTCGAAATGCGCGCCAGGGTGCCAGAGCGTGGCGGCCGAGTTCGAAAGACTGCGCGCGCCCGCGATACCTTCGGCGCCGCGCTCGAATGCCGCGAGCTGCTCATCGATTCCGCGCTCGCCGTCGGCATCGGCGAAATGCGTCATCAGCGCGATCTGACCGACTCCGGGGCATGCGCGGGCCCGCTCCCAGGCGGCCCGGAATTTCTCGGGCGTGTAGCCGAGCCGGTTCATCCCCGTATTCATCTTGAGTTGAATATTGACGGGCTTCGACAGTCTCGCCATTTCGAGCATGCGCAGTTGCTCGTCGCAGTGCACGGTCGTCGTCAGGCTGTATCGATCGATCACGTCGATATCGGTGGGCCGGAAAAACCCTTCCAGCAGGAGAATCGGGCCGGCCCAGCCGAGTTCGCGCAACTTGGCCGCCTCTTCGAGGTCAAGCAGACCGAAACCGTCGGTCGCCCGAAGGCCGGGGAACGCACGGGCCAGCCCGTGGCCATAAGCATTGGCTTTGACGACTGCCCAGACCTTGGAGTTCGGCGCGTGGCGGCGGGCGACGGCGAGGTTATTGGCTAAGGCGGCGGTATGGATGGTGGCGAGAAGCGGGCGCGGCATGGGTGTTTTCGTAAGAACTTTAGGGCGCAAGCAGGCGCTATCGGGCGCTTGTGGCGCTCCTTTCGCGCGGGTGAACGGCGGCGGGCGCCGCCTGGGCAACGCGTGCAGCCGTCCGAAGGCACCTATTTTCGTGATATAAAGCCGTGCGCACAACCCATTTCGAACGGCATAGGCCCAAACGCGTCGCTCGCGAAGAGCCAGGACAAGGCACAACGAGGACAGCACCGCATCTGATGAAAAAAGGTTTTTATTCCATCATGGCCGCGCAGTTTTTTTCGTCGCTGGCCGATAGTGCCCTTCTGATTGCCGCCATCGCTCTGCTCAAAGATCTGCATGCCCAGAACTGGATGACGCCGCTGCTCAAGCTGTTTTTCGTCCTGTCCTACGTGGTGCTTGCAGCATTCGTCGGTGCGTTCGCCGATTCCCGCCCCAAGGGGCGTGTCATGTTCGTCACCAACACGATCAAGATCGCCGGCTGCCTCGTCATGCTCGTCGGGGCGCACCCGCTCATCGCCTACGGCATCGTCGGATTCGGCGCGGCGGCCTATTCGCCCGCGAAATACGGCATCCTCACGGAGCTGCTTCCGCCCGAGAGGCTCGTCGCCGCAAACGGGTGGATCGAAGGCACGACGGTCGCCTCGATCATCCTCGGGACCGTGCTCGGGGGGGCACTCATCAGCCCCCATATCGCCATGCATATCATCCGTCACCGCATTCCGCTCGTCGCCACGCCGGCCGAAGCGGCGATGCTCGTCATCGTGGGCATCTATATCGTGGCGGCGCTATTCAATCTGCGTATCCCCGATACCGGTGCCCGGTATCCACGGCAGGAACACGGCCCGATCAAGCTCATCACGGATTTCGCCGAGTGCTTCCTGACGCTTTGGCGTGACAAGCTCGGCCAGATCTCGCTGGCTGTCACGACGCTTTTTTGGGGTGCCGGCGCCACGCTTCAGTTCATCGTCCTCAAATGGGCCGAAGTCTCGTTGGGGATGTCGCTCTCCGAAGGCGCGATCCTGCAGGCGGTCGTCGCGCTCGGCGTCGCTTTCGGCGCAATGGCGGCGGCCGCCAGGGTGCCGCTCAAGAAGTCGCTCACGGTCCTGCCCGTCGGCGTACTCATGGGCATCGCGGTCATGCTGATGGCCTTTTACACGCGTCACCTCATTCCCTCGAACTGGGGCTTTTATTTCGGACGGCTGCACGTCCCCGGCTACCTCATCATCGCCTATCTGTTCCTGATGGTCGTCGGCGCGCTCTCGGGCTTTTTCGTCGTACCGATGAACGCGCTGCTCCAGCATCGCGGGCACGTGCTGCTCTCCGCGGGACATTCGATCGCCGTGCAGAATTTCAACGAGAACCTCTCCGTGCTGATCATGCTCTGCCTTTACGCGGTGCTCGTCTGGCTCGATGTACCGGTATCGATCGTGATCGTGCTGTTCGGAACGTTCGTCTGTCTGATGATGTGGGTGGTCATGCGGCGCCATCAAGCCAATCAGCGAGCTTTCGATGCGGTCGCGCTGATCGGCGAAGTCAAGCACTGAGCCGGGCCGCCAGCCGGCACCGCGCCGAGGAGCCGTCATGTCGCACGCCATTCCCAACGTCCTCTCGATCGCCGGCTCCGATTCCGGCGGTGGCGCGGGGATCCAGGCCGACCTCAAGACGTTCTCGGCGCTCGGCGTCTACGGCGCGAGCGTCGTCACGGCGCTGACCGCCCAGAATACGCGCGGCGTCCTAGCCGTGCACGCCCCGGACGCGGCATTCGTGAACGCTCAGCTCGACGCCGTTTTCAGCGATATCCGCATCGATGCGGTCAAGATCGGCATGCTCGCCAACGTCGATATCGTGCGAGCCGTGGCCGGTGCGCTGCGTCGCTACCGCCCACCGTTCGTCGTGCTCGATACCGTCATCCTTTCATCGAGCCAGCACGCGCTTCTCGCACCCGACGCCCTGGCCGCGATGCGCGGCGAACTCGTGCCGCTCGCCCACCTCGTGACACCGAATCTGCCGGAAGCCGCGGCCCTCGTCGGCCGCCCCGAGGCCACCGACGAGACGGCCATGCTCGATCAGGCGCAAGCGCTGCGTGCGCTCGGCGCTCGAGCCGTCTTGATGAAAGGTGGTCACCTCGGCGGCGCCGAAAGCCCCGATTGGCTAGTCGAGGCCACGAACACGAGGCGCTTCGGCGCGGCACGCCTCGCCGTGCCGCACACGCACGGCACGGGCTGTACGCTCTCGTCCGCTATCGCCGCGCTGATGCCGCAGCGCGCCGATCTGGGCGACGCCGTCGCCGATGCCAAGGCCTATTTGCTCGACGCGATGCGCGAGAGCGTACGGCTCGATGTCGGCACCGGGACGGGGCCGCTCCATCATTTCTATCGCTGGTGGTAGGACTGCCGGGCGAAGACTTCCGCCGCCCGGGGCCAATCGTCCGGCACGACGAAGCCGCGCGCCGCTTCGATCCAATCGCCGCCGCTGGCTGAGCGCCCGAACGCGGCCACCATCGTCGGTCCGGTCTGAGCGGCAAGGCGCATGGCAAGCACGTCGGCCGATACCAGCTCCTGTGCTTGCGCCGCATGCTGCCATCGGGGAGCAAGCCATGCGAGGCGCGGCAGCACGGCCCATGCCTCGGCGCGCCCCGTGGCGAAGCGCGACCATGCGGAATGTTCGAGCCAGAACCCTCGCGCGTGCCGAGGATCGACCGATGCCGGCATCGGCGGCAACTCGAGCCCGCCCGACGCCTCGTTCCATCGATAGAAAAGCCAGCCCTTCACAAACATCCGCGCATCCCAAGGGCCGGCATGACCGAGTGAAGCGAACTCGTCGCGTGCGGAAAGCGGCAGTTGGTGTTCAACGAGGTGCGCGAGCTTCAGATCGAAGCGGTCTTGCAAGTTCGGCCCGACATAATCGGCGAGCAACGCATCGCCGCCGCCCGCATGCAGATAGCATTTGACCGCCAGCTCCCAATGCAGACGGGCCCCGTTCGGTGTCCGGATCAGAAAATCGCATTCGCCGAGTGTCCGCCCCGCCCGGCGCAGCGCCACGTTAGCAGCAACGAGCCTCAGCACCGGGCCCTGCTCCAGGAAAAACGCGAGCAGGCATTCGGCATAGCGGCCCAGCCGGGTGAAGCGCGACGCGGCGAGACACGCGTTGAGCGGCGTTGGATCGCGTTCGAGCGCAAGCAGCCACGCGACGCCCGCTTCGACGTCGTCCGCGCTGCCGAAAGGCTCGGCCAGTGGCCCGAGCGGCAACTGCGGCCGCAAAAGCGGTGGACTGAAAAGCAACCACGCCAAATCGCGGACGGCCGGCTCGCGCAGCCGATCGAGCAACGCTTCGAGCGCGGCCGCCTCGGCTGCCGGCTCGAGCGCGTTCATTCGCCCGTCCGCGCGGAAAGGGCTTGCCGATAGGTATCGTCCGCGAGACAGAGGTCGGTCCACGCTTTCGCCTTGTCCGCGAGACTGCGCAGCAGATAAGCCGGGTGATACGTGACGATGACGGGAACGCCTTCATACCGGTGCACGCGCCCCCGCAACGACGAAATGCTGGCATCCGTCTTCAACAGGTTCTGCGCCGCGACGCGGCCAAGCGCGACGATCAGCTTGGGCTTGACGAGCGCGACCTGCCGCTGAAGATACGGCTCGCAGCGCGCCACTTCGTCCGGCTCGGGATTGCGGTTGCCGGGCGGCCGGCATTTGACGACATTGGCGATATAGACGTTCTCGCCGCGCGCGAGTGCGAGCGCGCGCAGCATGCTATCGAGCAGCTTCCCCGCCTGGCCGACAAACGGTTCGCCTTGCTTGTCCTCGTTTTCGCCGGGCGCCTCGCCGATCAGCATCCAATCGGCCTCGCGGTCGCCCACGCCGAACACGGTGCGCGTGCGTCTCTCGCACAGGCGGCACTGCTCGCAGCCGGCCACGCGGGCTTCGAGCGCCGCCCAGTCGAGCGCCGCGACATCCGCGCGTTCGACCGCCGGCGTCGACGTGGGTTGACGTACGACGACTTCGTCGAACGCTTCGCGCAGCGCATCGGCTTCGTGGTCGCGTTCATCCTGCTCGTCGGGAGGTATCGCCTCGGCGCGTGCGACAGGCGCGGGCGCCGAAGCGATTGTCTCGGCCCGCACGGGCGCGGGCGATGCCTCGGCGGCGATGGACGCGGCCGCCTCGCCGTCGTCCTCCGCACGTGGTACCGCACGCGCACTGCGCCGCATCCAAAGCGGCGCGAGTCCCAGCACGTCCAGCGCGGCTTCATCGAGCGCCATGCGCCTCCTCCTTCGGAAATGTGAATCGCATGACGAGGGCATCCTCGCGGCCGCGATGCCGCGCCGGATAGTAGTTCTTGCGGCGGCCGATCGTCGAGAAGCCGAAGTGCTCGTAGAGCTTCACCGCCCGGACGTTGGAAGGCCGCACTTCGAGCAGCAAGCCCGTCAGGCCCTTGCCGCGCGCGAGACGCGAGGCTTCGCGCAACAGCGCGAGACCCGCGCCCGTGCGCTGTGCCTGCGGCGCGACGCATAAATTGAGCAGATGCATTTCGTCGACGACAGGCATCAACACGCAATAGCCGATCAGTGTGCCGGTGACATGCCGCATGCAAACGCCGAAATAACCGTTGCGCAGCGAGTCTTCGAAATTGCCGCGCGACCAGGGAAACTCATAGGCTTCGCGCTCGACATAAGCCACTTCGTCGAGATCGGCATCGGTCATCGGCGATATATACCGATCGGCCAGCAACACACCGCTCATCGCCCGCGCCCCTCCTCCTGCATCGCGCGGGCCGCCTGGCGTTCGGCGCTCGTTTGAGCCACCTTGTCGCGAATGTACTCGGGGGCGGCCTGCTCGGCCGGCACGACGCGACCGGCGCGATAGGCGCGCCAGGCCGCATGCGCGAGCGGCACCGCATGCGGCAGCGCTTCGTCATCGATCGCGCGTGCGGCGCCAGCTGCGGCGAGGCGCGCGCCGAACGCCGCCGCGGCATTGCCGGCCAGCGTGAACGGCTCGTCGGGAATGGCCAAATGGCCCGGATCGCCTAGCGCCGGTGGGCAGACGACGCGCCATTCCGCGGTATCCGCGCTCCAGGCGTAGTCCGCCCAATAGACCTCGTCCATGCGCGCGTCGAGTACCGCAAGAACGCGCGTGGCCAGAGGATCGCGCAGCCGCGAGCTTTCGGCGCACGTAAGCAACGTGCTCACAGGCACGACCGGCAACGCCAGACCGAAAGCCAGGCCTTGTGCCACGCCGGCCGCCGTACGCAGCCCCGTGAATGAGCCTGGACCCGCGCCGAAGGCAATCGCATTGCAATCGCGCAACGTCAAACCGGCTTCGTCGAACAGTTCCTTCACGGCGGGCAGGACCCGCGCACTGGACACCGCGCCGGTTTTTTCGTGCCGAGCCAAAACGCGCGGCACCATGGCGGGCGACTTGCCGGCGGGGGCGTCGGCGTCGAGCAGCGCCACCGAGCAATATTCGGTCGAGGTATCGAGAGCAAGCAGAACAGTTCGGATCATGGCCGCTATTGTAATGCGACGCCCGTCGGTTCCGGATCGCAAAGCGGTAGCGGTGGCCCAACCTGCGCCGCCCGACCTGGGCGGCCCCACCTGCGCGGCCCGACCTGGGCGGCCCCACCGTTTGGAGGACTTCTTCGATCCTTTCGAGGGCTGTGCTTGTTATGATCGGCCGCCCAAATCGCTCTACAGGGAGAATCTCATGAGCACACTCGATGCGCGCTTCGAGCAGGCACAGACGGACGTCAAGGGACTGCCGGAAAAACCGGGCAATATGACGCTACTGCGTCTTTATGCGCTTTTCAAGCAGGCGACCGAGGGCGATGTGCGCGGCGAAAAACCGGGCTTCGCCGATATCGTCGGCAAGTACAAACACGACGCCTGGGCTTCGCTGAAAGGAACCGCGCAGGACCAGGCCAAGGAACAGTATGTCGAACTGGTCGAGTCGCTGAAGAGCGGCACGGCCTCGTAATGACGTTTCGGCGGTTTTGAAGCCGCGGGTGGCGCAGCGCAGCAAAAACCCTTATAATGCCGCCTGCGCTTCGCCACACAGATGAGCCAAAGACGTTTCGGCCCTCCCCCGCGGTGCAGCGCTGCGTAGCGTTTTGCTCCAATCCAGTTTAGAAACTGTCCCCTCCTGCCAGGCCCCCGCGGGCCGTCTCGATCAGGCTGGCGGCGATGCCACACCGGCGTCCCGCATTCGATACAGCTTCTAACGAAAAAGCTCGCCGTAACTTGCGAGCTGCCCCCGTTTTTCGATTTGCTCGCTGAAGTACTGCATGCTGAATCCGACGACTTGGGTGATTGCCGATTGGCGCCGACGTTCCTTCACTCAGTGGTTTGTTTAAGGATTCTCATGACTTCGAGCTTCACCTCCCCCATGACCGCCATCGCCGATCAAGCATTGGGTCTCGACATCGACGCAGCGCCGGCTGCACCTGCCGCCGACACTGTCGATACGGCCGGTGCGGGCTTTGCCGCGCTCGGTTTGTCGTCGGAGATCGTCTCGGCGCTGACGGCCGCGGGCTATGTCAAGCCGACGCCCGTGCAAGAGCGCGCGATCCCGGCCGGGATCGCCGGGCGCGACCTGCTCGTCTCGAGCCCGACCGGCTCGGGCAAGACGGCTGCGTTCATGCTGCCGGCGATCGAGCGTTTCGCTCAACTGCAAAAAACGAAAGCGGCCGAGCCCCGCGAGGCGGCGGGCGAACGCCGCACGCGGCGCGGTCCGCCCGTGGCGCGCCCGAGCCTGCTCGTGTTGACGCCGACGCGCGAGCTCGCCATGCAGGTGACGACGGCAGCATCGAACTACGGCAAGCATCTGCGGCGTCTGCGCACGGTCAGCATTCTGGGCGGCGTGGCCTATGGTCAGCAGTTGATGCTGCTGGCGAAAAACCCCGAGATTCTCGTGGCGACGCCGGGCCGATTGCTCGATCACCTCGAGCGCGGCCGCATCGACTTGTCGGAGCTGCAGATCCTCGTGCTCGATGAAGCCGACCGGATGCTCGACATGGGCTTCATCGACGATATCGAAACGATCGTCGCGGCCACGCCGGCTACCCGCCAGACGATGCTTTTCTCCGCCACGCTCGACGGCAAGATCGGTTCGTTGACGAACCGGTTGCTGCGCAACCCCGAGCGTATCGAAATCGAACACCGCGCCGAATCGCGTGACAACATCGCGCAGGCCATCCACTACGTGGACGACCGCGACCATAAGGACCGTCTGCTCGATCATTTGCTGCGCGATACGGCGCTCGATCAGGCTATCGTGTTCACGGCGACGAAAAGCGACGCGGACCAGTTGGCCGGTCGGCTTGCGGATGCGGGTTTCGCGTCGGCCGCGCTGCATGGCGATCTGCCGCAAGGCGCGCGCAATCGCACCATTCGCGCGCTGCGCGAGCGCCGCGTGCGCGTGCTCGTGGCAACGGACGTGGCTGCGCGCGGGATCGATATCCCCGGTATCACGCACGTGATCAACTACGACCTGCCCAAGTTCGCTGAAGACTACGTGCATCGAATCGGCCGTACCG
The DNA here is from genome assembly GCA_966421005.1 of uncultured Paraburkholderia sp. Taxonomy (GTDB): domain Bacteria; phylum Pseudomonadota; class Gammaproteobacteria; order Burkholderiales; family Burkholderiaceae; genus Trinickia. The sequence continues at coordinate 69,071 of CBJLAJ010000008.1, forward strand.
GCCGTGCGGGACGCACCGGCACTGCCGTGAGCCTCGTCAACCATGCCGAATTCGGCGCGCTCAAACGCATCGAGCGGTTCGTGCGCACGACGCTGCCCGTCAATGTGGTGGCAGGCTTCGAGCCGCGCAAGGCACCGCCCACGAACAATCGTGGCGGTTTTGGCGGGCGTGGCCGGCCCGGCAACGGCGGTGCGCCGCGCCGGTTCGGTTCCAACGCAAACGGCGGCGGACGCACCGGCAACGGTTCGTACGAAGGTCGTGGCGGCCCCGGCGGGCGCCCGAGCGGCGGCTCGCGCGATGGCTATCAGGGCCGGCGTGGCGATTCCGCACGCGGTGCGCGCCGCGGTAGCTGACAGTCAAGCTATTGCGTCACCTGTTCGGCCGGCGGCCGTACAAGGCGGATGTTCTTGCAACCGGTGTCCCTACGGACACCGGTTTTTTTTCGACAGCAGCCAGAAGGGGGCTCGCCTCATTTCACAATGCGAAAAATTTTTTTGCGTCGTAAAAAATCGTGCTGCGTGGCACAACGTCGACCGTTGCGGCATAGAAAACCGCGTTTCGCATTACGAAAATACATAATAACTCAATGATTTAGCAAGGAAATTTTTGTCGCAAAAAACGGGTAGCATGGCTGTTGCGAAATATCTGGTTTGCCTAGACTCTTATATAAGAGTTCGCCACATCGGCGGCATGCGGCAGACGAATCGGTTTTTCCCTCATACGCAAACCAGGAGCACACCATGTCACGTCAAAAGCAAGCCCAGGAACTTCAACGGCAGTGGGAAACGGACGCACGCTGGAAAGGCATCAAGCGCAGTTATACGGCGGAGGACGTCGTCCGTCTGCGCGGCTCCTTGCAAGCGGAGCATACGCTCGCCCGGGTAGGCGCGGAAAAGCTGTGGAAATCGGTGAATACCGAGCCCTTCGTCAATGCGCTCGGCGCGCTGACGGGCAATCAAGCCATGCAGCAGGTCAAAGCCGGCCTGAGAGCTATCTATCTGTCGGGCTGGCAGGTGGCGGGTGACGCCAACGTCGCCGGCGAAATGTACCCCGATCAGTCGCTTTACCCGGCCAATTCCGTGCCGCTCGTGGTGAAGCGCATCAACAATACGTTATCGCGAGCAGACCAGATCCAGTGGTCCGAGGGCAAAAACCCCGGCGACGAGGGCTATGTCGATTTCTTCGCGCCAATCGTGGCCGATGCTGAAGCCGGCTTCGGCGGCGTGCTCAACGCGTTCGAACTCATGAAGGCCATGATCGAAGCGGGCGCCGCAGGCGTCCATTTCGAGGACCAGCTCGCCTCGGTCAAGAAATGCGGACACATGGGCGGCAAAGTGCTCGTGCCGACGCGCGAAAACGTCGCCAAGCTGACAGCGGCTCGCCTCGCGGCCGACGTCTGCGGAGTGCCGACCGTTCTCATCGCGCGCACCGATGCCGAAGCGGCGGACCTCGTGACCTCGGACATCGACGAAAACGATCGCCCCTTCCTGACCGGGGAGCGTACCGTGGAAGGATTTTTCCGGACGAAGCCGGGCCTCGCGCAAGCCGTCTCGCGCGGCCTCGCCTACGCGCCTTACGCGGATATGATCTGGTGCGAAACGGGCAAGCCGGACCTCGAGTACGCGAAGAAGTTCGCCGAGGCGATCCACAAGGTGTTCCCCGACAAGCTGCTGTCGTACAACTGCTCGCCGTCGTTCAACTGGAAGAAGAACCTCGATGACGCGACGATCGCCAAGTTCCAGAAGGAACTCGGCGCAATGGGCTACAAGTTCCAGTTCATCACGCTCGCTGGCTTCCATGCGCTCAACTATTCGATGTTCAACCTCGCGCACGGCTATGCCCGCACGCAGATGAGCGCCTTCGTCGAATTGCAGCAAGCGGAGTTCGAGGCGGCCGAAAAGGGTTTCACCGCGGTCAAGCATCAGCGCGAAGTCGGCACCGGCTATTTCGATGCTGTCACGCAGACTGTGGAAAGCGACGCATCGACAACCGCCCTGCACGGCTCGACCGAAGACGAACAGTTCTTCGACAGCAAGAAGGTCGCTTAAAGCAAGCCAGTCCGCACGCGGCAACGTCCACCGTTGCCGCGTCGCGCTCAGCGATAGACGATGACGGGAATCTTGGTGTGCGTGAGCACGCGCTGCGTCTCGCTGCCGATGAGCAGGCTACCGAGCCCCCGGCGCCCGTGCGACGCCATGAAAATCACGTCGCAGCCCCCACGCTCGGCCGCATCGATGATGCCGAGATACGGAGACGGGTGCACGCTCGTCTCGCTCGTGCAGCTCACGCCGACGCGCTCCGCAGCCGCTTCGATCTCGTGTAGATGCACGCGCGCTTCGCGCTCGCTGCGGGACTGAAAGTCTTCCGGCGGCTCGACCACCACCTCGGCATACGGCGAATACGGGTACTGCGGCAAGCAGGTATAGGCGGTCACCCGCGCCCCCACCGTCCGCGCGAGATCGATCGCCCCGTCGATCGCTTTTTGCGATAGCTCCGAACCGTCGGTCGGAACCAGGATGTGCTTGAACATGGCCCTCTCCAGTGCTGGCAGCATCGCGCAACGACACCGCAGCGTCTTTGGCGCGCCTCAGTGTCCTGACCGAGTGTCTGAAGTCGATTGTAGTGCCCTCGCCGCGCCGCTTTCGCGCCGCTACGGGACAGTCCGGATATCGAAAACCCGCCTGACACTATTGCCAGTAGCCGGTCTGGGCATACGTGTGCTTGAGAAAATCGAGAAAGAGACGCACCCGCAGCGGCAAATGTCGCCGCTGCGCGAACACTGCATGAATGCCGATGGGCGGCGCGGCAAACCGCTCGAGCACCGGGACCAGGCGCCCCGCGGTGATATCGCTGCCGACCTCCCACCAGGAGCGCCAGGCGAGCCCGTGTCCGGCGAGACACCATTCGTGCAACACCGCGCCATCGGAACACTCCACCGTGCCGGAGACCTTGATCGACACCACCTCGCCCGCCTCCTGAAACGTCCAGACGCGCTGCTGGTTCGCGTTCGCCGCCAGCGTGAGGCAGTTATGGCCCGCGAGCGCAGCCAGCGTTTGCGGCACGCCGTGACGCTCGAGATAGGCCGGCGCCGCCACGCATACGCGCCGATTCTCACCGAGCTTGAGCGAAACCAGCGACGAGTCCGACAGGTCGCCGAGCCGCACGGCGCAGTCGAAACCCTCGTTCACGAGATCGACGAGCCGATCGGAGAGGTCGAGCGTGACGCAAACGTCCGGATGCGCCGCGGCGAACGCGGGCACGAGCGGTGCGACATGCTTGCGGCCAAAGCCGGCCGGCGCGGATACGCGCAGATGGCCGCTCGCCTTGATGCCACCCGCCGACACGCTCGCCTCCGCATCGGCGAGATCGCTGACGATGCGCTGGCAATCCTCGAGAAACGCCGCGCCCTCGAAGGTGAGCGTCAACTTACGCGTCGTACGCACGAGGAGCCTTACGCCCAGACGCGCTTCGAGCGCGTCGAGCCGGCGCCCGATGACGGCCGGCGCCACGCCTTCGGCCTGCGCGGCCGCGGACAGACTGCCCTTCGCCGACACAGCGACGAACGTCTCGATTTGCTTGAAGCGCGCCATGCGGACGAAGAGAAGAGCCAGAACAGCCGCAGATTATGTACCAAAAAGTCAAAGATAAAGTGACTTTCACCCGCATTTTTATACCAAATCACGCCCAATAGAATGAGCGATTTTGCGTTTTTGACCGACCAAGGAGAAACACATGGCTAATACGTTGTCGCTGCCGCAAGGCATGGAGATCACCGCCGCGATCGAGCCCGGCTTCGAGACCATCCTGAGCCCCGGCGCGCTTGCGCTCGTCGCGAAACTGCATCGTCAGTTCGAGCCGCGACGGCGCGAGCTGCTCGAGCAGCGTGCCGCGCGTACGCAGCGACTGGATGCGGGCGAACGCCCCGATTTCCTCTCCGAAACGCGCTCCGTGCGCGAAGGCGATTGGACCATTGCGCCGCTGCCGAAGGATCTGGCATGCCGACGTGTCGAAATCACCGGTCCCGTCGAGCGCAAGATGATCATCAATGCGCTGAACTCGGGTGCCGATGCCTATATGACGGACTTCGAGGATTCGAATACACCGAATTGGCACAACCAGATCACCGGGCAGCTGAATCTGAAGGACGCTGTTCGCCGCACGATTTCGCTCGAGCAAAACGGCAAGCAATATCGGCTCAACGATAAAGTCGCCACGCTGATCGTGCGTCCGCGCGGCTGGCACCTCGACGAAAAGCACGTCAAGGTCGACGGGCAGCGTGTGTCCGGGGGCATCTTCGACTTTGCGCTCTTTCTCTCTCATAATGCCGAGGAACTCATCGCGCGCGGCAGCGGCCCCTACTTCTATCTGCCGAAAATCGAGAGCCATCTCGAAGCGCGCCTGTGGAACGATGTCTTCATCGCGGCACAGGAGGCGCTCGGGCTCTCACGCGGCACGATCCGGGCAACGGTGCTGATCGAAACGATCCTGGCCGCCTTCGAGATGGACGAAATTCTCTACGAGCTGCGCGAGCACAGCTCGGGGCTCAATGCCGGTCGCTGGGACTACATCTTCTCGGCCATCAAGAAGTTCAAGAACGACAAGGCCTTCTGTCTCGCCGACCGCGGCCAGATCACGATGACTGTGCCGTTCATGCGCGCCTATGCGCTGCAGTTGCTGAAGACCTGCCACAGACGCAACGCGCCGGCCATCGGCGGCATGAGTGCCTTGATTCCAATCAAGAGCGATGCGGCGGCGAACGAGAAAGCGATGGCCGGGGTGCGCGCCGACAAGGCGCGCGATGCGACGGACGGATACGACGGCGGGTGGGTCGCTCATCCGGGCCTCGTGCCGCTGGCAATGGAGGAGTTCGTCAAAGTGCTCGGCGACAGACCGAACCAGATCGGCAAACAACGCGACGACGTGCAAGTCACCGCCAAGGACCTACTCGACTTCCGCCCCGAAGCGCCGATCACCGAGCGAGGTCTGCGCAACAACATCAACGTCGGCATTCACTATCTCGGCTCCTGGCTCGCAGGCAACGGATGTGTGCCGATTCACAACCTGATGGAAGACGCGGCAACCGCCGAGATTTCGCGCTCGCAAGTCTGGCAATGGATTCGCTCGCCGAAGGGCACGCTCGACGACGGCCGCAAGGTCACGGCCGAACTCGTCCGCTCGCTGACAAAAGAAGAGTTGGAGAAAGTGAAGCAAGTCGTGGACGGACAGACCGCGCCTTACGAGCGCGCGGCGCAGATCTTCGAGCAGATGTCGACGGCGGAAACGTTCACCGAATTCCTGACGTTGCCGCTCTACGAGGAAATCTGATGTGAAGATCGGCGCCCGAGCTCAGCTGCTGTCAACTGCCGTAGCGGAACTCGGGTGCCGCGTCTCGCGCCAGGCGGTAGCCGACCCAATCGCCATCCTGGATTTGCACGCGCTTGGCAACGGCCTCTTCCGCCACCGGGTAGAACAAGCAACGCAGCTCGCGCCCGGCAACGGTCACGCCGATCTCGCGCGAGCGGAAAAGACCCTCGACGTCCGGATAGATCTCCTCGATTTCGTCGAGTACCGGCACGAGCGCATCGTCGATCTCGTAGACATCGCCGCGGACGGGCCGCGCCGCGGCGTCCGGCACCAATCCCGGGTAGCTGCCGAAATCGTAAAGCCGCCCGCGCACGGACGCGGCGCCCAGAAGCCGCGGGGCAGGCAGCCCGTGACGCGCGGCCGCCCGGCCGATATCGTTCACCTCGCCCTTGCGCAATGTGCCATATACAAAAACGTGTCGCATCTGTACTCCACTGTTCCGGTGCCGATTCTATCGAACGTCGGGGCTCGGTCGCCGGTCGCGCCGGAGATGCATTATGCATGCCCGAGCGCCGCGAAGCGATAGTATGCTTACCCGACCATGACCTCACGAGCCCCGACGCCGCCCGCTGCGCGCGTGCATTTCGTCGACATTCCGCCCGAATTCGCTCCGACGCGCGCCCATCCGATCCGTGTCCGTTCGCGGCCCATGCCGGCCGGCGAGCGCATCACGATGCACATGCACGCGTGGGCACAGCTCGCCTATGCGCCGCGCGGGGTCTTGCGGCTCGCCATCGAAAGCAGCTCATGGATCGTGCCGCCCTCGCGAGCCATCTGGGTGCCGCCGCACGTGCCGCATGAAGTGGTCGTCGTCGAAGAGGCTTACATGCGTACGCTCTATATCGACGAGTCCTCGGTCCCCGCGGAGCTCGAAAGCTGCCGCGTCATGGAAGTGTCGTGCCTGTTGCGCGAGGTGATCGCGGCAATGGATACGCCGGGTCTCGCGCCGGCACGCGAAAAGCTGCTCGGCGCGCTCGCGCTCGACGAACTGGCACGCGCCACGCCGCTGCCGCTCTCGGTCCCGATGCCGCGCGAAAAACGGCTGCGGACCTTGTGCGAGGCGTTGCTCGCCGATCCGGGCAATACCGATTCGCTCGATTACTGGGCCGCGAGCGTGGGGGCCAGCACGCGTACGATCGCGCGGCTTTTTCGGCAGGAGCTCGGCATGAGCTTCTCCCAGTGGCGGCAGCAGGCGGTCCTCGCGCGCGCCATTCCTTTGCTCAACCAAGGGCTCGCGCTCTCGCGGATCGCGCGTGAACTCGGCTATCAGAGCCAAAGCGCGTTTTCGGCGATGTTTCGCCGCGCCTTCGGCGAAAGTCCGCGCGCATTCATGGTGCGCGGCCACGAACGAACCGAGGAACATGGCGGCGATGCCGATGAAGAACCGGAGGATGTGGCCGAAAGCGCTTCGCACCGCTGAGCGCTCCGGCCGACGCAACGTCGCCGCTCAGACGCGGCGCGTCATATGCCGAATCGCGCCGAGCTGTGCCAGCCTGGGGCCGGCTAGCCGATAACCCATACGCAGATAGAGCCGCGCGGCCGGATTGTCGACGAACACGCGCAGTTGCAGTTCCCGCAATCCCCGCTCGCGGGCCCACCGATGGCAGGTTCGCAGCAAGAAGGTGCCGGCGCCCTTACGCCGGTGGCCCGCGGCGATCTGCACGTCGCGGATATGGAGCGAATCGCCCTCTTCCGTCATGCGCAGCACGCCGATCGGCTCGCCCTCCACTTCCAGGACGAAGTTTTCCGATTCGCACCAGCTCGCATAGAAAAGATCGGCCCGCCAGACCAAGTGGTGGCGCTCGTAGTAGCCGTTCATGTTGGAACGGGTCAGCGCTTCCGCAAACACGAAGTCGTCGGGCGCGGCTTCGCGCAGCTGGAACGGCAACGGGGCATCGGAGGGGTCGAACATCGCAGCCGGAACGAGAGGCACTCGAAGACACGGTAAGCCAGTGCGACGCGGCTGACAACCGAGAATTTTCCCGGCGCCCCAAGCGGGGCCGACGAGCGGCTTACCAACGGCCTGTTTACGCCAATGGCACGCGCCAAGAAAAAAGCCCGTTCGAACCAATGCTCGAACGGGCTTTCTCGTTTGGCGGAGTGGACGGGACTCGAACCCGCGACCCCCGGCGTGACAGGCCGGTATTCTAACCGACTGAACTACCACTCCACGTTCTTTGCATCATACTCGCGAGCGTCGGTCTCGTCTCACGAGTTGCGGCGCTTATCAGCACCGCCGATGTCTGGCGTCCCCTAGGGGATTCGAACCCCTGTACTCACCGTGAAAGGGTGATGTCCTAGGCCTCTAGACGAAGGGGACAACGTACAGCTTGCACTTCTATTAAAAAAGCCCGTTCAAGCATGAACTGAACGGGCTTTGTCTGGCGGAGTGGACGGGACTCGAACCCGCGACCCCCGGCGTGACAGGCCGGTATTCTAACCGACTGAACTACCACTCCACGTTCTTTGCATCATACTCGCGAGCGTCGGTCTCGTCTCACGAGTTGCGGCGCTTATCAGCACCGCCGATGTCTGGCGTCCCCTAGGGGATTCGAACCCCTGTACTCACCGTGAAAGGGTGATGTCCTAGGCCTCTAGACGAAGGGGACAAAATTCTCACGTTACCGCTTTGCTGCCGGACGCGATCGACTTTTCGTCAAAAGCGAAGATCGCCATTCTATCTTCCTGCGCCGCGTTTGTGAAGTATTTTCTTCTCCACCGCCTAGCGTCCGACTGGCTTCGCTCAAGCAATTCATCAAGAGCGAAGCCCGCGATTATACGCACCCATTTTGCCCGTTCGCAAGCGGTTTTTCGGCGAGGATGCACCGGGCGGGTTCAAGCCGCTAGCGCCTGCAGTAGCGCGTCGACGCTGGCTTTCGCATCGCCGAACAGCATGCGCGTGTTGTCCTTGTAAAAGAGCGGATTGTCGACCCCGGCATACCCCGAAGCCATGCTGCGTTTCGATACGACAACCGTGCGTGCTTTCCAGACTTCGAGCACGGGCATACCGGCAATGGGACTGGCGGGATCTTCGAGCGCGCCCGGGTTGACGATATCGTTCGCGCCGATCACGAGCACGACGTCCGCGTGCGCGAAATCGTCGTTGATCTCCTCCATTTCGAGCACGATGTCGTATGGCACCTTGGCCTCTGCAAGCAACACATTCATATGCCCCGGCAACCGGCCGGCGACAGGGTGAATGCCAAAGCGCACTTTCACGCCCATCGAGCCCAGCTTGCGTGTGATTTCGCTGATGGTCGATTGCGCCTGCGCCACCGCCATGCCATAACCGGGCACGATGATGACGTCCGATGCATCGCGCAGCAACGCGCCCACTTCATCCACCGACGCGGCCACGACTTCGCCGGCAGCCTGCGCGCTGGCCGCGGCACTCGTCGTGCCGAAGCCCCCGAGGATCACCGACACGAAGCTCCGATTCATCGCACGGCACATGATGTAGCTGAGGATCGCGCCGCTGGACCCGACGAGCGCACCCGTCGTGATGAGCAGATCGTTGTCGAGCATGAAACCCGTGGCGGCCGCGGCCCAACCCGAATAGCTGTTGAGCATGGAGACTACGACGGGCATATCCGCGCCGCCGATGGCCATGACCAGATGGACGCCAAGCACGCCCGCAAACGCGATCATCGCCAGCAGTGCGAACAACCCGGCATCGGCCGACGGTGCCGCGAGGAACCGGTAGCCGAGCGCCAATGCGATTGCCACGATGCCGAGGTTCAGCGCGTGCCGTCCGGGCAAGAGGAGCGGTTTGCCGCCGAGCGTGCCTTGCAGCTTCAGGAATGCCACGATCGAGCCGGTAAACGTGACCATGCCGATCAATGCGCCAAGATAGATCTCGCATTCGTGAATGACGCGCGCGGCGCCCGTGAGCCCGGCCAGCGGCGCGAGGTAGCTGTTGACCGCAGTGACGACGGCGGCGAGTCCCACGAAGCTGTGCAGCACGGCAACGAGCTGCGGCATTTGCGTCATCTCGACGCGCTCGGCGAGCAGCGCCCCCAACGCGGCGCCCGCCGCCGCACAGACGAGCACGACTGCGAGGCTCACGCCCGGCGCGATCAGGAGCGTCGCGGCGATCGCGACGAGCATCCCGAGCATGCCGTAGAGATTGCCGCGCCGCGCGGTGACGGGATGGCTGAGCCCGCGCAGGCTCAGGATGAACAGCGTGCTCGCGCCCAGATACGCGATATTGCCGATTCCATTGAGCATCGCTTAGGTCTCCTATGAATTGCGCTGAAACATCTTCAGCATGCGTTGTGTGACGAGGAACCCGCCCGCGATGTTGATCGTTGCGACAAAGAGTGCGATACCGCCCAGCACGGTCACGAGCGCATTGCCCGTGCCGAGTTGCAGCAGTGCCCCAATGACGATGATTCCGCTGATCGCATTCGTCACGCTCATCAACGGCGTATGCAGCGCGGGCGTCACGTTCCAGATGACCTGATAGCCCACGAAGACGGCCAGCACGAACACGGTCAGATGCGAAACGAACGAAGACGGCGCCAGTGCGCCCAACGCCAGCAGCGCCAATACGGCAACACCCATGACCACTGTCGAAGCGACGCCTGACACGCGCGCACTTTGCTCGGCATCGCCCTTGCCCGTCGCTGCCGCGATCGCATGCGGCGCGCTGCCGGGCGCGGGACGATGAAGCGCGACAGCGGGCTGTTTCGGCGCGGGCGGCGGCCACGTGACGGTGCCCGCATGCAGTACGGTTGCGCCGCGCACCACCTCGTCGTCCATGTCGATTTGCAGCATGCCGTCTTTTTGCGGCGTCAGATCGGTCAGGAAATGCCGGATGTTGGTGGCATAAAGCTGGCTCGATTGAGTCGCCATGCGGCTCGGCAAGTCCGTGTAGCCGACGATGGTCACGCCATGAACGACTACGGCCTCGCCCGGCTTCGTCAGCTCGCAGTTGCCGCCCTGCTCGGCCGCCATATCGACGATCACGCTACCGGGACGCATCGATTCGACCATCTCCCGCGTGATCAGCTTCGGCGCCGGCTTGCCGGGAATCAGCGCCGTCGTGACGATGATGTCGATTTCCTTGGCCTGCGCCGCGAAAAGCGCCATTTCCGCTTCGATGAAGCGAGCGCTCATCTGCTTCGCGTAGCCACCGCCGCCACTGCCCTCCTCGTCGATATCGACCGTCAAAAACTCGGCGCCCAGGCTTTGAACCTGTTGCTCGACCTCGGGACGCGTATCGAACGCGCGCACGATCGCGCCGAGCCCGCGCGCCGCCCCGATCGCCGCAAGACCCGCCACGCCCGCGCCGATGACCATGACCTTCGCGGGCGGCATCTTGCCCGCCGCGGTGATCTGACCGGTGAAAAGACGGCCGAAGCAATGCGCGGCTTCAATGACCGCGCGATAGCCGGCCATATTCGCCATCGAGCTCAGTGCATCGAGTTTTTGCGCGCGCGAAATACGCGGCACGCAATCCATCGCGAGCGCGCTGGCGCCGCGAGCGGCCAGCGCCTCGACGAGCGACGCATGCTGCGCGGGCCAGATGAAGCCGATCAGCGTGGCGCCCGGTTTGAGCAGCGTCGCTTCGTCGACACCGAGCACCGGATGATGCTCGGGTGGCCGCACCTTGATCACGACATCGGCCTCGCCCCAAAGAGCGCGCACATCGGTCACGATTCGCGCACCGGCCGCGCGATAGGCGTCGTCATCGAACGAGGCCGCCACGCCCGCTCCCGCTTCGATGCACACTTCATAGCCGAGCTTGCGCAACTGCCCGACGGTATCGGGCGTTGCAGCGACACGCCGCTCGCCCGCATGAACTTCTTTTGGCACCGCAATGGTCAATGCCATCTCAGCACGCGCCGGGCCGCCCCAAGCGTGCTGAGGCGCCCCCTCGCGCCCCGCAGGCGCGGAGCGCCCAGGAAGTCCTCCTGGGGGAGGGGGCAACGAACGCAGTGAGTGTGGGGGTCGTTTCATATCAGCCCCTCGCGCCGAGAACGTTGGACAATGCGCCGATGCCCTCGATCGACACGGTCACCGCCGCGCCGTCCTTGATCGATCCCACGCCGACGGATGTGCCGCACGCGATGACATCGCCGGGCATCAGCGTCATGTCGTGCGAGATCATGCTCACCTGCTCCTCGGGCGAGAAAATCATATCCGCCAGCGGATAGTTCTGCCGCTCGACGTCTTCGAGCCGGGTCACGACGTTTGCACCGCGCCAATCGAAATCGGTGCGAATGGCCGGGCCGATGCAACTGAACGTATCGAAGCCCTTGGCCCGACACCACTGAGCAAAATTCGGATCCTCGTTGAGCAGCTCGACAGCTGTGACATCGTTGATGCACGTGTAGCCGAAGATCGAGGCGCGGGCCTCTTCGACGGACACATCGCGACATTGCCTGCCGATCACGATGCCGAGTTCGCCTTCATAAGCGATCTTGCCGCTGTAGCCGGTCGGGCGCCGGATCGGCTGTCCCGGGCCGATCACGGACATCGGCGGCTTGATGAGGAAGAGCGGATGCGAGGGCGCCGCTTTACCGAGCTTCTCGGCGAGCGCGTAGAAGTTGTTCCATAGCGCGATCACCTTGGTCGGCACACATGGGCTCACGAGCCGTACGTCGTCGAGGCGCTGCCTGCACCCGGTCGCACGCGCCATGCCAAACATATCGCCCTCGTATACGGCCACGCAGTCGTCTTCGAGCACGCCGAAGCCGACGCTTCCGTCGGACGACTGAAAGCGTATCCACGAAGTCATCGGGATATCTCCTGGAAGTTGAGTTGGGCTTATCGGGCAAGCGTCAATGCGATGCGATACAACGCAACGCTCACCCGTTGCAACGCGGCAATGCGCGCGGCCCGTGAGGACCGCCGCATCTCGCCGGTGCCGTACCGATCAGATTGCGCCTGCCGCGCGCAGCCCGGCGATCTGATCGGCGGAAAATCCGAGCTCGGCCATGACCTCGTCCGTATGCTCGCCAAGCAGCGGCGAACGTGTGACGACAGTCGGGCTGTCGGAGAGCTTGATCGGGTTGCCGACGCTCAGGTACGGTCCCCGCACCGGATGATCGACCTCGACGATGGTGCCTGTCTTGCGCAGCGACTCGTCGTCCGCGATCTCCTTCATCGAAAGCACCGGGCCGCATGGAATGTCGTAGCGGTTGAGGATCTGCATCGCCTCGACCTTGGTCTTGCTCATGGTCCAGCGTTCGATCTCGGCGAAGATCTCCTTGAGCCTCGGCAGCCGCGCCTCGGCCGTCGCGTAGTCTGGATCGGCGATCCACTCTTCCTTGCCGATCACGTTACAGATCTTGCCCCACACCGGCGCCTGCGCAATGAAATAGATGTAGGCGTTGTAATCCCACTCCCAGTTCTTGCAGCGAAGAATCCAGCCCGGCTGGCCGCCACCCGAAGCGTTGCCCGCGCGCGGCACGGCCGGACCGAACGTGCCGGCGGGATGCTGCGGATATTCGCGCAGCACGCCCGTGCGGTCGAGACGCTGCTGATCGCGCAGCTTCACGCGGCAAAGATTGAGCACGGCGTCCTGCATGGCCGCCAGCACGTACTGTCCGCGGCCCGTCACGGTGCGCTGATAGAGCGCCGTCACAATGCCTAGCGCGAGATGCAGACCTGTTCCGCTATCGCCGATCTGCGCGCCGCTGACGACGGGCGGGCCATCGTCGAAGCCCGTTGTCGACGCCGCGCCGCCCACGCATTGCGCGACGTTCTCATAAACCTTGCAGTCCTCGTACGGCCCTGGCCCGAAGCCCTTGACCGACGCGAGGATCATGCGCGGATTCAATTCCTGAATGCGCTCCCAGCCGAACCCCATGCGCTCGAGCGCGCCCGGCGCGAAGTTCTCGACCAGCACGTCGCACTGCTTGATCAATGCCTCGAGCACTTTCTTGCCTTCGGGATGCTTCGCGTCGATGGTCACCGAACGCTTGTTGTGATTGAGCATCGTGAAGTAAAGACTGTCGGCACCGGGAATGTCGCGCAGTTGCTCTCGCGTGACGTCGCCCGCCCCCGCCCGCTCGACCTTGATGACGTCCGCGCCAAACCAGGCCAACAACTGCGTGCAGGTTGGCCCGGACTGCACATGCGTGAAATCGAGGACACGCACCCCCTTCAATGCCTTGCCCACTTCCTGTCTCCAATATTCATTCGTATCGATCAGCGCCGGTTCCGGCCGGCGCGGCGTGTCCATTCATCGGTCAGTCAGTGTGCTGCGCGTCAGCTCGACGATCCCGCCGAGACGACGAGCGCCATCGCAGCCCGGCGCGCCGCGGCGAGCGCGGCAGCTTCGCTGGCGAAGACCGCATCGTCGACGACGCGCTGAAAAGGCAGCAGGCTCACGTGTTCCTGCGGCTCGTCGTCCGTCGTATTGCGCACTGCCGCGTAAGCTGTCCATCCGCCGTTATCGATCAGTTGCCTCGCCGACAGCTCGAGCCGAAATCGCCCCAGTATTTCCACCTGCATCACGCGCCCCTTCGTTGTTCACGCGCCAACGCGCGCTTCGAGTTCGGCAAGCCTCTTACGCAAATTGCGATCTTCCTGAAAGCGGCTCGTCTCGTCGCGAATCACAGCGACGATGCCCGTCAGCGTTCCGTCGGACGAATGGAGCAGCGCGACCGTAAACGCGATCGATAACGCACGCCCGTCTTTGTGTACAGCCGGTACCCTCAACACGTCGTGGCCGTAGCGTGTCTCGCCCGTTTCCATCGTCTTGCGATAGCCGTCCCAATGACGCTGCTGCAAGCGTTGGGGGATGATCAGATCGAGCGACTGGCCAAGCGCCTCTTGCTCCGTGAAGCCGAACATGCGTTCGGCCGCGGCGTTCCACAACGTGATGGCCCCCGCCGCGTCCGAGACGACGACCGCATCTCCGATGACCGAAACCAACTGCTCCAAATCGACTGTCGTTTTCATCGCGCCTATCCATTCGTCTAGACGGGAGCAGTATATCGACCGCTCCCGCCACTTTCGGAACACCGTCAGACCGCACCGATCTCCTTCATGTGGAAGATCTGCTCCTTGGTGTAACCAAGCTGCTGCAGGACTTCCTCCGTGTGTTCGCCAAGCAACGGCGACGCCGTGATCTCGGGCTTCAGGTCCGAGAACTTGATCGGGCTGCCGACCGTCAGATAGGTGCCACGCACTTTGTGCGGCACTTCGACGATCGAACCGGTCTTGCGCATCGATTCGTCATAGGCCAGCTCCTTCATGCTGAGCACCGGCGCGCAAGGAATGTCGAACTTGCGCAGGATGTCGACCGCTTCGAACTTCGTCTTGTCGGCCAGCCACTCTTCGATCTTCCCGAAGATGTCGAAGATGTGCGGCTGACGGGCCTCGGGCGTCGTGTAGTCGGGATCGTCGATCCACTCCGGGCGGCCGAGCGCACGGCAAATCGGCTCCCATGCGTGGTCCTGAACCGTGAAGTAGATATAGGCGTTCGGGTCCGTCTCCCAGCCCTTGCACTTGAGCACCCAGCCCGGCTGGCCGCCGCCCCCCGCGTTGCCGCCACGCGGCACCACGTCGCTGAACGTGCCGTGCGGGTACTGCGGATACTCTTTCAGGAAGCCCACGCGCTCGAGACGCTGTTGATCGCGCAGCTTGACGCGGCACAGGTTCAGCACCGCATCCTGCATGGCAACTGCCACCTTCTGCCCCTTGCCCGTCTTTTGACGGCCGATGATTGCCGTCAGAATGCCGATCGCAAGATGCATCCCGGTGTTGGTATCGCCGAGCGCCGCCGCGCTGATCGTCGGCGGGCCGTCCCAGAAGCCCGTCGTCGACGCCGCACCACCCGCGCACTGCGCGACGTTCTCATACACTTTCAGGTCGGAATAGTGATGTCCTTCCGAGAATCCCTTGACCGATGCCACGATCATCTTCGGGTTGAGTTCCTTGATGCGCTCCCACGAGAAGCCCATACGATCGAGCGCGCCCGGGCCGAAGTTCTCGACGAGCACGTCCGATTCGCGGATCAGCTTTTCGAGCACCGCCTTGCCCTCGGGCTTCTTCGTGTCGAGCGTGAGCGAGCGCTTGTTGCTGTTGAGCATCGTGAAGTACAGCGCGTCCGCATCGGGAATGTCGCGCAGCTGGTTGCGCGTCACGTCGCCGGCGCCAGGACGCTCTACCTTGATGACGTCCGCACCGAACCAGGCGAGCAGCTGCGTACAGGCGGGGCCGGCCTGCACGTGCGTGAAGTCGATGATCTTGATGCCGTCTAAGGGAAGACTCATTTCTTTCTCCTGATGTATAGGGATCTCGAGCGTTATTTCTTTGCCGCGCTTTGCGGATTGAGGTTGGTGAGCCGGCCGCTTTCGGTGCCCGCCGTTTCGTCGATGGCGGCATTGATGAGCACCGGTTTGCCAAGCGCGATCGCTTCGTCGAGTGCCTGCTGCAGCTCTTTCGTGGTCGTGACGTGGTAGCCCTTGCCGCCGAACGCTTCCATCATCTTGTCGTAGCGCGCGCCCTTGACGAACACGGTCGGCGCGACATCCTTGCCGCCTGACGGATTCACGTCCGTGCCGCGATAGACGCCGTTGTTGTTGAACACGACGATGCACACGGGCAGGTCGTAGCGGCAGACCGTTTCGACCTCCATGCCGCTGAAACCGAAGGCGCTGTCGCCTTCGATCGCGATCACCTGCTTGCCCGTTTCGACAGCGGCAGCCACCGCGAAGCCCATGCCGATACCCATGATTCCCCACGTGCCGCAGTCGAGGCGCTTGCGGGGCTTGTACATGTCGATGATGCTGCGCGCGTAGTCGAGCGTATTCGCGCCTTCGTTGACCACGGTGATGTCCGGGTTGGCCTTGACGACATCTCGCAGCACGCGCAGCGCGCTGTGGAAGTTCATCGGCGTCGGATCGGCCGCGAGGGTGGCCGCCATCTTCGTCAGGTTCTTGTTCTTGCGCTCCGCCACAGCCGCGAGCCACTCGGCGCCGGGCTTCGGGAAGCTCGTCCCCATGCCTTCGACCAGCGCCGACACGCACGAGCCGATATCGCCGATGA
This sequence comes from uncultured Paraburkholderia sp., assembly GCA_966421005.1. Lineage (GTDB taxonomy): Bacteria > Pseudomonadota > Gammaproteobacteria > Burkholderiales > Burkholderiaceae > Trinickia. Next base: position 85,439 of record CBJLAJ010000008.1, read on the forward strand.
CCGGCGCCGCAATCGCCACGTTGCTGTCGATTTCAGTCGGCGCGATGTCGATCTGAATGAACTGCTTCGGACTGCCCCACGTCTTCCCCTTGCCGTGCGAGAGCAGCCAGTTCAAACGCGCGCCCACGAGCATGACGACGTCGGATTCGGCGAGCACGAAGGAACGCGCCGCCGATGCCGATTGCGGATGGTTGTCGGGCAACAGGCCCTTGGCCATCGACATCGGCAAATACGGGATTCCCGACTTTTCGATGAGCTCGCGAATCGCTTCGTCTTCCTGCGCGTAGGCTGCGCCCTTGCCGAGCAGGATCAACGGGCGCTTGGCGCGCTTGAGCAATTCGAGCGCGCGGCTCACCGAGTCCGGCGCGGGAAGTTGGCGCGGCGCCGCATCGACGACGCGCACGAGCGATTTCTGCCCGGCTATCGCATCCATCGTCTGCGCCAGCAGTTGGGCGGGCAGATCGAGATAGACACCGCCCGGGCGGCCCGAAACGGCCGCGCGAATCGCGCGCGCGACACCGATGCCGATATCTTCGGCGTGCAGTACGCGGAAGGCGGCCTTCGCATGCGGCTTCGCGATGTTGAGCTGGTCCATCTCCTCGTAGTCGCCCTGCTGAAGATCGACGATCTCGCGTTCGCTCGAGCCGCTCACGAGGATCATCGGAAAGCAGTTCGTCGTGGCGTTGGCCAGCGCGGTCAGGCCATTGAGGAAGCCCGGCGCCGAAACGGTCAGGCAAACGCCCGGCTTTTGCGTCAGGTAGCCCGCGGCGGCCGCCGCATTACCCGCGTTTTGCTCATGCCGGAAGCTGATGACGCGCATGCCCTCAGCTTGCGCCAGACGCGCAAGGTCAGTCACGGGAATACCGGGCAACCCGTAGATCGTGTCGATACCGTTCAGCTTGAATGCGTCGATGACGAGATGAAAGCCGTCGGTCATCGGCGGTGTTTCTTTGGCGGGGATCGTCTCCGGCTCGATCGTCCCAACGACTTCTGCCATGTCTTGCCTCCTTGGCGCAGATGTTTGGTGTTTCTGGTGATATACAATATTCCACACACAGTATTAGTCAAGGCTTTTTTGCATCGCGCTTGGCACTGCTGCGCTGCAGTCCGCATCGATGCCTTACGCGGCGCACCGCTCTTACTTCTTTTGATTGCGGTGCACAAACGAGCCGCCTTTCGAGCTCGCTTTAGGTTCTTGTTGCGCTGGCCGCCCGCCGCCTCAGTCGAGGAAGTCGCAATGCGTCTCGACGAACGCCGCGAGATCGAGCGAATGCTGTCGTACGAGACGCTCCGCGCGCTCGGTATCGCGCGCTTCCAGGGCCTCGATGATTCGCATGTGATCGCCGATCGAGCGGGACGCGCGATCGCTGCGGGCGATCGTCATACGCCTGATCGCGCGCACATGCATGAAGATGTTCTTGACTGTTTCGATGAGAACGGGCGAGCCGGACAACTCGACGAGCGATTGATGGAACGCGATGTTCGCTTCGGAGTACTCCTCGACCTGGTCGGCCGGCGCCGTCTCGCCGAAGTCGTCGAAAAGGCGCCGGAGCCGGGCCAGATCGTCGTCCGGCGCTCTGAGCGTCGCAAGGCGGGCCGCCATACTCTCGAGCGCCGCCCACATATGGATCATCTCGACGATCTCGCGCCTGGTCTTGCGAAGGATGTAGACGCCGCGCCGCGGCACTGTCCGTAAAAACCCTTCCTGCTCGAGCAGGGTCATCGCCTCGCGCACCGGCGTGCGGCTCACGCCCAGTGCCTCCGCCAACTCCTTTTCATCGAGACGGACAGCCTCGCGCGAACGGTAGATGTCCGTCTCGGCAATAGCCCGCTTCAGGCTCGCATAAGCCTGATCGCGCAGCGATGCCGACGCGGCGATCGGCGCCAATGTCAATGCCGCCGGTACGCTGCGGCTTTCCGCTTCCCTCTCCATGGCTGCTTGTCCCCTCGCCCCTTCTATATTTTCAATACTGTATATCAGATATCTAAGAGACCCAAGCGCTTCGTTACGAATAGATGCTGAGGGTATGGGGCGAATGGACGAATCGATAATCATTGGCTTATGGTTTTCAAATAAAACTTTAACTATCGCCTATCGACATCGCACTCTATGCTCTAGCCAAATCACCGATTCACCGATTCACCGATCCGAAGGAGGAGGCTATGAGCCAGGCATTCATCGAGGAGCGCGAGGCCGAGGCCGGTCTGCACGCGCATGTGTGCGCCTACAACATGGCGTTCGAGGAGTTGGGACTGCGCTTTCGCTGGGACGCGCGCATGCTTGCATCGCTTGCCTGCATAGAGGACGAGACTGCGCGGATCGTGACGTACATCGAAACGCACCATCCGCATCTGCTCAAGGCCTACAGCGCGGAATTCCTGAGCCAGGCCATCCTGACGCGGAAAAATGCGCAGCGTCCCGAGCCGCTGCCGGACCTTGGCCCAGCGATCCATCTCGAGACGAACCGCCCTTCGATCGTGCAAGTTCGCGCGCGCGATCCGCAGATTCATACCGATTACAGCTTGCCCCTGCTCGCTGGCGCCTGATCCGGTAGTCATCAGTACTCCTAATCTTTCCGCTTGACGCCGCACGTTCATCGCGCGGCGTTTTTGCTTGCCTGCATCAAAAACTTTTGCAGCCTGCTCGACAGTCGCGATTGGCTGCGAGAGCCATCGTCGGCCCGCCTTTTTCGTAAGCTTCCTTCGTACACTGCTGCCGGGCTTCTTCGGCTTGATTGCTGTCCTGCCCACAGCAGCATGCTTCTTCCTGCTTCCTGCTACAAAGCGCGACCCGAAGTCGCGCGATCTACCGCTCAAAAACATTGGGCGCCTTGCCCGAAACCGAGCAAGGCGCCCACGAACCTGCAATCAATGCGTCAGCGACGACGACGAGGGCCGGGGTGCCGCGACGAATGACTCACCGTCCCCCTGCGCCTCGATCCAACGCGAGCGCATCGGGGCGAGGACGAACTTCGCAGCCACCCCCGCCGTGATCGTGATGGCGGCCGCCACCAGGAACACCGCGTTCCATCCGCCAGTCGAGGCCAGGATCGACGCGAGCGGCACGAGCAGCGACGCAGTACCTTTAGCTGTATAAAGCAGCCCCGCATTGCCCGCGGCGAACTTGCTGCCGAACGTATCGGCGCAAATTGCAGGGAAGATCGAGAAAATCTCGCCCCAGCACAGGAAGATGAGCGCCGCGAACGTCATGAACGCATACGGATTGGTGCCGTACTGCATGAGGCCGAGCAGCGCGAGCCCTTCGCCGATAAAGACGATGAACATCGTGTTTTCGCGGCCGATCTTGTCCGAGACGAATCCGCACAGCGGCCGCGTGAAGCCGTTGCAGATGTTGTCGATCGAAAGCGTCATCGTCAGCAGCGGCAGCGTCAGGCCAAAGAACGTCATCGGCAGGCGTGCCAGGCCGAGATCCTTCGCGATCGGCCCGATCTGCGCCGTTGCCATCAATCCGCCCGCCGCAACGGCGACGAACGAAATATAGATAGCCCAGAAGACCGGCGTGCGAGCCATTTGGCCAGGCGTGTAATCGACTTTCGTCACGGCGAACTTGCGCTTGGGCGCAGCCGCGGCGCGTGGCGTCGGCTTGGCGAGCAGCAAGGCGAGGATGAAGATCGAGACGCCTTGCAGAATCCCAAAGAAGAAGAACGCGTGCTCGTAGCCCGAACGCGTAATCATATTGGCAATAGGAATCACCGTGACCGCCGCACCCGCGCCGAAGCCCGCCGCCGTAAGTCCGGCCGCCAAACCGCGACGATCGGGGAACCACTTGAGCGCATTGCCGACGCACGTGCCATAGACGCAACCGGCTCCGACACCCGCAATAACGGAAGCCGCATAGAGCTCGGGCAGTGTGGAGGCGAACGAGTAGATGACCCACGCGAGGCCCGCGCATATCGCGCCGCCCGCGACGACCGGCCGCGGCCCGAAGCGGTCGACGAGCCAGCCTTCGATGGGAACGAGCCAGGTCTCCGTCAGAATGAAGATCGAAAAAGCCAGCTGGATCGACGCAGGCTCCCAATGATGCCTCGCCTGCATCGGCGCGACGAAGAGTGTCCATGCGTACTGCAGATTGGCAACGAGTGCCATACAGAGCATGCCAATGAACAGTTGAGACCACCTGCTCTTCCAAAATGCAGCATTTCCGTCCATGTGCTTCGTCTCCATCCATCTAATTATTGAAAAGCGAGAGGCGCGACAGGCCTGCACTTCTTAATTAATTCATTATTGATGAATCATTTTCCAATTCGAGTGCATTAGCCCATGAGTGCGATGAGTGAAAACGCAATCCGCTGACTTCGTCGATGCGCGTACGGGGCCCCGGTACAGCATCGCGCGCTGTCGTGCGGCGCAGGACCCTGGGCATGATTTCGGTTCGATGACAAAGGCTGATTGCATAGAGGGGATGCTAGGGGCTGCGATGAATTACCGATAATCAAAGTTTGTTACCGTCTCGATTCAGTTTCGTTTATGGACGGCGAAGGAGCGGCGCCAGGCTTGCGGGACAAGCCATTCGCGCGCGGTGATCGAAGCTGGCCGCGCGCTCGGGGCAATCCCGGCCCCGTGTTATCCCTAGTATGGTCGCGCGGCGTTTTTTCACAAAAACGGGGGACGTATAGGGTCTTTGCTAAGTTAGGAAAATCTGAAGTTTGTTACGATGACGATCCAGTTTTGCTTATGGATGCGCCGGCCATGACTATCAGAAACGCAACGCTTCGGCAGCTGAAGGTCTTCGAAACGGTGGCTCGCCTGCTCAGCTTTTCGCGCGCCGCCGAGGAGCTTCATCTGACGCAGCCGGCCGTCTCCACGCAGGTCGCTCAGCTCGAAGAGCATGCGGGGTTGCCTCTTTTCGAGCAGCTCGGCAAGAAAATCTACCTCACGCCGGCCGGCACGGAAATGCTCCAATTCAGTCGCACGATCCTTCAGCAATTCCAGCAGGAGGATGAAGCGATGAGCCAGCTCAAGGGTATTTCGGGCGGTACGCTCAATGTCGCCGTCATCAGCGCGGGCGATTATTTCTTTCCGCGTCTGCTCGCCGAATTCACGCGTCGTTATTCCGGCGTCACGTTCAACCTTGCCGTGCACAACCGCGAGGAATTGCTTCAGCAGCTGTCGACGAATCAGACCGATTTAGCGGTCATGGTCCGCCCGCCCGTCAATATGGACGTCACGACCGAGCCGTTCGCCCCTCACCCGTACGTCATCGTCGCGGCACCGACACATCCGCTCGCGTCGAAACGCTTCATCACCATGGCGCAGCTGGCCGAGGAGCCGTTCATCGTGCGCGAGCGCGGCTCGGATACGTGGAATTCGATGCAAGAGGGACTCGCGGGCAGACTCGAGCATCCGAAGGTTGCGATGGAGATCAAGAGTACGGAGACGATCAAGCAGGCGGTGATCGCCGGCATGGGCATCGCTTTCCTTTCGGCTCACACGATCAGCCTGGAGTTGCAAGTCGGCAATCTCGTCGTGCTCGACGTGGAGGGCTTCCCGGTGATGCTCAACTGGTATGTCGTGCATCGCAAGAACAAACGCTTGCCACCGGTTGCGGAAGCCTTCAAGCGATTCCTGATCGACGAAGGCGCGGAGCTGCTCGAGCAGATCACGCGAGTTGGCGCGCTGACCGCGAAGCGCGCCTGAC
>CBJLAJ010000009.1:0-79906 GCA_966421005.1 uncultured Paraburkholderia sp.
TTTTGTTCTTTTTTGGACCGGCTTGGTCCTTCGACAGCCAGTGGTATCCGGTGGTATTTCTGGTGGTATCTGGGGCACTGTCGCCCTTCTCCGATAGGAGATACCACCATGCCGTCTCGTCAATAGCCCCACTGATGCTCTGTCTGCGGGACCGGAACCGCTTGGGATACGATGGAAATCGATGGAACAGACAGTTATTTTTAATCATCTGCACGCGCCCACAGGTTTGAAGTATCTAGGCCGCAGCGACGGATTGGTGAGCCCGAATACCACCGGACTGTGATGCACGACCATACGGGGCTGCACCAGGAAACGTGTGGCAACTAATGCGCCCTCGCCAAGGGAAAAGCCGACGTACCCACACCGACAGACTTGACTTGATTGGATACTCCGGCGCGCGCGCATTGCGAACCGTCGAATATGACCTCGCCGACACCGTGCAGTAATCGGTCAAACTGAGACTGGATATCGACGTGACGTGCAGCATTGCCCTCCGCAAATTCGCCACAAGCACCTCGCGAACCGCCGGCCCCGAGCGAACAGACGGCGGCTCTCGATCACGCCGTCTCGGTCGACCCAGTGGTCGGCGCGGACCGAATATGCTCGCGAACTTTCCAAACACGAGTAACGGAACCCGTGAATGACCTTACCAGCGCATCGGGTCGACGTCGCGGAAATGGCGGCCTTTCCTGACATGCAAGGGTTTTCACCGCGCAACCTCAAGTACATGCGGGCGTTGGCCCAAGCATGGCCGACGCCCGCAATTGTGCAACAGGCCGTTGCACAATTGCCCTGGTCCCATATCGTAACCTTGCTGGACAAGCTGAAGGAGCCCGGCGCACGCAATTGGTACGCGGCCCAATCGCTCGAGCACGGCTGGTCGCGCAACGTGCTGGCGATGCAGATCGATACCCACGCTTATTCGCGTGCCGGTGCCGCGATCACCAATTTTGACGCGCGGCTGCCACCGCCGCAATCCGATCTTGCGCGCGAAGCATTGAAGGATCCGTACGTGTTCGATTTTCTGGGGCTGACGGAAGACGCTCAGGAACGCCATATCGAAACTGCACTCACGCGTCACATCACGCGTTTTCTGCTTGAGCTGGGTGCGGGCTTCGCGTTCGTTGGCCGCCAGTATCGACTCGTCGTCGGTGGCGACGAATTTTTCATCGATCTGTTGTTCTATCACTTGAAGCTGCGCAGCTACGTAGTGGTCGAATTGAAGGCGACGCCCTTCCGCCCCGAATACGCGGGCCAACTCAACTTTTATCTGTCTGCGGTCGACGCGGAACTGAAGGGGCCCGAGGATCAGCCGACGATCGGCTTGCTCCCATGTCGAGAGAAGAATCGGCTGGTCGCAGAATACGCGCTGCGCGGGATGACCAATCCGATGGGCGTCGCGGAATATCAGCTTCTGCGTCAGGTGCCGACGCCGCTCGAAGCGGGCTTGCCGTCGATCGACCAGATCGAGGCGGAACTCGGCCCCGACCTGCCCGACGTCGAATGAGGATGGCGCAAGAGACGCCCGGCACTAGGACCGGGGGTACGCCCGTGGCGTTTCCGCGAAGTTCCGAGTTAGCTAGCACGAACTTTCCCATTCCGGTCCCGGGCACCAGTAGGATAGCCTAGTGCTTTGATTCAAAAGAGAGTTGATCGCCGATTGGCGTAAGTCTTGCCTAGAGAACTTGCCGCTGCTCGCGATAGATGATGCAGAGAAGCGCATCTCGGCGACCACGCAAGGTGCCATTGGCTGGACGATTCGCTCGATGGTTATGCGGCCATCAAATGCTCAAAATATAGCCGCTCGCGATCATCCAGAATCGCATACTGCTGCGCGACATTGCTCGCATCTGGGCTGAGCCATGCTGCGACGTTGTCCGGCTTTATCGGAATGATGCAGCGATCATGGCCAACTGCCGCGACCTCGGGCGGCGGCTCGTCGGTAATCGCAGCGAACGAGAGCAGGTCCGGCTGACCCTTTTCCTGCCAACGAGACCACAGACACGCAACGAACATGTCCTCAGCAGGCCGCGGTCGAAACTCCAAGACGACGTTCTCGTCGCGCTCGCCGGGATACAGCTCCCGCCTTTCGAGCCCTGCCCTACTGACATTTTCAAAGAACGCCGTCGCGATCAAGAGGCCGTGCGAGTATCCGAACAGCGTCCGCCAAAAGCCCTCGAGATTATCTCGGCGGGCGTTGTATGTTCCCGGGAACTTCGTATCGTAGAAAGCCGGCTTTCCGGCCACGCGACATTGATACCTCATCGGCTTCACAACGCGCTCGCATCCCTCCATTACGATGAGCGGTCCATAGTGACCCGGAAAGATTCGCGAGTCGCGCTCCAAAGGCTCGGTTCGCCGCAAATCATCGAGCCTACGCAACAAGGCATCGATCTTGTTTGTCGCGATGCGCTTGCCCTCAGTCGCGGCCTTTGTCGTCTTCGATTGAAGCGACCGCTCGGCATCAGCTAGACGAGCGCGCTGCTTGAAAAGCTCTTGTTCTAGCTTTGCGGCTTGCGCCTTGTTGAACGTCTCGACCATCGCCTTTATGCGTCGCTCGTCGTCCCCCTCGGGATCGTTAAACATCGCATCAATGGCCTTTGGAATGATGATGGCTCGGCCCTGCTCTCTTTCCCAGTACAAACGCGCAAACTCGCGCAGATCGATGCGCGCGCCGAAACTCCTGACGAATCGCTTGTAATCCGCCTTGATCTGGGCCGAATAGCACATTGCCGCAGCTCCTTGATGTCGCCCATCATAGCGCCCCGACGCCGTTGGCCGTACGGCCACGAATCCGATCAAGGTTATCCGGCATGGCGATGCGCGCTCGGGGCGGTACGTCCTCGCCACGCGGTAATTTCCCGATGGGCCGCGCCTCCGCGGACGATCTGTGGCGCCACGCGCATAGGTGGCGCAATTATCGTCACGTTCACGTTGAGCGTGCTTGCCCGCATCGGCTGATGTCAAAGACTCCAAATGCACCGATCCATATCCCGCGATATCGCGGGTACTTGAGCGACTACCGCCTTGATATCGTCGAGGCTCTCGATCCGATCGGCTTCAGCTCTCAACTTGGCAAGCCGACGCCGGAGCGATAGTAGTTGCTGTGTGGGCCTCATGGCCCGCCCTGACGATTGCGCCGACTGGGCCGCTCCCACGGGCGGTTCCGTGGCCGCATCGATCTCGACATCGACAGGGACGCCGCTCAGGTTCTTCGCGGCGAGCGCCAATGCTTCCGTGGCACCGTTCAGATGCTCGCTCGCTTCGGCAAGACGTTCCCAGACGACGGTATTGGACAAGCCGTTTCGCTCAGCAGTAAACACCGCGTTGAACAAGGCGATCATCTGCCCCAGGCGGAACTGGGACTCGCCAATATTCTGCTTGACCAGCACGATTGAGGGCCTTTGATTGAGACCTCCGCTCTCCTCGCTCGTCGCGGGGGGCATGCTGGCGTTCCGAACCACCCTTCGCTCCTCCCCAGCCCTCAACTCGCGACGGCTGCGCTCGATCTCGCGCCGATGCGTCTCGATGTCAGCTTCGATTGCATCCAGCGCTTCTCCGAGCACATCGCGATCGCGACGATATGACCGCGCATCGGCATCGCCGATCGGGTCGGTCCGTTGTGCGAGCCAGACGCTCAAGGACATCAATCGCCGCGCGAGCAAAAGCAATGGGTCGCGATGTCGAGGTTCGAGGCTGGCCAATTGCGGATCGCGATAGATCGTCAGCGCAGCGCCATCGAGCGCCCGTCTCGATCGCTCCCGTTGCACCGGCGTGCCACAGTAATCGGACGCGCCCGTCATGCGCCGCCGCACGTTCTCGACAATGCGTTGCGTAGCGACATCCGAGGTGACCGCCAGCATGGGATGCGGCTGTGTCAGGCCATCGAGCAACGCGTCGTATGCGTCCACAACGTTCCGGATTGCATCCAGATCGCGTGTCACCCGCATCGCCCGCTCGTTGCGCGTTTCGCCCGGCCGCCTCTCGAATCCCGCCTCTCGCGCGTAGGGCAGCAGCGCGTCCATCACACGCGCAACAAACCCGCGCGCCTCCCCATCCAGCGCGTCGATTCGACCGCTCGATTCCGAATCCGGCGCACTCAATTCGTGTATCAGCGCGGAAACAGCCCGAACCACATTCTTGACATCGCTACGGCTGCTCACCACTGCCGGAATGGTGTCGGATCTGATCGAAAGTGCTTCCGATATCTTGCGCAAAAGCGCGCGCGCCTCGGCGCGCGGCGACGGAGCCGGTGCCGAAGCAGTGTCCGGGCGCACAGCTGGCGCGGAGGTTCCGATGTCATTCGGCCCGGCGGCTACGCTCGTATCGTCGGTGCGCGCGTCGTCCTCGGCCGATTCGGTAACCCAATCGTCGTCGGTGCTTTCGTCTTTTCGCTGAAGCATCGCCGTGAAGCTCGAGTATCGAAGACGCAGGCGCCCCAGCTTGTGCAGATCGTCGCCGCGCAAGCCCTGAGCGGCCTCGTTCAGTCCATGGCGCACTAGAAAGGCCTCCTGCGACTCGAGCGCCGGCCCCAGCGCACGATGGCCCGGCCGCAGCCCCACTCTCAGACCCGCTTCGAGCATGAGATCGAACGGTACCGACGACGTAATGTCGACTCCGCCAGGGTAGTCGTACGCCCATTCCACCTCGCGCTGCCTGAAAAAATAAGCCCAAGGCGGTGTCCGCATCGCATCGGCATCGCCGTAATCGATCGTCAACGCGAAACCTTCATGAAGCGCCTGCCCGATACGCTCCATCAACCGTATCGCACCGGGATTGATCGTGTACTCCTGGCGCTCAGGTACGGTTTCGCCCGACGGCAGGCTTGCACCGGCTTCCGGCAGCGACACCAACGTCTCGAGCGCCTCAGCCAACTCAGCGCTGCACGGTCCTTCGGACTCGATCAGATTGCCGCGTTCGTCGACGCCAACGTACTTCTCGGACACGCCCGCAGCTGTCTTGATCGCACGATGGACAGGAAATGCGTCGGGCACTTCGTTCGAAATGACGATGCCCCTGACACCGCCCGAAGGCAACGCGCCCCATTCGACCTTGTAGCCCTCGAGCGTCGCACGCTGCTTTGCGATCTGTCCTTTGCTCACTTCCTCGATCGTGTACCGCACAACGCGATGCAGTTCCGGCTGAGTCCGACGCAAATGATCGAGGATGTCCTTTGCCCAGGTGCCATTTCCCGCGCCGAACTCGACGATATGGAATTCATCGGGGCGCCCCATCAACTCCCAGGCATCGGCAATCAGGTTCGCGGTGAGGCGGCCGAAATAGGGGCTTTCTTCCGGCGCAGTCATGAAATCGCCCGCGCCGCCGATCGCGACCTTGCCCGAGGCGTAGTAGCCGCCCTCTTCGTAAAGCGAAAAACGCATGAACTCAGCCCACGTCATGGGGCCGTTCTCGCGGATGTGCTCGATCAGCCGCCGCTCGAACTCCGGGTCGACTTGCGGCGATTCGGTCAGCGTACGCCGCGACTCGTCGAGCAGCGCAAACAGATCCACGCCCGATAGGCCGTCTTCGTTTGAATCGTCATCGGGATCGGGAATGCCAGCGCCGGCGGGCGGCGGAGCGTCGATCGGCGGCGGCGCGGGCGGGCCGCCCGGCGACGCCACGGGACGCTCGCCGTCACTCGCGCGCTCACGAGCCGATGCGGCTTCGGATGGTTGCGGCCGTCGTGCCCCGGATCCAAGCGGACCGGTGATTCGTGCCGTTTCCAACAGTCCTTGCAGCGCCAGGGCGGGCTGCCTGAGCCCAGCTTGGGCCTGCGCTCGAACTCCAAGCGCAGACGCAGCGTCGGACGGCGTCGACCATTGGCAAGTTCGGCTTCGTTCGGAGGCATCTGAAAGCGTGACCATGTCGAGCGGCGTCAAACATTGAATACGACTCCAAGATATCGAAATCGCATATCCGCCACCGCCGAAACCCGCAGTATTGGTGAACTCCGCGAACCAACCACTCGAGCGGCGCGCTCAATAGACCCCAGGCACACCAGGCGGCCGGTGCTTGAAGCGCCGATGCACCCAATAGTACTGATCGGGAAATCGCAGAATCTGCGCCTCGAGGAAGGCGTTCATTCGCGAGGCGTCGTCCATATCGCTTCCGGAGGGAAAACCGTCGAGTGGCTCGAAGATAGTGAGCTTGTACCCTTTGAAATCCGGCAGCACTTCCGTCACGAACGGCACGACCCGGGCGTTGCCGAGCTTTGCAAACCGTGAGACCGAGGTCAGCGTGCACGCGGGAACGCCGAAGAACGGCGCAAAAACAGAATTCTCGATGCCGTGATCCATATCCGCTGCGAGCATCACGGGCTTGCCGGCGCGCAGGATCGACAAGACCCTTCTCGCGCTCGTCGAGCGCTCGATCATTTCCGCGCCGAACCTGCCGCGCTGGCGCTTGGCCAAATCACACATGCGTGTGTTCGACATGCGCGTGTACAGCGCCGCGACAGGCAGCTGCATCGAGTACAGCATGCAGCCGACCTCGATGCCCACGAAGTGAAATCCCATGAAAATAGTCGGCGGCGCATTCTTGTCTTCGAGATCGAGCTTGCTGTCGATCTGGACGATTTCCCGGATCGCGCGGGCGCTACCGAACCACTGAATACCGCGCTCCAGATAGCTGCGGACAACCTGCCGAAAATGCGCCTTTGCCAGATCGTCGTGCTCGCGCTCGCTCTTTTCGGGAAAGCAAAGGCGCAAATTCACTAAAACGATATGTTTTCGGCGGCTGGGTAACGCATACAACACCGTGCCAAGCACACTGCCAAGCCTCGCGACCAGCGGATAAGGAAGGACCGAAAACGCGCGCAGCACCGCGACGAGAAATGCGTGACCGAGTTGTTCCACGAGTGCCCCGCTCATCCAGGCCGGCGAAAGTCGTTTTCGACCCAGGCCGCGGCGCTCGCCTTGCTCAACTTGAAACTGGCCGCCACCCGCACCTGCGCAAGCCGTTCGCCCAAGGCATCGAATGCGCTCAGCAGCGCGTAGGATTCATCTTCATCGGGAACGATGTCGAGCGTGATATCGAGTTGATCGTCGCCCGTTGCCGCCGCGACGGTTACTCGCTTGTGCAGCTGCGCGCGCAGTTGTTGCTCGTGCCGGCGCAACACCTCCGAAGCCGTTTTCACGAGCGTGTTGAATGCCGATGTGTCGAGCGGCTTCGGATCTTTCTTGTTGCGGCCCATCGTCCACGGACCGACAAGCGCGGGTTCCGGCTCGCCATCCTTGATCATTTCGACAGCCCAACCATCGTCGTCCTCGTTCTTGATCACGCGCGCGGTCCAGCCCCCGTCGCGCCAAAGACGATCTTCGTGCAGCGTTTCGGGAACTTCGTGACTGGTGTGAGCAGCGGCAGGATCGATGGGCAAATCGGGCGATGAAAGCGGCATATCGGTCATTACGGATTCGGGGGCGTTCGTGGGCGGCCTTCGGCACAAGGAGCCGATTCTACCCGCCCGGAAGCCCTTCCCGCTCAAGTTTGCTATCAACATGCCGTTTACCCGTGTTGGCCGCCGAGGTCGGCCGGCATCGAACAGGTCACCATCGCCCTCACCCAGATCGGCGAGGCTACGCAACAAAACGCCGCGCTCGTCGAAGAAGCCGCCGATGTGTCGCGATCGCTCGAAGCTCAAGCGACGAGTCTCGACGGCGCGGTTTCGGCTTTCCAGCTCGCGAAGAGCGCCCACGGCGTCTAACCTCGAGCTCGCCCGGCGGGGCACGCGCCTTGCGCGCATCGATGAGCCTGCCCGCCTGCGTGGCGAAGCTCTCGCCGGGCACGCGCGTTGCGGAAAAACCCATCGTGTCTAACCGCTTGAGGAGCCATTCATGGACGCGCGCAGCCAATCCGACATCGCTACGCTGCTCTCGCCGCGACCAGGCCCGTGCCTGACCGTCTGTCAACCGGTTCACGGCGCGTTTCCCGACACCAAGCAGGATGTGCTGCGCTATCGGAACCTGCTCGGGCGCCTGAGAGAAAACGCGTCGGAACGCTATCCGAGCGAAGTGCTCGATCCGATGATCTCCCGCTTCGCCGCGCTCATCGCCGAGCGAGGCTTTTGGGACCATACATTCAAGGGCCTGGCCGTCTATGGCGCGCCGGGCTTCTTCCACATCGTACGCACCGCCCAGCCGTTGCCCGAGCGCGCCGTTGCCGCCGATACCTTTTATCTGAAGCCGCTGATCGAGCAAGTCCAATTCGCGGACATGTTCCAATTGCTCGTTCTCTCGCGGCACAATGCCGCGCTCTATCAAGGCAACGTCTATCGCATGGAGCCCGTCGCACTGCATCCCGCGGTGCCGAAAAGCGTGCTCGATGTCGCCGCTACCTCCGCGCCAAGCGAAGACCGTCCCGTAGCGGCGAAAGGCGGGGAAAATCGGGGGGCCCGCCCTACCTCGCATCACGGCGGCGGCTCGAAACGCGATGTCATCAATGAGGACGAGGAACGCTTTTTCCGTGTGCTCGCGCGCGGCCTATGCGAGCATCATTCGCAGCCGACGCAACTGCCGCTGCTCCTTGCCGCGACGCCCGAGCATCAGGCCCTCTTCCGTCGCGTCTCGTCCAACCCACATCTGCTCGACGAGCGTATCGACGCGTATCCGGGCGACGCGAAACCGGCGGAGCTCGCCGCTGCCGCCGCGCGGGTGCTCGCCCGACGCTGCGAGTCGCATTTCGACGCGCGTGTCGCCGAGTACCGCGAGGCCTGGGCGAAACGGCTCGCGACCGATATGGCGAGCGAGGCGCTGGAGGCCGCCCACGAGGGCCGCGTGGATGCGTTGTTGGTAGAAAGCGACGGCCGCGCGAACGGCCGCACGGAAGCGGATGACCGATTGGCCGAGCCGAGCGGCCGCAATCACCGGGAAGTCGATACGCTGCTCGACGATGTCGCGCAAGAAGTCCTGCGCGCAGGTGGCGAAGTCATCGTTCTACCGGCCGAGCGCATGCCGTCGCGCACAGGCCTCGCCGCCATCTATCGGTTCCGCGCACCGGAACGACCGGCGGACGTTGCACCGCGTGCGCGGTGATCAGGTACAAAGCGATACGCGTTCGGGCTCGTCGGCGTCGAACCCGACTCGGCGAGGCGGAGGTCTTCCGCCGGCCGCCCACCGTCAATCGATTTCCGCCACGGCCTCATCGATGACGTTCGCATTGGAGGGGCGCACGACGCGCGCGACCTCGGTCCCGTCGCGCAGAAAAATCAATGTGGGCCAGAGCTTCACCTTGAATGAACGGCCGAGCGGCCGCCCCGGCCCGTCCTCGATCTTCAGATGGCGTACCTGCGCGCGCGGACCGAGCGACTGTGCGATGAGCGGCTGCGCGCGCTCGCAATAGCCGCACCAGTCCGTGCCGAACTCGAGGACCGTCGGGCCGATGAAGGCATCGACTTCGTCTCGCGTCGGCGGCGTTTTCGAATAGGCAGTATCGTGTCTCATGAGCATTCCCCCGATCCCGACGAAAGCTCAATGATGCGCGCGGGCGGCGCGCGTATGTGCAGCCTTTTTCGCGGCAGTCTTACGGCCGGTTGCGCCCTTGGTGGCGGCGGCCTTCTTTGCCGCAGCCGAACGCGTTGCCGCACCCTTGGTGCGGGAGGCCTGCTTGGCGGCGGCGGAGCGGCTCGCGGCCGGGCGCTTCGCCGCGGCAGACTTGGCCTGCGTGGAAAGCGCACCGCGTGACGCGCTCTTTTTGCCCTCGTGCTTGAGCACAGCCGTCGTCGTACGCGAGCGCTTGGCGGTCGTTTCCTTGCTGGCCGATTTGCGCGCCGCGGCCGGGGTCTGCCCCGCCTCGCGGTCTTTCTCGGCCTTCTTGCGCGTCGACTCGCTCGCGGCCCCCTTCTTCGGCGCCTTCAGGTCCACGCCGGCCCGACGGGCCTTCGACAGTCCGATGGCTATCGCTTGCTTCGTCGACTTCACGCCATGCTTGCCGGCGCGCACATGGTCGATCTCTTCCTTGACGAATTCGCCGGCCTGCGTGCTCGGCGCTTTGCCCGCGCGCTTGTCAGCGCGTGCACGCGAGAGGGTTTTCTTCTCAGGCATGGCAGCTCTCCCATCGATCGGTTGATATCCGACTGACGCGCAAGACGCGTGCCTCGCTCCGGGACGATGATCGCCGCGTCGCGCTCGGGCTCTCGATCGATCAGCCGATAATCGCGCGCAGCCTCATGTGGCCGCGCGACCGCATGCGTTCGATCGTCTCACAGGACCGCCGTTTCGCGCCGAAGATCGATCCACGCGACGTGGGGATAGGCGCGCGCCGCATAGTCCCTCAGCATCGCGGGCACAATGCGCGCGGGAACGAAAAGGCTTTGCCGCAGGGACAAGGAAAGCGCCACGGGAATGTCGTCGGTCGCGCGGGACGGCGCTACGTCGGTCAGCACGACGGCGCGCAACGATGTGGCGTGCCCGGGACGCAACCAAGGCGACACCATCCCGGGCGCCATCCCGAACTCGATCAAGGGATTGCAGCTCGGGGGATTGATATGCAGCCGCTTGACGCTCGCGCGCGCGAGCCCGAGCCGCTCGGCCACCTCGCGCATGAGCTCGCGGCTCAGCAATGGATCGCCGACGGCTGTGCAAAGCAGCGTGGCATCGGCCAGGCGCACCGTCACGGTTTTTTGCACTTCGGCCGGCGCGACGATACGTTGCTTTTGCGCCGCACTGAATGAAGGAGGATGGGAACGAACGACAGGTTCGACTCCGTGCTGCAGACAAAGCTCGAACATCAGCTCCACGCTTTGCTTGGAAAGTGCCGTTTCATCCGCCGTTTCGCCATATTTCGGCGCGATCGCCAACTCGTCGCAATCGCTTGGCCAGTGGGGTACCGACGCGCCCAGCCGAGGGCCCGGGGGCTCGGAAAAACACAACGGAAGATCCGGACCGCTCGCCATGAAGTCCTCGCGCGACGGGAGTTTCGAACGCGTGTTGCGGCGCGGCCTCGCAACGTTCCCTGCGCAACGATGGGGCTTGGACCGCAGCACGGACGCCCGGAAACGATACCGGCGTCAACGTCGTCCGGACGCATCGAAAATCGGGAAAAGGTGCATGTCGCGAGAAGAGGACTACGGCTTCGTGTAGCGAAGCGGCGCGGCGCGCGCGGCCAGCGAGGGATGATGGACGAAACAGGCGGTCGACCGGGTTTATATCGGCGATTCGCCGCCCGTGCCGTCCCCTGTTGAGCCGAAGGTCTCGACGAGGAATGCGAGGAAAGCACGGACTTTCGGCGCAACGTGTTGCCGAGACGAATAAACGGCGTAGAGCGTCGTATCCACTGCGCGCCAGTCTTGCAGCGCAGCGTGCAGCCGCCCTTGCCTCAGATCGTCTTCGACATAGGGATAAGGCATCAGACTGACCCCGAACCCCGCACGCAGCGCGTCGCGAACGGCAAGGCTCGACCCGACCGAATAGCGCGCATCGACGGTAATCTTTTCGAGGCGCTCGCCTTTCCTGAATTCCCAGACATCGGCATGCCCCGACAGGCTGAACCGAACGCAATCGAGCGCCTTGAGATCGGCCGGCACGCTCGGCTTGCCATGCGCATCGAAATAGGACGGCGCGGCACACAGCACATGGGGCATTACCGCCAGCCGTCTGGCGACGAGGCTGGAGTCCTCCAGATTGTCGCTGCCGCGAATGGCAAGGTCGAACCCTTCCCGCACGATATCGACGCGCCGGTCGTCGAGGTGCAGATCGAGCTTCACGTCCGGATAGCGCGACAGGAAGCGGGGAATCGCCGTGGAAAGACGCGTCAATGTCACCGTCATGGGCGCGGTGACGCGCAGCGTGCCGCTCGGAGCCGATTTGACCGGCGACAGCACGGTATCCGCCTCGGCCAACGCGTCGAGTCCGCGACTGACATGCTCGAGATAGATCCGGCCTTCTTCGCTCAGCGACATTCGCCGCGTTGTCCGATTGACGAGCCGCACGCCCACATGCGACTCCAATTCGGCGATGTTCTTGCTGATCGCCGCAGCCGACAGGCCGAGCCGGCGCGCAGCCTCGGCAAAGCTGCCCAGCTCCGCGACATGGCGAAATACCTGCAAAGCAGTGTAGCGATCCATTTATCCTTCACTCTGGGTAATAGATATTTTTCCTTGCGCTCCCATTATCATCCACCGGTGAATTCCGTACGCTTCGGGAAGACCCCCCATTCAGCGAGGAACGGAATGATGACCCACCCTGCGATAGCGCTCATCGAGCAGCGCATTTCCGCTAATCTCTTCGATGCATCGCACACATTGGCCGACACCGAGATCGCTGAACTCGTGCGCCTCGCAACACGCGCCCCAAGCGCTTACAACCTTCAGAACTGGCGCTTCATCGCCGTGAAGACGCCGCGGGCGAAAGCCGAACTGCGTGGTCTCGCTCATGGTCAGGCGAAAGTGGCCGACGCCGCCGTCACGTTCATCGTCTGTGGCCTGTTGCCGGATGCCTCGACCATCCCCGAACGGCTTCGGCGTTTCGTCGACACAGGATATATGAGCGCGCGTACGGCGCTCGGGTGGCAAGAAGGCGCCCGCGCGCACTATGCCGACCCTCGCGCCGCGCGTGACGAGGCCATTCGCTCGGCAACGCTCGGTGCCGCAACAATGATGTTTGCGGCCGCGGCGCTGGGCTGGGTCACGAGCCCGATGGTCGGATTCGATGCCGAGGGCGTGGCACACCGATTCGAGCTCGACGAGCACGAGATACCCGTGATGCTGCTTCCCATCGGTCGCGCCGCACCGGGCAATTGGCCGCAAAAGCCCCGCCGCCCTTTCTCCGAAGTCCTGGAAATCGCATGAACACGCGCGCCTCCGACCTGCTGCTCACGGCAATCGCGCCGGCCGTCTGGGGCAGTACCTACATCGTCTCGACCACATTCCTGCCGAACTTCACGCCAATGACGGTCGCCATGCTGCGCGCGCTACCCGCCGGATTGCTGTTGCTCGCGATCGTGCGGCGGCTTCCGACCGGCATCTGGTGGTTTCGCTCGTTCGTTCTCGGCGCGCTCAACATCTCGATCTTTTTGAGCATGTTGTTCGTCGCGGCCTATCGGCTTCCCGGCGGAATCGCCGCGACTGTGGCCGCCGTCCAGCCACTTTTCGCCGTGTTTCTCGCCACATTGCTGCTGGCGAGCCCGCTACGGCCCGCGTCGATTCTCGCCGCGCTGGTAGGCATCGGGGGCGTTGCATTGCTCGTGCTGACGCCGCACGCCAGGCTCGATGCGGTGGGCGTGGCGGCGGGTCTTATCGGCGCGGCCTCGATGGCCATCGGCAACGTGCTGGCCCGCAAGTGGCAGCCGCCCGTCTCGCTGCTCACGTTCACCGCATGGCAACTGACGGCGGGCGGGCTGCTGCTGTTCCCCGTGGTTTTCATCGCGGAGCCGGCAATCCCGGCCCCTACGGCAGCCAACCTGTTCGGCTTCGTCTGGCTCGGATTGATCGGTGCCGCGTTGACGTACGCCCTATGGTTCCGAGGGATCGCGCGGCTCGACTCGGCGGTGGTATCGCCGCTGCTCTTTCTGAGCCCGTTGACGGCGGTGCTGCTAGGATGGACGCTTCTGGGTCAGACGCTGAATGTGGCGCAGATCGCAGGTATCGCGCTGGTCGTCGGCAGCATCTGGCTCAGTCAGCGGCCCGCGCGCCGGGTCGAAGCATTCCACCGCCCGTCCAACACGCCGAAAGGATACTGAAATGCGACTGCCGCGCCTCGTTCCCGTCTTGCTGGCCGCTCTCATCGCAACGCCCGCGCTCGCGAAGATGGTCGTCAAACCCATCGAGTGGACGCTCGACGGTACGACCTTCGATAGCCGGCTCGTCTATGACGATGAATCCACGACGAAGCGCCCAGGCCTCGTCATGGTGCCGAATTGGTTTGGCGTCAACGAGATCGCCATCGAGAAGGCAAAGCGGATCGCCGGCAAGGACTACGTCATCCTGCTCACCGACATGTACGGTAAAGGGACCCGCCCCAAGGGAGACGACGCAGCGAAGGCCGCCGTCACGCCGCTCTACAAGGGCCGGGCCATGATGCGCAAGCGCATCGGCAAAGCGTTCGAGCAGCTCGAGGCGGCGACAGGCGAGGCGCCGATCGACCGCGCGCGGCTTGCCGCCATCGGCTTTTGTTTCGGCGGTGCGGTCGTGCTGGACCTCGCGCGCAGTGGCGCACCCGCGAAAGCCGTGGTCGCCTTTCACGGCGACCTGAGCACGGACGACCCGGCGCTCACGCGAAACATCAAGGCACGCGTGCTCGCCATGAATGGAGCCGACGACGCACTGACGATGCCCGACGCGCCCAAATTCACGGAAGCCATGAAACGAAGCCCGGCTGACTGGGAGTTCGTCGAGATCGGACATGCGGTTCACTGCTTCACCGAAACGGAGGCCACGAGCCCCACCGGCGTGTGCCGCTATGACGCGAAGGCTGCGGCGCGGTCCTACGCGATGATGCGCGAGTGGCTCGCGCAAAGTTTCGCGTCGAATTGAGAACGCACGCGCGGCGCAGCGCCTGCTCGCATCAGAAGTCGGCGAAAAACGCGATGCCGTCGCGTCGGGCCGCCACCGCTCGCATGCCAGAAAATCCCTACATACCCGACAACCTATCCTTACTCGACAATCCGCCTGCGCCTATCGAACAACCGAGCGCATACGCGTAGCATGGTTCCCTGAGCGGCAAAAACGATTTCTATCGGTTGCGCCGCCCGCGCGGGGAATCCTGTGCGCCGCACTACCACTCGAACAGAAATGGGAGCCACGACATGAACACGTCCTACGCCAGCAGCAGCTACGACGCTTGGGAATTGCCGCCCGAGGAGCGCGAATTGCGTCAGTGGATCACCGACTGGTATCAATCGGCATTGAAAAGCGGCTATGTCGAGCCTCCCTACGAACTCGACAATGCGATGGCCGAACGACTGGAAGGGTTCTTTCGCTTCGGCCTGACGCCCGCAGAAGGCGCAAACGTGGTCTTTGGCACGCTTCATTGACAAACGCAGGGCGCCGGGGGCCGCGCTTTCACGGCGACCTTCGGCATAAAGCCCCGCCCCCGGGTATGAGCGGGGCCTACGTGTTTTCACCTAGCACCTCCCACGCGGGCCCGCCGCGATCCGATATAAAGATTTGACACTCGCCTGCCGATAGCCAGATACGCCCTTTCGGCGAACGGCAAACGGCCGCATGTGACGCGTGCCGACCGGTTTCGATCCTTATCGGGAGCAAGGTCCAGCCCACCACGCCCAAGCGTGGCCGGCACAAACGCGTCATGAAAGATAAATCACATTCCCGGATGTCAATGGGCCGGCGCTTCAATATCGGCGTCGCCTGTGCGCTCGTGCCCGTTTTCCTGCTCTCGTATCTGCTGCTCAAGCACGAATGGATGGCGTTCCAAGGCGCCAACGAAGCGGTGCGTCGCTTCAGTTCATTCGACGCCACGCTCATTGCGATGGAAAAAATCTCCGCCGAGCGCGGGCCGATGAACGGCGTGCTCGGCGAAGATCTGCCCATCCCCGCCACTCGCACGATCCTGCTCAAGCGCGCCCGCATCGAAAGCGACGAACGGCTTGCCCGGCTGCTCGATACGCTGAGCCCGGAGCGGTGCGCCAGCTGCGCCGACGACTACGCGATCGTGCGGCAACTCAAAAGCGACCTGAGCGCCGCCCGCGTGCAAGTCGATCGTCTCGCGGCCATACCGCGCGCGCAGCGCGACGATCGCGCGCTGGTCAGTGCCCTCGAGCACATGTTCTCGATCGTCGACGGCTTCGGGCCCGTGGCCGTCTCGCAGACGTCCGCTGTCGCGCATGGCGATCCGAATACGCTCAACTGCCTCATCATCGCGCGTCTGGCCGCCGATCTGCGCGAACATGCCGGCCGGCTTGGCTCGCGCTTCACGAGCGCGCTGGCCATGCGGCGTCAGTTGACGATCGACGAGAAGCTCGCGATCGCGCACACGCACGGTCGTATCGATCAGTTACGCGCCCTCATCGACGCGCGCATGATCGAACATCCGTTCCTGAGCGGGGAAGCGTTCGCAGCCGTCAACAACCGGTATTTCGGCGACGGCCTGCGCTACGTCGCCTCCGTTCAGGCGCTCGCCGAACGTCAGGGCGGCGCCGGCATCTCCACGGGACGCTTCGCGGAGGATTATGTGCCGACGATGAAGCCGATCGTCGGGTTTCGCGATGCCGTCCTCGACCAAGCGGAGGCCGAGTTGCAACGGAATCGCCACGCCGCACTCGTGGCGGCAGTCACCACCGCGGGGGGCGAAGCATTGCTGCTCGTCGCGCTGGGCCTGCTGATCCTCGGCTTCAGGCGCGATGTAGTGAGCCCTTTCGCCGAGGCCACTGTGGCTATCCAGGCAATTGCGGCCGGAGACTTCGATCATCAGGTGCCGTCTTCGTTCAGCCGCGCGGATATCCGCGTGATGTTCGACGCGTTACGCGTACTGAAGGAAAACAGTATCGAACGCGCTCGGCTCGAAACCGATCGCGCACGCCTGATCGAAGAGCTCGCGACGATGGCCGAGACCGATCCACTGACGCGGCTTTTGAACCGGCGCGCCTTTGAAGGGCGCGCCCGCGCCTTGTGCCGGCAGGCCCACGATCCATCGTCATACATCGCGCTGATCATGTTCGATATCGACTATTTCAAGCGCGTCAACGACACCTACGGTCACGCCGCCGGGGACGAGGCGCTACGCATGGTAGCGCGGCTCTGCCAAAGCCACTTTGCCCCTTCGGACATCGTCGCGCGCATCGGGGGAGAAGAATTCGCTGTCATGACGCGCGTGCAAAGCACCGCGGCCGCGCGCGAACTCGCCGAACGCATGCGGCAAGACATCGCCCGTGCCGGCGTCGACACCGATTCGGGCACGCGCTGCCAGATGACCGCGAGCTTCGGCATTGCTGTAGCCAAAGGACCGGCCACCGAGCTCGAGAGGCTTTTCAAGCAAGCCGACCGGATGCTCTACGAAGCCAAGGTGGCGGGGCGTAACCGGGTCATGGTGCAGTGTGCCGCCGAGGCCGGCGACACCGCCGCCACACCGGCTGCTTGACGCTGGCGGAAGCCGGCGTCAAGGCCTACGGGCGCGGCAACTCGATTCGTAGCAACGGCTCGCCGACGACGGTACCGTTCGGCCCCATTTCATAGACCGACACGTACCGGACCGTACCCCCGCCCTCATGCGCGGGCGGCAGATTCGGAACCGGAAAACCGTTGCCCGCCTGCCGCGTAGCCGACGGTGGCTCCCACAGTTTGCCGTACGTCGAATGCGGATTGAAGCGGCTGCCATTGCGGGCGGGCATGCCTATACCACCTTCCGCAACGGAGGGGATTTCCGCAAATCCCGCGTAATAGAGATTGAACAGCACATCGAGATCGCCGGCTGCGGATTGTTCATCGATAAACGCGTCGTCGATGATGCGTCCGGGCGGCGTGGTCGCAGGCATGACGGCAAAGTCCTTGAGCCCGACGATAAAAGGATTGGCGGCAGCGACCCACTGCTTGCGTTCAGATTCGGTTGCACCGTAGAAGACCTCCGCCATCCCTTCTGCGTTGACACGATGCTGCGTACCGTGCGCGACGAACTGAGTGATTCCCACTCGACGGACGATGTCCTCGCATCGGGCCGGGAGCTCATCGATGCAATCCAGGTCGACAGGAATCTGGTTGCCCGTTTGATGAGCGCCGTTGCCGTGGCCGACGAGAAATTGCGAACGATTGTTGAGCCGCGCGCTGCATGCCTCCACGTATGCGTCGGACTCCTCGTCGAAATCCAGGCTGATATTCAGGACTCCATAGCGAAAACCGAGATGCCGGTTGAGGCCTGAAGATTCGGCAAGTTCGGCGAGCGTGGCATAACGACGACGGGCGACAGTCTTATCACGCGTTGGTTGCACCTCATCCGCATAGGCACCGGCAAAACGCTGGATCACTTCGGGCGGTACATTGAACTGCGTGAACAGCGAAGGTACGACAACGGATGCGCGCGGGACACAGCGAATCCGCTCAAGAAACACCTCCTGAGCGGAGGTGGCCTCTGCTACGCCATCTTGCGAAGGAGTGATCGTCCTGCGGCGCACCGGGGTGGCAGGACTTCCGCCTGCCGCGCCCTTCGCGAAGGGCACGTCGAGTCCAGGAAATCGACCCGTCGGCCGCGGCATAGGTTGGAGCGGCGGCGCATCGCTACCTTCTTGGCCACCCGCGCGGTCGTCGCTCGGACGGTGCGCTCCGCCAGACGGACCCATACCCTCGGCACCGGAAATCATGCAAGCCTCTCAGCATTGTCATGCATTGTTGTCGAAGCGCATACGATGCCCGATGCCACTCGCGCCGATCGGTGCGAAAACGAACCGCAATCCGCGCAGACGAAGTGACTCAACGGTAAGCTGTGCCCGCGTCGGCGCATTCACGCGAATCGCATTGCCACAGCTCGGAAAACGGCCCCTGTTCACGCGCGAGCCGCTCGGGCACACCGCGTTCGACGATGCGGCCCGCGTCCATGACGAGCACCTCGTCCACAAGCTCCGTCAGCACCGACAGCCGATGCGTGATCAAGAGCACGCTGCGTCCTTCCATCAACGTCATGACAGTACGCAGCAACGCCTGCTCGGTGATGCTGTCGAGACCCTCGGTCGGCTCGTCCAGAATGAGGAATGGCGCATCGAGCAGCAGCGCACGCGCAATCGCGAGACGGCGTGCCTGCCCGCCCGACAATCGCGCGCCGGCCTCGCCCACCTCGGTGTCGTAGCCATGCGGCAGGCCCGCGATGAAGTCGTGCAGCTGCGCGCCGCGGCATGCCGCTTCGAGCGCGGCTTGATCGGCGTCGGGACGTGCGATCAGCAGGTTGTCGCGGATGGTTGCATTGAACAAATAAGTGTCTTGCGAAACGACGGCAATGCGCGCGCGCACGGCCTCGCTCGCGCACTCGCGCAACTCGGCATCGCCGAGGCGAATGGTGCCCGCCTGATAGTCCCAAAAGCGCAGCAGCACGTTGACGAGGCTCGATTTTCCGGCACCGCTTGCCCCGACCAGCGCGACGCGGCCGCACTCGGGCAACTCGAACGACACACCGCGCAGCGCCCATTCACCCTCATCACGATAGCGCATGAAAACGCCCTCCAACGCGAGCGCGGTGCCGCGCGGCATGCACGGCGCACCGGGCTCGGTGACCGCGGGCGTCGCATCGACAAGCGAAAAAATGCGCCGGGCCGCCGCAAGACTTTCGCCGAGCATCTGCATGGCCAGCGGTAACGGCATTACCGCTTCGAAGCTAGCCAACACCAGTAGCGCCAGCATGGCCAAATCGGCCGGTGGCAATGCACCGCGGCTCACCGCTGGAACGACGAGTACGAGCGTCGCCCACATGGCGAGCGATGCAGCGACGACGAGCGTCGCCTGCGAAAGCCCGTCGAGCCGGCTGACCGCCGCCTGTTTGTCGGCAAGCTCCGCGGACAGTGCATCGATGCGCTGAGCATAGGACGCCGCACCGCCGTAGACACGCAGTTCAGCCAGACCCTGCATTGTGTCGATGGCAGTCTCGCGCATCTGCGCGCGCAGTGCCACGCTCGCTCGCGACGGCTCACTCGCGCGCGCGAGCAGATAGGCCGGCAAGATGACGCCGGCAAAGAGCAGCGACACGAGCAGTACGATTGCCGCAGGCAGGCTGAACCAGGCCGCGGCCGCAACCAGGATTACCGCACCAGCCCCGCCCACGATAATCGGCAGCAAGACACGCAGATAGACGTGATCGAGGCTATCGATATCGGACTGAATGCGACTCAGTAGATCGGCGCTGCGCAGATCGGCCAATCGCGCCGGCGCAAGCGGTTCGACGCGCAAGTAGAACCAGACGCGAAGTTGGGCAAGCAGCCGCAAGGTGGCATCGTGAGTGACGAGCCGCTCGATGTAACGCCCGAGCGTACGAACGATAGCGCAGGCGCGGATCGTCGCCGCGGGGGTGAAATAGTCGAAGGCTGTGCGCGCGATACCCGAGAGCGCCATCGATGCGATAAACCAGCCAGAGATGGCCATCAACGCGACATTGGCAAGCAAGGTAACGAGCGAGACAGCCGCACCGAGCGCCATCCGCTTCCAGTACGGACGAAAAAGCAGGACGAGGCGGATGAAGTCGGCGCGCGCGTCATGGGTCGCGCACGCGGGGTCGCGCCGAAGCCAACAACGGGAGCCCCGGGAATGAGGACGCTGCGCGCCACTCATGACACATCTCCCGGAACCGCTTGCGTCTGCCTATCGTAGGCGCCCACCATGCGGCGATAAAGGCCGTCGCGGGACATCAACTCGTCGTGCGATCCACTTTCGACCGCCCGCCCGCGATCGATTACGACGATATGCGTTGCCAGCCGCGCGGTTGCGGGCCGATGGGCCGCAAGCAACACCGTTCGGCCGCGCGCAAGCCGTTCGATCCCGGCATGAATGCGTTCCTGCGTACGCGCGTCCAGGTGCGCGGTCGGTTCGTCGAGCAGCACCACGGACGCATCCTTGAGAAATGCGCGCGCCAGCGCGAGACGTTGAATCTGGCCACCCGACAAGCCGATGCCCCGCTCGCCGACAAGCGTGTCGTACCCGGCTGGCAACGCCGCGATGAATTCATCCGCATCAGCAAGCTCGGCGGCCTCGCGCACGCGCGCGAACGAGGCGTCGGGCGAAGCGAGCCGCAGATTCTCGAGCACGGTGCCCGCAAAGAGATGAGCACGCTGCGGTACCCACGCCACGTTCGCGAGCCAGCTCGCTTCGTCGATGGCTGACAGATCCATACCTTCGATCGAGATCGAACCAGCTTGCGGCGACGCGAAGCCCAGCAGCAGATTGAGCGCCGTGCTCTTACCCGCTCCGCTCGGCCCGACCAACGCCGTCACCGCGCCGGGCGCGGCCACGAAGCTGAGAGCGTCCAGCGCGGCACAACCTTCGGCGTGCGCGAACGATACCGATTCGAAGCGAATCCGGCAGGGCTGCGATTGCGGCAGCATGGCCCGCTGAGCGGGGTGCGACGGCAGCGGCGCCGCAAGAATATCAGCTATACGTTCCGCTGCCGCAATGGCCTCTATGCGCGCGTGATAGTGCGTGCCAAGGGTGCGCAACGGCAGATAAAACTCCGGCGCAAGCAGCAACACGAAGAACGCGGGCTGGAAATGCACCTTCGCATAGAGCAGATTGAAGCCGATCAGCACGGCGACCATCGCGATGCTGACCGTCGACAGAAATTCGAGCGCCACGGAGGACAAAAACGCGATACGCAGGACCTCCATCGTGCTCACCCGATACGACTCCGACACGCGGGCGACGATCTCGGCTTCACGCCGACTAGCATTGAAACGCTTGAGCGTCGCAAGACCCGCGAGCGTATCGAGCAGCCGTGCGCTCAACCGTGCGAGCCGACGCCATTGCCGCTGGTTCGCCGCAACGGCATCCTTGCCGAGCAGCGCCATGAAAAGCGGGATGAGTGGTGCGGTCAACACGAGCACCAGGCCGGAAACCCGATCGACAGGGAAAATCACGGCGACGAACGCAAGCGGCAACAGCGCACTCAACGCGCGCTGCGGCAGCCAGCGCGCGTAGTAGCCTTCGAGCGCGTCGACACCTGCCACGAGATGCGTGGATAACGCACCGCTCGACTCGTTGGCGAGCCATGCGGGGCCGAGCGCCTGGATCTTGCGGATGAGCTCGCCACGCAACGCGATGCGCAGCGTTGCCGCGCCGGCGAACGCATATCGCTGGGCAGCCTGTACGGCGACGAAGCGCAAACCAACCGCGGGCAGCATGGCCACAAGCGCTGGCCATACGCTCGGCAGCGTGGCGCCGCGAACGATCACGGCGTCGACAACCCATGCCAGCAACGCCGCCTGCACAATCACTGCCAGCCCCGCCACCAGTCCCATTGCAATCGACATCCGCAGCGGGGCACGGATATCGCCCGCGCGTCGCGCAAGCCAGGCGTCCAGGGTCTTTTTCAACTGAGAATCGGGGCTCATGCTCTTCAAGCTCGAACGTCAACACAACATCGCGGCACGATGTCGCACCCGCACCCATGCCGATGCAACCGTACCTGCACGCACCTTAACAGAGCCGTGCCTGAGCGAGGCGACGCCCGTTCGCATCGATACCCGGAAAGCCGCATGACTACGTGCATCTTGCGACGGTATGCCGCAATAAATCGCGCACTGCTTAATTAAAATCGATTCAATCGAACGTGTTGCGTCGGCGCGCTCGCGGCGATGTTTCATCACGCACGATTCGGCAATACCTATCACCGGAGCTTCACATGATCAGCGACACCGTGGTCGAGCTCTCGCGGCTTCAGTTCGCCGCGACGGCGCTCTACCACTTTCTGTTCGTCCCGCTCACGTTGGGACTGTCTTTTCTGCTGGCGGTCATGGAGACCGTCTACGTCATCACCGGAAAGTCGATCTATCGCGAGATCACGCAGTTCTGGAGCAAGCTTTTTCTGATCAATTTCGCGCTAGGCGTAGCGACCGGTCTCACGATGGAGTTCGAGTTCGGCACCAACTGGTCGTTCTACTCGGGCTTTGTCGGCGACATTTTCGGGGCACCGCTCGCCATCGAAGGCCTGATGGCGTTCTTCATGGAATCGACGTTCGTCGGGCTCATGGCCTTCGGCTGGGAGCGTCTTTCGAAGGGCAAGCATCTCGCCGTCACCTATCTCGTCGCGCTCGGCTCCAATCTGTCCGCGCTGTGGATCCTCGTCGCCAACGGCTTCATGCAGAACCCGCAAGGCGCCGTCTTCAATCCGGTGACCATGCGTATGGAGCTCCAAAGCTTCAGCGCGTTGATCTTCAGCGAAGACGCGCAAACGAAATTCGTCCATACGAGCATTGCCGGCTATGTGACCGCCGCCATCTTCGTGACGGGCATCAGCGCCTTTTACATGCTGCGCGGCCGGCATCTGGAACTTGCGAAGCGCTCGTTCCGGATGGCGAGTCTGTTCGGCGTGCTGTCGGTGGCCGGCGTCATTACGCTCGGCGACGCGCTCGGTTTCGTCGGCGGACACGCTCAGCCATCGAAGCTCGCGGCCATGGAAGCGCTGTGGCAAACCGAGCCCGCGCCCGCTCCGTTCAACGTTGCGGCATGGCCGCTGAACGGCGAGCGCCGCAACGCCTGGAGTCTTCAAATCCCTTATGTGCTCACACCGCTTCTCACGCATACATTCGATACGACGGTGCCGGGGGTGGACCGGATCGAAGCCGATGCGGTGAAACGAATCAGAAACGGCATTCCGGCTGTCGCCGCGCTGAAAGTTTTGAGCGCCGATCCAACGAACGCCGCCGCGCTTGGCGAATTCGAGGCACATAAGGCGGATCTGGGCTACGGCTTTCTCGTCAAGCGCTATGCGGCCGATCAGGACGTCGAGAAGGCGACTGAGGCCGACATCGTCAAAGCCTCGAAGGATACGGTGCCGAATGTATTCCTGATGTTCTGGATGTTCCGCATCATGGTGGCCTGCGGCCTGCTGATGCTCGTCTACTTCGTGATCGCCGTCATCTTGTCGCTGCGCGGCGACGTACATCGTCGACGCAGGTTCCTCAAGCTCGCGCCGTGGATGATCCCGGTTCCGTTCATTGCCTGCGAGACAGGCTGGATCACCGCCGAAGTCGGGCGCCAACCGTGGTCGATCTACGGCGTGCTGCCGACCTGGATGTCGGCGTCGAGCCACAGCGTCGGATACATGATCTTCTCGCTCGCCGGCTTCTTGCTGCTCTATTCGATATTCATCGTCATCGAGATGTACCTCATGGTCAGAGCGATCCGCAAAGGGCCGGACGAAACGCATGGCGGGGACGCAGCCCCGGCACTCATCGAGCCGCCGGCAACGCGAGCCGGCGCGGCTGAAACCGCGGCGCCGGCACTGTAAAAGGGATTCGGAGATGGAACTTTATTTTGTCTTCAAGGTGCTTTGGTGGCTGCTGCTCGGCGTGTTGCTGATGGGCCTCGGCATCATGGTCGGCATGGACATGGGCGTGGGTGCGTTATTGCGCTATGTCGGCCGCAGCGACACGGAGCGGCGCATCGCGCTCAATATCATCGCGCCGCACTGGGACGGCAACCAGGTCTGGTTCGTTCTCGGCGGCGGGGCGATCTTCGCCGCATTTCCACTCATCTATGCAACCGCGTTCTCCGGCCTTTACATCGTCATGCTGTTACTGCTCTGGACGATGATCATGCGGCCGCTAGGCTTCGAATACCGCAGCAAGCTGCCAACGGCTGCCTGGCGCAATCTATGGGACTGGACGCTCGTCGTGAGCGGCACCATCCCGATGATCGTCTACGGCGCGGGCGTCGGCAACATGCTGCAAGGTGTGCCGTTTCATTTCAACTGGGATCTCACCTCGTACTACACAGGCAGTTTTGTCTCGCTGCTCAATCCGTTCGCGCTCATGTGCGGCGCGCTTTCTCTCTCGCTCGCCATCTTTATGGGCGGCGTGATGCTCACGGGGCGCTCGGAGAGTGGAGCGCTGCAAGACCGCGCGCGCCGCGCGGCCACGGTCGGGATAGCGATAGCGTTCGTGTTGTTCACGATAGGCGGGTTCTGGATGACTCGCCTGAGCGGCTATCGGATCGCGCACGCGCCGGCACCGGGGCTTGCCCAAACGCCGCTGCAACAAACCGTCGTTCTCGTCGACGGGGGATGGCTCGACAATTATCGCGCGATGCCTGTGCTTTGGCTCGTGCCATCGCTCGCCTACTTCGGCATGGCGCTGGGCTTCGTTGCGCTGCGCGCGCGCCGTACCACGCTCGCCTGGTGGTGCGGCGCGCTCGCGTGGATCGGCGTGATCGGTACTGTGGGTGTCGGCATGTTTCCGTTTCTCATGCCGTCATCGAGCCATCCCTCGCAAAGCCTCACGCTATGGAACTCGGTGTCGAGCCGCCACACGCTGATCTGGATGGCGGGCTGGACCGCTATTTTCGTGCCGGCCATTCTCGCTTATACGAGTTGGGCCTTTTACGTCATGCGCGGCAAGGTCAAGGCGGAGCACGTCGAAGCCGATCCGCACGCCTATTAATGGAGCAATGGAGTAACAAATGAAGACGCTTTTGCAGTTCGCCGTCATGCTCGCCGCCGTCGTCGCGGCTATCGTGATCGGTGTCATCGTAGGCAACTATGGCGCATGGTACTTCTCGTGGATCGTCGGGACGATCATGATCGTCCTTTTCGCCGCGGCGGGCGGTGTGTTACTCGATACGCAGGAGTACGAACGATCGGCGAGCCGGCGCTGAGCTAGCCTTCATAAAGTTCGAGCGGCAGACCATCGGGATCGCTGAAGAACACGAAGCGCTTGCCGGTCAGCTCATCGAGCCTGACCGGCTCCACCGCGACACCTGCCACGCCAAGCGCCGTGACGCACGCATCGAGATCGTCCGTCGCGAAGGCCAGATGGCGCAATCCCTGCGCTTCCGGATACGACGGCCTGGGCGGCGCGCCCGGGAACGAAAACAATTCGATCTGGCCATATTCGCCAATTGCAAGATCGAGCTTCCACGAACGACGCTCCGCTCGCCATGTTTCGCGAATGACGGCCAACCCCAGGGTCTCGGTGTAGAACCGCCGTGAACGCTCGTAGTCCGAGCAGATAATCGCGACGTGATGAATGCGGGAAAGCGGTAGTGCGGCGAGCGACATGGCATCTCCTGATAGCGCCGATGTTTATACACCGCCCGTGCGATACGCTCAATCCGCCAGGCCGCACAAGATTCAGCTTCGACGCAGAAAGCCCCGTGAAAGCATGAGGGGCGTTTCGCTGCGAATCTTCGGCAAAACGCGCAAACTGAAGCGCTCCAAAACGCCCGCAGCACCCCTGCTGCTCGTACCCGACACCTTCAAACGGAGCACCCTCATGCCTGCCCAATCGACTGAACTGAACGGACGTATTGCATTGGTCACCGGCGGCTCGCGCGGGATAGGCCGCGCCGTCGCGCTGGCGCTGGCTGAAACCGGCGCGCATGTCGCCATCAATTATCGGCAACGCGAAGATGAAGCGGCTGACGTAGTGGCCGCGATCGAACGTGCGGGTGGCCGCGCCATCGCCGTACGCGCGGATGTTTCGAAGCAAGATGACGTTCGCGCGCTCGTGAAGGAAGTCGAGACACGTCTCGGCCCGATCGACATTCTTGTCAATAATGCCGGCACGGCAACGATCCTCGATATCGACGCATTGACGGAAGATGAGTTCGATCGCACGCTTGCTGTCAATCTGAAGTCTGTGTTTCTGTGCACCCAAGCGGTCATTCCAGCCATGCGAGCGAAGCAATGGGGGCGCATCGTCAACATGTCGTCGGCCGCCGCGCGCGGCGCCGGGCTCGTCGGCGTCCACTACAACGCTTCGAAGGCCGGGATCGAAGGCCTGACGCGCGGCTACGCTTCGCGACTGGCAAGCGCGGGTATTACGGTCAACGCCGTTGCGCCCGGGCCGATCGATACTGAGATGGCCAGCCCGCTCAAGCAGTCGAACGTCGCCGCAAGACTGCCTGTCGGACGTTTGGGTAAAGCGAGCGAAGTGGCCGACGTAGTGGTAATGGTCGCGCGCAACGCGTTCATCACCGGGCAAACCGTCGCCGTGAATGGAGGCGCAGGCTTCATCTGACGCGACGCCCAAGCGCGGCGGCCAGCCGCCGCGCTGCGTCAACCCCAGCGATCCCCGCGGTCGAGCAACGCGGAGATGACCTCGAGCCACTCCCCATCGTTTCAAATTCGGCGATCCTCCGCTCGCCATGTGCTTTCCCGCGCCCCGAGATGTCTCGGCTCAACGAAGTCGCCATTCTTCATTGCTGGCGAAATAATTTGGCCCGAAGCGAATCATTGCAATAAACAAATTAAAAATCCTATTGATTCGTTTCGATCGACAAATCTTATTCTGTGCGCCGCAGAGACCTGATCTCGAATCTTCACTCGCGGTACCGCACTGGCTCCCATCAAGGCATCCGCCGCACGTTGTCACGACCATGACATAGAAATTCTGCGAAATACGCGCTAATCCGATTCTCTTGAATCGCACAAATTTTTCGGATAGCCGGCATAAAAAATCGTTATGGATCACACTCTTCATTTTCTCTCGCCGATTGCGGTTAGCCCCGTAGCCGATGAGCGTGCTTACGCGCGCTTTCTGACGCAACGCGACTTACCTGAGCTCCTCGCTCTGGAGCAGCAGAAGTGGACCGACGTCCAAGCGGCATCGCAAACACAGCTTCGCGCGCGTATCGACGACCATCCCGATCTCGCGGTCGGCGCCTTTTGCACACGAACCGGCCGCCTGCTGGCCTCGCTTTTCATGCGCCCTGTCGCCGACGACTTTCATCTGCGCGTCAAGACCTGGAAAGACTGCACGATGCTGCCCGCGCCCAGCTCGAGTTCGACGCTGTTCGGCATTAGCCTCACGAGTCGCGATCAAGCCGGCGTCACCGCACTATTGAAGTTTTTCTGGCCCTACGCGCTCAAGCGCGGCTGGCGCCATATCTATCTCGGCTCCCCGGTGCCCGGCTTGCGTGCGTGGATGAAGACCCACCCCGAAGGCCGCGTCGAAGACTACGTCCATGCGCGGCGCGGCGGCCTGCCCCTCGATCCGCAATTGCGCTACTACGGCTCGCGCGGGTTCCCCAACATCGTTTCGATCAAGGCGGACTACTTCCCGCACGAACGCTCGCTCGACTACGGCGTCCTGTTGCGCGGTACCGTGCCGCTGTCGATTCTCCGTCCCGTATGGTCGGCCTTGCCACTGCATTCGATTCAACGTATCACGCGCCCGCTTGGCGCATTGCTGTGACCGGATCCATCATGAAAGGCAATATCGGACGCGCTCCGCACCGACCGTACCATGATTTCCCCAGCGCGCTTTTTTTGATGGCGGTCGTGGTCAACACGAGTCTGATCGCGATGGCCGCCAGCCCGTGGTTGGCCGCCTGGCTGATCTTGCCTCAAGCGCTGCTGCTGACCGGATGCCAGGAGGCCAAGCATTTGTGCGCGCACGGGACTTTTATCGGGAATCGCGCTGTGAGCGATGCGGTAGGCATCGTGTGCGCCGCCCTCGTCGGACAGAATTTCGTCGCGTTCCGTTACTTTCATCTGGCACACCATCCCGTGCCCTGTACAGAAGTCGATCCCGAAGGCCACCTGTATGCGCTCAGTTGGCGCACGCGCTGGATCTGGCTGCTGGCTCCCGCAGAAGTGCCCTGGGTAGCCTGGCATCTCACTCGAACCGGATGGTCGAGGGTGCCGCGGGCTAGACGCGCACAACGTAACGCGGCGCTTGTATGGGTGGCCTTGTTTGCTGTGCTCGTTGCCGTCGGGCTGCGCTATGCGCCGCGTACGGTCGCGTTTGCGTATCTGATCCCGCTCGCCCTGTCCGCATGGTTCGACTTCATGCTGACGCAGGCCGAACACTACGGCGCAACGATTGCACAGGCCTCTTGCCGGCGCCCGCAGGGCTCGATCGCAAACGACATCGTGCTGCCCTTCGGGCTCGGTTGGCTATTGCTGCATCGATCGTTGCACCGCGTGCATCACTGCGAACCCGCACTGCGATGGTTCGAGGCATCGCGTCGCCTGAAGACCGACCCGACGGCCTCGCCCATCGGATACCTCGCGTTCGTGCGCCTCTGGCTGACGAACGGCCCCAGATTGTGGCTGACGGAGCGCGGCACGCGCGCCATGGCGAGCGCGCCGGCCCGCTCGCGACTGGGAGGCCAGGCATGACGCCGAGCCTCGATACGTCTGCCCATCACGGAAAGCTGCCGTTCTGGAACGGAACCCTCGTACGCAGCCGATTTTTCGATGCGCTTTCGTTGATCCTGCCGGCCGGTGAGGCATTTCTTATCGATACGCTCGAAACCTGGCGTATCGGTTCGGCGCTGCCACTCGATGCCAAGCTCGATGAGGAGGTGAGGCGCTTCGTTCGCGAGGAGCGCGCGCATCGGCAAGCACATCAGCGCTACAACGATGCGCTGATTACCGGTCTGCCGGGAGCGCTGGCCATAGCACAGCGAGCGAACCGTGTGGCGGACGAGCTCGACAAGCTCGGTTTTCCAATGAAGCTGGCGCTCGTCGCGGCGTTTGAGCACTTGACCGCGTTGCTTTCGGAAGAGATCGGCTCACACGATTCGTTGCTCATCGATGGCGAGTCGCGCGCAACGAAGCTTTGGCGCTGGCATGCACGCGAGGAACTCGGGCATCGCGATGTCGCCATCGATGTCGCCGCCAGCGCAAGGCTGAGCCGCTGGATGTTGGCGTTCGCCTTGCTGCTTGCCACGGCCTACCTCGTCACCGATCAGATCCGCTATACGTTCGCGCTGTGCCGCTGCGATATCCGGTCCGGTGCGATCAGCCGCCGCGCCGCTTGTGTCGATGCCGCGCGGTTCGCGTTCGGCAGCCTGCCCGCGCTGCTGCGCATGGCCAAGGGATGGTGGCGTTATCTCTTCGCTCCCTTGGGCCGCGCACGCTGACGAGCAGACCTGCCGGCGCAACGTCCGGGCTTTGCCGATTTTCCGTCTTATCTATGAGCCGCTACGAATTTTCCCTTGCCTGTCCTACGGACGATGCGCAACTCCGCGAAGGCATGGCGCTCGATTGGGTCGAGGGCGCTGCCGCAATCAGCCTACGCCGGGAGCCGTCTTTTTTTGAATCGACGCGGCTCTTGGGGTCCCACGCGCAAATCATCGTCGGCCGCGACACCGCGACAGGCCGCGTCGTGGCCACGGGCACTCGCTGCATCACGACTGCTTATCTGGACGGTCAATCACGCCGCGCCGCCTATCTGTCGAACCTGCGCATCGACCGCGACCATCGCGGCGGTACGCTGCTCGCACGCACTTATGGTTACTTGAGAACACTGCACGAAGCAGATCCACTGCCCTGCTACACGCTGATCTACGACGACAACGAGGCCGCGCTCGGCAGCCTGGTCGGCGCCCGCGCGGGGCTGCCGTGGTATTTGCCGCGTGGGCGGCTACTTGCGCGGGCGATACGGCTCACGCGCCGACGCCCGGCGGCGACCTTGCCCGGCGTCGAGGTGCGGCGTGCACGAGCCGACGAGCTGCCGGAGATCGTGCGATTCATCAATCATCGACGCTCGGCGCGCAGTTGGGCGCCCGTGCTCGATCGTATCGATTTCGAACCGGGCGGACGATGCGACACACTGCGGGCGGAGGACTTCTTCGTCGCGCTGCGCGACGGGCAACTCTGCGCCACGATGGCCGCATGGGATCAAGCACCGCTCAGACAGGCCCACGTGGAGCGATACCCACGCGCGACGCAGCTACTCAGACTGCCGTACAACCTGATTGCGTCGCTACGCCATCAGCCCAGGCTGCCTGCGCCCGGCGCACCGATTCCCTACCTCTATCTCGCGTTTATCGCAGTGCAAGACGATGACGCAGCGTTGGGCGCCGTTTTGCTGCGCCACGTCTATAACGCGCTATGCCATAGCCCTTGGCTTTACGCGCTGGCGACCTTGCACGACGACGACGCTCTCCTGCCCGTGGTGACCGAGTACGCCGGAACGACTTCAGCAGTGGGGCTCTTCGAAGTGGATTTCGCCGAACAACCCGATCCGGCCATCCCGCTCTCGCCGCAACGCCCTTGTATCGAATTCGCATTGTCCTGAGTGCTGCCGATGCGCAACGCCACGGGTTGCCGATTGGTATCGATTTCGCTGCAGGAAACGGGGTTTCGCCGCCCCTACCGGAATTGCAATATCGCCTTCCTAGCATGGTTTCGAACCCAGCCTCCAGCGTCGCCCGCCATGAAATCCGCCTTGAGTCGCATCCTCCCGGTACTCACCTCTCCTGCTGCTTCACCTGCACGTGCCGACGCCTCGGCAGGTGCCCGGCAACCGCAAGCTGCGCAGAGCCCGGGCGCCGCGCGCTCCGCGCGAGGCAGCGTGCGCGGCCGCCTGGCGCAGCTTTTCGACATGAAAAAGGTGCCATTCGAACCGGCCGTCAGCGTCGAGCGCTGGGACGAGACGACCACGCTCGGCATCTGCGAGCGCTGGGCTGAAGGTCAGCGCAAACAGCCGTCGATCGTCGGCCTGGCTCGCTTGAGCGCGTTGAACCTCGAGCGCGCGCGGCCCGAATCGATTCCCGCCGACATGAAAGATCAGCGCTTGCTGCCGGAGGGATCGAAGGAGGAAGACTATTACCGCGAAATGATCGAGACATTTCTCAAGACGGTAGGGCTCGATGACACCGATGCGGTCATCGACAGCTTCAAGAAGACGGGCACAGGCGCTTTGCACCGCCAGCGCGTGACCGTTTCATCGACGGTCAACGGTGCGGTGAGCGTTGCACAGCTGGCGGCTTCCGCCCACTTGCCGACCAAAACGGCATTGTCCGGTGTGCAATTGCTATTGACGTTACTGTCGACTGAACTGGCATTCGATTCGGCCAACATCCGGTTTCGCAATTCAGGCACCGAGGAAATCATGCCGCTCGGCAAGGCCGACGCGACGCCCAGTGCAAAGACAGGGCCGAACGTCATGCGGGCGTCGGCACGGCTCGCGCTGCAATTGCACAAGCTCGGCAACGCCGTGCGAAAAATGGAGCGCGCGCAAGCCAATTTCGACGACGCCCATCAGCGCCTGACGAATCCGAACGCCACACCGCAGCAGCGCCAAAAGGCCGACCAGGACATGCGAGCGGCAGGCACTGCGCTCAGCGTCGCGTATGCGCGCTTTTGCATGCGAATGGAATTGAAGTCCGACTACAAAACCGCGTCCGAAAGCGCAAAGATCGAGTATCACGGCAACAAACGCGCGTTCGGCGCCAGCGTTGCGTCGGGCACGGCCACGTACGTGGCCACCCTCCTCGGCATCTTGACGCCCGTCGTCGTCTCCTCCTTTGCCGTGACGGCCGGCGTGACAGCGGGCGCCGTCGCTCTCGCGGCCGCGCTTTACGTAGCCCATCAACTGAGTGCGGGCCCGAGCAAGGACGGCGAAGCGAAGGCAAAGCGTGCGATCGTTGCGCTCGCCAAATCGTCCGATTTGTTCGCTGGCAACGCGGCCAAGCAGCAAAAGGAACGCGCAGAAGCGTATCGCACTTACATCGCGGAAAAGCGCGTGACGAACAATCCGGAGGTGCGCAAGCAGGCCAAGGCCAGGCTTGTGGCCAAGCTTGAAGAGATCGCGCAACGCGACTCGACAAAGGACGATCACGATCCGGTCAAGAACTGGACCGATTACACGGCGCTTCGTCGTCAAATCGCCGATGCGGGCGCCGACGACACAACCGTGAAAGCGCTCGAAGAATCGTTCGTGCAGGCCCATGCGAGTCAGTTCAAAACGTCGACGGTCTCCGATGCCTGGAAAACGCCCGATCGCATGCGTTTCGACAGCATGGGGCGGCTATTGCTGGGCAAGGTCAGCGAATCGCTCGCTTCGCTGCACGATTTCAACGCCGAAGCCGAGCGCCGCGGCCCGCGCCATTCGAGACGCCAGGCAGCGGCGCGCACCCCGATGCACGCCGGCCGCCGCGCCGAAATCAAAGCGTGCCTGCGGGACTGGCTACATTTCGAACTTGCGCAATCGCGGATGAAAGCCGCCGTTGCCGAGAAAGATCCGGTTCAGGCGCGCAATAGTCTGAAAGCCGCGGCGCAGGCGCTGGCAGCCATCGAAAATGCCAACGCCCGCGCCCTCTTCAGCACCGATGCGCGCAAACAAGTCGACGCGACGAAAATCGCCAAGTCAATGGCGATCGGCGAGCGCGAACGCTATACGATGACGAATGCCGGACCGGCTGCCCTGGCCGCCGCGGTGAACCTGTCCGGCTCGGCCGCGAGCCTCGGGCTCAATGTCGAAAAAGTGGTATTGGCGAGTCACGGCGTTCATCAAAAGCCAGCGTTCGGCGACCAGAACGACGCACGTCTCTTCGCACAAAGCACTGCGCCGGTCACCGCGCCGTATTCGGCCGGCGAACGCGCGCGCTTTCAGAAGACCAGCATGGCCAAACTCGTCGGCACCCTTGCGCGGGAAGGCGAACCTGTCGTGACCAAGCTCGAATTGCCCGCCACGAATGCCATGCTGCTCGATCTCGGCGATCGCCACAGCGACGCTTCGCTCGACAAGCTTATCGACGAACTCGAAGCGATGCGCGACATTCCCGACGAAATCGCGGTCTCGGTGGGCGGCGCGAAACTCTCTTCGGCCAAGCTGAGCGGCACGACCCCGTATTACAACTGGCGCTATCGGCACGCCCCGCTCGCGACGAAGACGAAATTCAGGACACGCCAAGCGGGGATGCTCGCCGATAGCCTCGCGATTTCCGTCGCCACGCCGATCGCTCACGCAGTAGCGCAAGTGCCGCTGTCGAAAACGCGCGCGACAGCCGATCGAGGCAAGACAATGAGCGCGGGCGTACGCGAACGCCTGACGAGCCTCGCGACGCAGGCACCGCCGTCCGAGGCGCCACCTCCATCGGAGTCCCCGCTCCCGGGTGCCGTCGAGACCGCGCCGATCGACTCGGAGCCGTCGGTACCCGAAGTGCAAAACGGCTCGCCGCGCGCGCGCGATGCGGCGGCACCGGCCAGCGAGGAGTCGCAGGGGCCGGCAGCCTCGTTCGATGCGCAAGCCGCCGCATTGGCGTTACGTTCGATTCCCGAGCTCGGCGGCAGCGCGCGCGTCACGCATTCGGACATGCCCGCGGCCCGGCCCGAACGCGTCTTCGTACCGCGCCCCGAGCAAGCGGCCATACCGACCGCCGAGCGCGAAGAGCCGCGCGAACTCGAGCGGCAGCGCGACATGATGATGGGAGCGGGCCGCGACGAGACGCTGCACTGGTTCGAGCAGCAAGGTCTGCATGCCGCCGACAACAGCGGACATGCCTCGATGGACTGCCTGATCATTTCTCTGCTTCAGCACGCAACCGGCCGCTATGACGCGCAATCGGAGCCGTTGCTTGCGGCGCAAGCAGCCCGCTACCGCGAAGCGCTCGCGGGCGAATATCCCGAGATCGAGCGCGGTGACCGCATGCTATATGACGACGAGCCGGCGATCGCGGCCTTGATGCAGCGGGTCAATAGCGATTACGGCGTGAACATGAATCTGCAATTGATCATGCCGAGCGTCGACGGGCCCGTCCGCTTTCAAGCGTCGGCGCTGGGAACCGATCCCGTCGGTGTAGTCATGTTCGGCAATCATTTTCAGGCCGTGCATCTCGCGGGCGCAAGAGCGGAGGAATCGGTCGTCGATACGCGCTCCGAGTCCTCGACATCGTCGAGTAACACCGCGCCTGTCACCGAATCGCTGACGCACGCCATGCTCCCCGCTGAAACCGAGCCCGCGAGCAGCCGGGTGGAAGCGTGGTTGTCCTCCCTGCCGGTCGACCCGAGGACGATCGGCGCGCTCAGGCGAGCTGCGGCGGCGGGAGAAGGACAGCAACACGCGCGGACCACGCTCGAGTCCCTCCTTCGAGCGCCGTCTCTGTCCGAGCAAAGCTCGCTCACCGAGTCGACTGCGGCGGCGACGGTCGGCGCCGACTCGCGCCGATGGGTAATCGGCGGGCGGCCGGCCCGGTTCGATGCGAACGCCAAGACGACCGACGGAGGCAAGAAACCCGTAAAGACCAAGGCGAACGATGAGCTTGCGCGCCGTATCAAGGTCAACGAACGTGCCCAGACGCTCTACGAGTACAACCCCGCGTCGTTGCCCAAAGATACGAAAAAGAATCTTCGCTCGGGCGAATGGGCCTTCGACAAGCGCAAATCGACGGGACGCGCGGTGCTGGCTTCCTACAAGGACATGGTCAAGAACGAACACCGTGTCTTGAAGGCCGATGACAGGACGCGCCGCGCCCGGTTGAGAGAGCTCGCCGAGCGCGACCAGCCCGACGAACCCCTATCGGACTGAGCCCTCGCTCACTGCGCCGCGAGTCCGTGACGGATCGAATAGCGGAACAGCTCGGCATTGTTGCTGACGCCGAGCTTTTGCATCAAACGCCGCTTGTGCGTGCTGATCGTTTTCGCGCTAAGGGAAAACGCCTCGGCGATTTCGTTGATGCTGCGCCCGCTGGCAAGTAGACGCAAAACCTCGAATTCCCGATCGGACAGGATTTCGTGCGGCGGCACGTCGCCCGAATGACGCTCGAACACCACAGCATCGACGAGCGTCGGATCGATGAACCGCCCACCTGTCGCAAGCTTTCGAATCGCCGCCAGCAGCACTTCGGGATCGCTGTCCTTCGTCACGTACCCGCTCGCGCCCGCGCGGAGCGCCCTCGAGACGACCTGCGCCTCGTTATGGATGCTGAGAATCAAAATGGGCATGTCGGGGTATTCGCCGTGAACACGGCGAATCAGGTCCACACCGCTGATGCCCGGCATCGTGATATCGAGCATCAGCAAGTCCACTTCCCTGCCGCGCAGCTTGCTGAGCACATCGGCCCCGCTCGCGGCTTCGTCGACCACCGTGACATCGGTGGCCGTCGCCATGATCTGTTTCAAGCCGCTGCGGACTACGGCGTGATCATCCGCGATCAGAATCTTGATCATCTTCTCTTCCATTTTCGACAGGAATACTGATCGATACTACCGTCCCCGAGCCGGGTGCGCTGTCGATCTGCAATGAAGCGCCGATGAGCCGCGCTCGCTCGCTCATGCCGAGCAATCCATACGAATCGCGCGTGCCGGCAGCGGCCGGATCGAAACCGCAGCCATCGTCGCTGACGTTCAGGACGAGCCCGCGCTCGTCGCGCATCATCGTCACGTACACGCGCGTGGCACGCGCGTGGCGCGCGATATTCGTCATCGATTCCTGGACGACCCGGAAAAGTGCCGTCGCATGGGCATCGTCGAGTTCGGGCTCGCCGGCATTGAGGACGAGTTGGCACGGAATACCGGTGCGCTTGCTGAAATCCTCGGCCAGCCATTCGAGCGCCGAAACAAGACCGAAGTTCAATGCGGCCGGCCGCAGATGATTCGCGACATTACGCACCATCAGGATCGTCTGTTCGACGAGATCGCGCATACCGTTCACTTTCTGAAGCGAATCGGGCGCCCCGCTCAAGCGCATTCTGAGCAATGATACGTCCATCTTCAAAGCCGTCAGCAATTGGCCCAGCTCGTCGTGAATCTCGAGCGCGATCCGCTTGCGCTCCTCTTCGCGTATCGCCTCCATATAGGCGCTCAGTTGACGCAGTTGCTCGCGCGATTCGACGAGCGCTTGCTCGATGCGCCTGCGCTCGGTCATATCGCGTATGCCGATATACATGGCGGGCTCGTCCTGGAACGTGGCGAGCCGCACTGTCATGGTCGCCCAGAACGTCGTGCCGTCGAGCCGACGCAGGAGTACGTCGATGTCGCACGCCATTCCCTCGATCCGCGCACGCTCGATCACCTTGCGCCGCCCACTCTCTTCGGCGTAGAAGGTATTGCTGTCGACATCGCTCTGCTCGGACTCCTTCACACCGAGCAATTGCCGCCACTGCTCGTTCGCGTACAGTACGCGCGGATCGGCGAGCGAGCCGATGCAAAGCGGCACCGGGCTCGCTTCGACGATCTCGCGCAAGCGCGCCTCGCTGACTTTGAGCTGCGCCTGAGCGCGCTCGCGCTCCTCGATTTCGGCGCGCAGTTCGTCGTTCGCCTGCGCGAGTTGCTCAGTGCGGCGCGCCACGCGTTCCTCGAGCTCGTCGCGAATGCGCGAGAGCTTGAACTCGGCGTGTTGCCGGACCCTCACCTCCTCTTGCAGTTGCCGGTTCTGCTTGACGAGCGTCATCTGCATGTCGCGCATCGCCAGATGCACGTTCATTCGCGCAACCACTTCGTCGATGCGCACGGGCTTCGTCACGTAGTCGACACCGCCCGCGAGAAAGCCTTCGACCATGTCCCCTACGCCATCGGCTACCGTCATGAAAATGACGGGGATGTCGCGCGTGGGTGCATCCGCCTTCAGTCGCCGGCACGTGTCGAAACCGTTGATGCCCGGCATCTTGACATCGAGCAAAATCAGCTCGGGCTGAGAAAATCTCGCACGCTCGATCGCTTCAGCACTGTCGAGCGCGATCAGCACGCGAAAGCCGCGCTCGCCGAGCGCATCCACCACGACGCCCAGATTGGCGGGGTTATCGTCGACGATCAGCACGGTTGCCGTACGCGATTGGACATCGGCAAACTGATTCACGGCGCGCCTCCCGCATGCAGATGCCGCTCGACGAATGCGAGCAGCGCCTTCGATTGATAGCCACGCGCGAGCGCGCGCAACGCCGACGCCAGTGGCGCGTAGCGGGAATCGCGTGCGCTCAGTGCGTCCGCCCAGCCGCGCACGCCACGCATGTCACCCATGCGCGCGAGTTCGTGCAGCTCGCGCATCGACTCTGCCGGTGGCGTCGGCAACAAGACTTTCGCGAGCTGCTCGAGATCGACGCTCTGCCCCGCGGGCTGCGACGAGTAAGTCCACTCGAGCCCGAGCAGCGTGGCTATTTCCGCCTGCAATCGATTGAAGTCGACCGGCTTCGGCAAAAACGCATTGGCACCGGCCGCGAGCGTTTTTTCGACGTCCATGGCCGAGGAACTTGCCGACAGCGCCACGATCGGCACATTGCGGTATTCGGGCAGTGCGCGCACGCGAGTGATGAATTCAAGGCCATTCATTCCGGGCATCACGATATCGGACAATATCAGGGATACCGCACCCGCGCGGGGGTCCGATTGTCGCAGTGCGGCGAGGCCGTCGGCCGCCCGCTCGAGCGAAATCACCTCGAAGCCAAGACCGCCCAGCAACTCGGACACGACCGCCCGATTGACCTCGATATCGTCGATCACGAGTACCCTGCGGCGCGCCCCGGTATAGCCCGTGGCCACGCACTCGGTGTCGCAGGTGAGCGCGCCTGCGCTCTCCTCGATCGCTGCCGGCAGCTCGAAACGAAAGACACTGCCGTGCCCGAGTTCGCTCTCGGCGACGATTTCGCCGCCCATGGCGCGCACGAACTGCTGGCTGATTGCAAGCCCAAGGCCCATCCCGCCATCGCTGCCCGTCTTTTGCCGGCCCTGCTCGAACGGCAGGAAAATGCGCTCGAGTTCGTCGGCCCCGACACCGCACCCGGTGTCGCGCACCTCGAAGCTCGCCCCTCCCGCCGCGCCGCGACGCACGCGCAACTCCACCGTCCCGTGCGCGGTGAACTTGATCGCGTTCGTCAACAAGTTCAGCAGCACCTGCCGCAGACGGCGTTCATCGGCGCGCACGCCGAAGGGTACGTCGGGCTCGATGTGGCAAACGAATCGAAGCCCCTTGTCCGTCGCCTTGACGACGATCACTTCGCGGATCGCACTGACGGCCGCGGCCAGCGCAACGTCGCCGACCTCCACCCGCATGCGGCCCGCTTCGATCATCGCGAAATCGAGTACATCGTGAATCAACGCGAGCAGTTGCTCTCCGCAGCGCTGAATGACGCCG
Source organism: uncultured Paraburkholderia sp. (assembly GCA_966421005.1). Lineage (GTDB taxonomy): Bacteria > Pseudomonadota > Gammaproteobacteria > Burkholderiales > Burkholderiaceae > Trinickia. The sequence continues at coordinate 38,374 of CBJLAJ010000009.1, forward strand.
ACGGCCTCACGCTGCGTGGCGCCCAGCGAGCCGTCGCGGCGAAGAATCTGCGCATAGCCGAGAATCCCGTTCAACGGTGTGCGTAACTCGTGACTCATGCTGGCAAGGAATGCACTCTTCGCACTGTTTGCCGCTTCGGCCGCATACCTGGCCTCACGTTCGGCCGCGGCGTCGCGCTCGTCGAGAAACGCGCCGTAGATGCGCAGCGCCATCGCATTGATGGCCGATACGACGCGATCGAGTTCGTCCGGCACGGCGCGCTTGTCCCGCTCGAGTATCAACGGCACCGGCAGTTCCCGATAGTCGTAGCGGGCCACCGCCCGCGCAATCGCGGCCAGATGCCGCGTTACGAGCCGGTTGAGCAGCCACGTGATGAACAGCGCGACGATAAAGGTATTGGCTGCCTGGTTCACGAGAATCAAGACCGCTGTACGCTCGAGCGAGCGATAAAGCCCGGCGAGCGTCGCCTCGACATGCAGCGTGCCGATCTGTCGTTGCGTACCCTGTACATCGCGCACGATAGGAAAATCGCGAGCGATGGCGGCGGTCGCACCGGCGGGCTGACCCGCCGACTCGATGAGCGGCTCGGCACCGATCTCACGCACCTGCACTGCGCTGATGTCGTCCAGCCGGAGCATACCCTCCAGTTCGAGCCTCAGTTGCGATCGATCGAGACGCCACAACGCTTCCGCGAGACTGTCGCGATAGATGCTGTCCGCTTCCGAGAGACGGCGCTGCACGAGTTCGACGCCGTGCCGGTAGTCACGACCCAACTGCACAGCGGTCAGCACGACGGTGACGACGCAACTGAATACGAATACGACGATAAACAGCCGCACGACCACACTGCCGCGCACGAGATCGATGGGGCGCCACCGCGAAATTGATGCATTCGCATTCATATCGACTTCAGAAAGGCCCTGCTTTCATACCTATTGAGAGTTCAGTTGATCATCCAGTATTCGCTCGGGATCTCGCGGTCCGCTTCGGACAAATAGTGATTGTCGAGATGGATGACCGTGCGCCGCGCGAGCTCGGCACGCTCGAGCGCGGATTGGATGTCCGGTTGCGAATCGAACAGCCGTTTGTACGAGCCGTCGCGATACGCGGCGCGCAAACCCTTCTCGATCGTCCGAGCGAGCGCATCGTCGTGCTTGCTCGTAAAGAAAATGAAGTCCGAGCGGTAAGCAAGCAATAGATGATTTTCGACGACGAGATCGGGATTGGCCGCGCCCCTTGCCGCCAGCTCGGTCCAGGCTTCCACGACGCCGCGCGGAAAGTAATCGATACGGCCCGCCTCAGTCATCGGAAACAACGAATCGTAGGTCGAGGTTTCGACGCGCAATCCGGCATCGCGAAGAATGCCGGTGTCGACCCAGCCGAAACCCTGCCCACCCGTCAACGCCTTCAGTTGATCGAGCGAGTTGATCTTGTCGAACTCGGCCTGGCGATCTTTTCGAATCAAGAGAACGCGGTAGCCGATCAACCCGCGATAGATCGGGATGCGGATCGGGCGCAGCCTGGCTTCGTCGCTCGCCGACATGCTGACCCATGCGAGATTGATCGAGCGTCCGGCGGCCAGCTCGCGCAACGCCCGCTCGCGCTGCATCACGTCGCTCGACGCTCGGATCGTGTAATCCGCATGCGCTTCGCGCATCGCCAGATCGATCACGGCTCGCGCGAAACCCGTCCGTTGATCCTCGATGGCCGTGAGCCTCGGATAGACGATGTCGAAGCGCTCGGCGCGCGCAGGCGGCGCCAACGCCGCCAGCAGGCCAGCGAGCGCGGCGGCGACGACGACACGACGCCCGAGCCGCCCGCCGGGCATTGCTCCGGCACGACACGGCGGGCGCGGACAAGGCGCCTTGGTAATCCTCAGCGACACGACAAGACTTTCCGTTCAATATGTGGGACCAGAGCCGGGCGCGCAAGCTGTCGCCAGCAGGCCCACAGGCAATGCCGGCAGGGAACCGGACGACGCTGAGCATCGCACGATTACAGAAGCTTTGGAAGAAGCGCAAATGCGGTCCCCATTGTAAACGTCCCGCCGGCCGCCCAGGCGTTCAACGCTCTGACGAAACGTCCTCGGTCATTGTTCGTCGAGGTTGCGACGATCAGGAATCGATATGCGATGCAGGCTACACTCAGCCGCCATTGCTCACACGATATTTCGGATCGGAAAAGGCGGATTCATGCGTAGGGATATCCTGATCCCGGAGTGCCGCCGAGCCGCTGGAATCCTTTACGCCGAGCCGTTCCATGGGTAAGGACTTCGGCATTTGCGTTTTCCGGAATAAGCGACGGGGCGCGGACCGACGCATCCGAGTCAGCGATACCCGGCACTAACGGACAACGAGACTTCATTCATGAAGCCGGGTGCGACGGGACCGCGTCCTAACAGGAGGTGACAGCATGACATTCAGCGAGCGTCTTACCCACGAAACACCTGTTATGAGAGAGCAGTATGTGTTCACCGCCTAACGTTGCCGATGCAAAGGCGCAGTTGCGCCGCCGTAATTACACAAAACGCTTCGTCGACGAAGTGCGCTGAAAGGAGGATAAAGTGCGATTCGCTCTTGTAACCGAGGATACCCAACTCATCGCCAGCATGGCTGACTGTTTCGCCGACGAAGCCATCGCGGTCGAACCGTTCAATGCGGAACTTTCGCTTTTTCGCGCGATGCGCACGAAGTCGTTCGATGCCGTGCTGATCGACGCGAAGAACAACTCCATGCTCGTCAACTCGCTGCTGTCCTGGCGCAACTGCAACGCGGACTTGTGCACGCCGATCATCGTGCTGACGCCGTTCTCGAACTGGTCCGCGATGCTGCGGTGGATCAACGCCGGCGCGACCGATGTCGCCAGCCGATTCGATCCCGAGCAAGTGCGCCTGCGCGTGCACGTGGCCCTGAGCCGACGCATTAAGGAGCGCGTCGACGATGTCATTTCGGTGGGGCCGTATACACTGCGGCGCGATGTCGGCACGCTCACGATCGACGGCGACGAGATTCCTCTCACACCGCGCGAATTCTCCATGGCCTGGCTTTTCTTTTCGAGCCCCGGCAAGTTCCTGAGCCGCGCCCAGATTGCGAGCAGTGTGTGGGGCGCTTGCGAAGACGTCGCGGGCCGCTCGATCGAGCAGCACGTCTACAAGCTGCGCAGGAAGCTGCGGCTTTCGGGCTGCACGGGCGCCAATTTGAAGACGGTCTATGCGCTCGGCTACAAGCTCGACCTTTCGGCGTCCGAGGCGGCGCCTGACGAGGCGGCGCCGCCCACGCAAGCCGATTGCAAACCGGACTCGCCCGGCTCGTCGGAGGGTTCGCCGCCTCGTCTTCTTGCGGCCGTGAAAGTGGCCGAAGTCTGAGCCAACCTTCCGCTTCGCGCTTCTCTTCCCCTCTCCTCTCCTCCCGGATGGTGAGCGCCGCATCGGCGCTTGCCATCGAGTCCAACTGTATCGATCTCCGCGCCCCAAAACCCCACGGCGAACGAATTGTTTCGCCGATGTCCAGGCGAGTTCGCCGGCATTGGCAAGCGGGCGATCAGTCGCCGGTATCCTAAATTCCGAGCGATGCGCCAGGGCGCGGCGTTCCGACAGGAACGCGCGAGGGCGCTTCGTCGCGCGGCGAAACATTCCCGCACTGTCTGCAGACAGTGCGCATCCCCATTCGTGACGACCAGGTGACTCATGAGCGTATCGATCGATAATTCATCCAGTGCGGGCATCGGCTCGCTCGACTTTGCAAGCCCCGAGGTTGCGGGCGCCAAGAAGGTCCAGCAGCTCGAAGAAATCCTGACGGAAGTGCTCCAGTTGATGGAGCAGATGCTTTCGCAGGCGATTCAAAAACAGAACGCGGGAAGCGGTATGGATGCGAAAGGCGGCGGTGGCAGCCCCTCGCCCGACGCCGCGGGCGGTGCCCCGAGCGCAGGCGGACCCTCGGACGCGGGTGGCCCGACGGACGCGACGAACGGTGGCCAGTCGACGTCGATCGACTCGATGCTGCAGGAGATCCTGTCGATGCTCCAGCAACTCGAATCGCAGAACAGCCACGAGGGCAAAGGTCTGAACAACGACCAGATAATGCAAATCCTCGCCGAAATCCTGGCCATGCTGAAGCAGGAAATCAGTGGCGCGGGTGGCGCGGGCGGTGGTGGCGGTGCGGGCGCCGCAGGTGGCGCAGGTGGCGCAGGCGGTGCAGGCGATGCCGGCGGCGCGGGTGACGCAGGTGGCGCCGGCGATGCCGGTGGTGCGGGCGATGCCGGTGACGCGGGTGGCGCAGGCGATGCAAGCGGTGCGGGCGATGCCGGTGACGCGGGTGGCGCAGGCGATGCAAGCGGTGCGGGCGATGCCGGTGACGCGGGTGGCGCAGGCGATGCAAGCGGTGCGGGTGACGCCAGCGGTGCGGGCAACCCCGCGGACGCAAACGGCGCGGGCAACGACAAGCAGTCGGCGTCGATCGAATCGATGCTCGCCGAAATCACGCAGATGCTCCAGCAACTCCAATCGCAAAACAGCCAATCGGGCGGCAATGCGAATGGCGGCGGCACGGCACAGCAAGATCTGAAAATGCTCGCCGAAATCACGCATTTGCTGCAACAGCTGATGCAGCAGCAAAAGGCATCGGGACCCGTCGGCGTCTAACCCCCTCGGATGAAGCCGGCACAGCCGGCTTTTCGCATTTCATCGGCACCATTCAAAGGAATTGCCATGGGACTTTTTTCAAGTATCAAGCATGCCTTCCAGCATCTTGGCCATGACATCGAGCACGTCGCCAAAGATGTCGGTCACGGGATCGAGACGGCAGCTAAAGACGTCGCCAAAGTCGGCGAAGGCGTCGTCAAGGGCGTGGAGCAAGTCGGCAAGACGATCGGCAAAGACATCGAGCATGTCGCCGAGCACACGTTCAAAGCCGCCGAGGATCTGATGCAGGGCCATTTCAAACAGGCACTGAATCAGGCAATGGAGGGCACACAGGATATCTTCAAGACCGCTGTCGATGTCGCCACCTCCGGCGAAAAAGCTGCCGTGTCGTCGGTCGCCCATATGCACTTGAGCAAGAAGATCGATCGCGCGATGGGCAAGGCGGAACACGCGTTCGACAAGATCGGCGAAGGCGTCAAGACCGGCGTCGGGATGGTCGGCAAGCAGATCGGCAAGGACGTCGCCACGGTCGGCAAGGACCTCGCCAAGACGGGCAAAGACGTCATTCACGGGCACTGGCAGCAGGCGCTCGACGACACCGTCAAGACCGCGCAAGACGGCTTCAACACCATGTCGGACGTCAGCACCGCGGTCGGGCATGCCGCGGTCGATTCGCTCGCGAACATGCACTTGGGCAAGGGCATGGACAAGGCGATGGGCAAGGTCGAGAAAGGCTACAACGCCGTCACCGACGACATCAAGAAGAGCGTGGATCAGGTCGGCGCTCAGGTCGTCAACGGCACCGAAAGCATGATCAAGGACACGGTGCAGGCGGGCAAGGACGCCGTGCATGGCAATTGGGGCGCCGCGCTCGGGGATATCGGCAAGGCAGGCATGAGTGCGATGGACGTCGCATCGGACCTGTCGCCCGAGGGTGCGATCGCCGCCGTCGGTACGCAGGTTCTCATCAATGCGCATGTCGGCAGCCAAAAGCTCGACGAGGCCATCGGTGGCGCGATCCACGGCAATTTCGCGCAAACAGCCAAGGGGATCGCCAAGAACGTCGGCGAACTGGAAATCGGCAACGCGGTGCAAGGCAAGATCGGGGCGCTGGAGGACAAGGCCGGGGCGTTGGCTGAGAAGGTCATGCCCGGAGGCGGTTCGGGCGGCGGCTCCGGGGCGGGAGCCTATGCCGGGGTCGCCGCCGGCGCAGCCCTCGGTATTGCGGGTAGCGGAATGTCGTTCGGCGGCGGCAAGCGCTCGCACGCATCGTCCGGCGGCGGCGCGGGCGGATCGTCCAAGGCGAGTTTCACCGAACGTCTGGGCGCAATGACAGGCCGCGGCGGCAGCAGCCGTTCGGCGGAAGGAAAGGAAGGCGCCGCAGGCAGCCTGGAAGCTAAGGAAGCCAAGGAAGCCAAGAAGGAAAAGGAGCAGCAGCGCGCCGACAACGCGAAAGACGCTGCCAGCAACACCGCCAACAACCCGGCGAATCAACCCTCGAATCAGGCCTTTAACGGCGCAACCGGCAGCAACAACCAATCCGAGCTGGAAATGCTCGAATTGTTCATGCTGCAAGCGGGCATGAAGGCGAGAGGTGGCGAGAAGAAAGGTACGGCTTCGCTGACGGCCGACGCCTAAGCCCTAACCGTCCGCTTGCTTCGAGCGAGCAGCCAAAGACCGGCCCGCGAGGCCGGTCTTTTTTTCATGATTTTTTCTACGGGGCGGTTCGAAGATTCGATCCGCGCGCTCGTCGAACGCTCGCAAGGACACGGCAGAACTGTCGGTGCAACGAAAAGGGGGCCGGCATACCGCCCGGCCCCCCTTCCCCCGCACTTCGACCCTTCGATACTTCGGCGCTTTGCTTACCTTGTCGGCAATCCCAACGGTGCGCCCGGTTGCCACGAAGGCTCAGCCGGCTGGGCGACCGACGCCGCCGGCGCGCATCCGGCGTCGCACGGCGCAGCATCGTCGGGCGAGGCAGACACGACGCGCGGCGTGAGCAGGAACAACCGTTGGAACTTCTGCCCCTGATGATGCTTGAAGCGAAAGAGGCCCCCGATGACGGGAATCTTCGATAGCACCGGAATGCCCGACTCGCTTCGCTCGTCCTGATCGACCGTATAGCCGGCAATGAGCAGGCTCTGGCCCTGATCGATCAACGCCTGCGTATCGATCGTGCTCTTGCTCACGACGGGCAGATTCCCCACGTTCGCGCCCGTCAGATGGCCGTCTTCGATGTGCACGTCGAGCCGGATCTGCGGCTTGCCCTGTTCCGCTATGATGCTCGGCAGCACGCGCAGCGCCACGCCGGCCGACACGCTGAAGAGGCTGCCCGACTCGAAACCCTGGACTGGCACGTAGAACGTCTGCTTGTTGTCCATGATCGCTTCCATGTTGTCGAGCGTGGCCACCTTGGGGCTGGCGGTGATATGGGCGTTGTCGGTTTGCTCCAGCGCGCTGATGCGGCTCAGCAGGTACCGCCCCGTGCCGCCGATCACGGCCGTCAGCACGCCGCCCACCGGGGTCGCGGCAACCGCCGCGCCCGCTGCCGCCGAGGACAACGAGCCGATCGTGCCCGTGTTGCCGGGCACGGGGAATCCCTGCGGATTGATGGAAGCGGGATTACCCGCTTGCGTGTTCTGGCCGTTGCCGGTTTCGAAGTCGACATGGCCCGAATGCAGCCGCCAGTCGACACCGAGTTCCTTCAACCCCGTCTCGGTAATCTCGATGATGCTCGCGTCGATTTCGAGCACACCTGGCCGGCGATCGAGCGATGTGATGAGCTTTTCCAGCGCGGGCATCGTATCGGCCCGGGCGCGCACGAGAATCGCGTTGTTGCGTGCGTCGGCGCGGATGATCGGCTCGTCCGTGTGCCCGGAGCTCGACGACGCATCGGCATTGGCCCCGCCCGGACCGTTAGGAAGCGAAGCGAACAACAGGCTCGTGTTCGTATTCGCGTTCGCGTCCGCGCCTGTGCCCCCGCCACGCATGTTGACCGGCAGTGGCGGGTTGAGCGCCTGGCGCGCCGATCCGTTGCCGCCGAACACATCGGGCAGTTGGGGGGACGGGCGGTCGCCCTGGTTCGGGTTTGCACCGGAGCCGCCGATATCGCGCAGCCGATAGGCGTCGTCTCCGGGCGCACCCGTCGATTCGGGCACGCGGGCGCCGGGACTGTCCGGATATAGGCTGCGCAAGGTCGACGCGACCCCCGGTACGACGACAGGCTGCCCGTTGATCGACAACGTGCGATCCGTGGCCCAGGCGTAGTGAAGACGGAACGAGCGAACCTCGGGTGCGTCGCTGCGCGCCACATCGTGGTCGATCAAACGGGCGACGTCGGTCACGAGTTCGACAAGGCGCGGCGGCCCCGAGACGACGGCCGTGCGCATCGAATCGTCATAGAGCACGGGAAAGCGCGGATCGGACACGCCGAGCCTCGATAACGCGCCGCGCAGATCGCTCGTCGTGGCATGCACGAGGCCGATCGTGGCGCTGCGCGCTTCGTTCGGCCCCGACACGCGCAACACGGAGCCGTCGTAGTACCAGACAAAGCCGAACGAATCGGACAATCGATCGAGAAAGCGCTGCGGCGTCTCGTCGAATCTTCCGGTGACGACACCGTCCACGTGCGGCGAGATCCATGTCATGACGTTCTGGCTGGCGCCGAGGTCACGCAATACCTCTTTGATGTCCTTGTGATCGGCCACGTACTGGAAGTGGCTCGACTTCCAGGGGATCGGTCTTGCCGATGCGTCCGAGCTGGCAAGCGCCGCTCCGATCAGCATCGCGCACGCGAGCGCTCTCAGGCGCAGCTTGCGTCCGGGCATTTTCATCTTGTTCTGCTCCAGGCGAATGAGGGCGTCAACGCGTATGGGTGACGATCGTCTCGGAAGGCGACTCGTTGAAGTGCCTGCGATAACCCTTCGCCAATGTGGAGCGGCTCTTCAGGCCCCACCTCGCCGCCGTGTCGTAGATCGACGGTGCAGGACCGTTTTCGTCGAGCAATGCTTCGCGAATGCCCTCCATGCGCAGCGACCGAATGAGCCCGCACGGTGTCACGCCGAGCGCGCGCTTGAACACGAGCTGGATCGTGCGCATCGTGACCTTCATCTCCGCCGCCACTTCGCGCGTGGTCAGATCCTCGCGGTCGATGTTTTCGATGATGTACCGATACGCCCGCCGATATTTGGCTGGCAGCCGCGCCGAAACGTCATCGTTGACCGTGGCAGCCGCGGCGCGCGGACGTGCCGTCGTCGAGCTTCGCAACGTCGCCGCTTCGTTGCGCAGGCAACGCAGCGCTTCGGCCGTGTACTGCGAGTAGAACTTCAATGCCCGCACGAAATCGCCCCGAAAGGTCGCGACCTTCGCCATGCAGTAGAGGTAGTCGAAGTCGCGCCTCGGCTGGTCGCCAATCGCCGGCAGGCTGTCCATGATGTCCGCGGCGACGTCGTCGAGACCGCCGGCGAGCGCAGCCAGCGCGGTATCGAGACAAGCGCGGAACGCGAGTTGAGAATTCGTGAGGCTACGGCTCAGCCGCGCATTGACGAGTGCCGTCGGCGTGTCGCGTTCGCCCTCGGCGAGACGTTCCATGCAATGAAGCTCTTCCATGCGCAACGATAGCAGCGCCGGTCGCGCCGCAACGGCGGACGCCGGTTCGAGCTCGGCCCGACCGCCCGCCGCGATTGAAGCCGATGTCAGCGCGGATCGCCAGAAGGCATTGTCGTCGAGTGCGCGCGAAGCGCGAATTTTCAGGCGCACGTCGAACTCTCGGGACAGCAACTCGACGATCAGGCGAAAGCGGGGCTCATCGAGACAATCGGCGATACCGGCGGCCTCGACGAGCGCATCGTCGGCGGCCTGCTGCTGCGCCAGTTGATGGTGCGAGAGCGCCATGCCGAGGCAGGCCTCGATACGCAGCTCGTCATGCGCCTCGGACTCCAAAGCCATGCGGGAGAAGCTGCGCTGAGCAACGCTCAGACGGCCATGCAGCAACGAGAGCCAGCCCGTGTTACGGCACGATTGCACGCGTAGCTGATCGTCGTTTTTCCAGACCATCTTTTGCGCGCGGCGATAAAAGTCTTCCGCTTCTTCCGAGTTGCCCAGCACGAGCGACACATCAGCCAGCGCCGTCAGTTCCTCGTTACTGCGGGTGCGTGCCTGCGAATGCACGCGCTCGCTCAGATCGGCCGCATCGTCCACGGCGCAATAGGCGCGCGCGAAGTCTCCATCGAGGGTTGCGGCGCAATAGCGGGGCAGGCTTTTGCGAAATTTCAACGCGGACAACAACGCAAGATAGACGGTCGGATACATTGCTCGACACTCGCTCAGTTCGCCCGACTTTCCACGGCCGATCGGGCGTAAGGCCGCGCATCGCATCGTCCGCTAACTCTGTGCGTCGACGCTGTGCTGAGATTGATATTAGCGATAGCTGTTCTGATCAATCTCAACAATGTCGGCGCACTTCACAACAATTCTCAACCAGAAAAAACAATCCGGCGCATAAGGAATTTCGATGTTTCTTTGCTGCGATTCTCAACGCAATCTCAACGCGTTCCATGGTTGGAACCCGGGGCTGCGAGCGCGGCCGCCTCGCGCGTAAATTCGTCCAGGCGCAGCGAGCCCAATACCTGTTGCGCGAACACGCCCACCAGAAAGATCAACATCAACAAGCCGATCGCACCGCGGATCGGCTGGCTCAGCGATGAGGGTTCGAGCTTTTCCGCGGCGCGCGCCAGGAGGCCGATAGCGAGGTCGGTCAATATCAGTGCGAGCATCACGGGCGTACCGAGCTTGACGGTTGCCGCCATGATCGAATCGGTGCGCGCGATGATGAAGCTTTGCGCGACATCGGCCATCGAAGGCGTCAACGAGACGAGCGGCCACCATTTGAACGATTCGAACATCGCGCCCAGCAAAAACATCATGCCGCCGCCCACATAGAACAGCGCAACGGCCATCTGCATCAGCGTGTTGGAGATCGGCGTGCTCTGATCGCCGCGCAACGGGTTGTTCATCTGCACGCTGTTGTAACCGGCCAGATCGTCGATCAGCGTGCCGACGCACTGTGCGATGAAGAATACGGTCGATGCGGCATAGCCGAGCACAGCGCCGAGGAACATCTCTTTCAGCGAAATCATCAGCAGTTGCGCCGAGTTCACGCCGTCGAAATAGTGCGCCGGCTGCGCGGAGGCCACAAAAAATGCCAGCACATAAATGATGCCATTGCGGGCGGTGCCGGGCAGCATATCGTCGCTTGTCGGCGGAAATATTTGAAACGCGACCGCGATGCGCGCCGCGCTGATCGCCAGCGTCATGAAAAAGCCTTCGTATTCGCCGAACAAATCGGCGAGCGCATGCCCAATGTGCAATCCGTCCATTACATCAGCCTCCGCCGGGCCGTCCCGAGGAGGCTGAGCACCCCCTTGGGGGGCAGAGAACGTAGTGAACGTGGGGGTGATTTCATCAAGTTCCTCGGTGCATACGGGCGGCCGCGGTTTCGCCGGCCTCCTCGTCGTTGCGTTCTTCGACGCGGCGCTCCGCCGCCGCGATCGCCCGCTTCAGTTGCTCGCGCGCGGCCTCGAGCGATGCGTCGGCGCGGCGCACGGCGATGCCAAGCTGCTCGACAGCTTGCTGCTGCGCCTCGGCCGCGTCGATGGCGCGGCGTAGGTCCCCGCGCGCTTCGTCCACGGCCCGCCCGAGCGGCGCGCGATATCGGTCGTGATCGATATAGGCGAGCGGTGACAGCCCATCGGGACTACTAAGCAATTGCGCAATACGCTCTTCGTGCGCGAGCCGACGCGACTGCGCCGCTTCCAGCACCTCGTTGGCTTGCTCCGTTGCTTCGACGAGCTCCGCATGATGGCGACGCGCATCCGCCAGCTCGCTCTCGAGCCGCTCTTTGGCCCGGGTCTTCGAGGCCACCACGATTTTCCAGACATGCAAGGCGGCCCGGGTCATGATCGGCGCACGGCGGAGTCTAGGTCTGCCCGAAGCTGCTGAGCAGATCGCGGGTCTCGTTGAGGTCGGCCAGTTCGTCCGTGCGTTGACGCACGAACCCTTCGATGTCCTCGTGCATGGCGATGGCCTCGTCGGCGAGCGGATCGGAGCCGCTTTTGTACTCGCCGATCTGCAACAGCATTTCGATCTCGTCGTACTTGGCCATCAGACGGCGCACACGTGACGCTCCCTCGCAATGCTGGGCCGATGCGATTTGCGGCATTACGCGACTGAGGCTGCCGAGCACGTCGATCGCGGGGTAGCGATTGCGTGCGGCGATCTTGCGCGACAGGATCAAGTGCCCGTCCAAAATGCCTCGCACTTCCTCGCTCACCGGGTCGCCGCCCTCCTCATCGTCGGCGAGCACGGTGTAAAGTGCCGTGATCGAACCCTCGCGCCCCATGCCGGCGCGTTCGAGCAAGCGGGGCAGCTCCGCAAATACCGAAGGCGGAAAGCCGCGCCGCGTCGGCGGCTCGCCGGCGGACAGACCGATCTCGCGCTGCGCGCGAGCGAACCGCGTGAGCGAATCCATCATCAGCAACACGCGTTGCCCTCGGTCACGAAAGTACTCCGCGATGGCCGTGCCAACGTGGGCGGCCTTCGCGCGCTCGATCGACGAGCGGTCCGACGTAGCGCACACCACGACGCTGCGCGCCATGCCCTCCTCGCCGAGAATCAACTCGATGAACTCGCGGACTTCCCGCCCCCGCTCGCCGATCAGCACGATTACATTGACGTCGCAATCGGTGCCGCGGGCAAGCATTCCGAGCAACGTACTCTTGCCGACGCCCGCTGCCGCGAAGATACCCATCCGCTGCCCCTCGCCGAGCGCCATGAGCCCGTCGATCACGCGAACGCCCGTACCGAGTTGCGTCTCGATCATGCGCCGCTCGAGCGGATCGGGCGCCGGTGCATAGACCGGCACGCGGCACTCGGCCACGACCGGGCCGAGCCCGTCAGTCGGCTCGCCGAGACCATCGAGCACCCGCCCGAGCAAACCGGGCCCGACGGGCACGGAGAGCGGCTCACCGCTGCCCGTCACGCGCGTGCTGCGCGAGACACCGGTCATGCTGTCGAATGGCGCGAGCAACGCATGTTGCCGTCCGATGCCGACGACTTCGGCACGCTGCATCAACGTGCCGTCGGGCCGCCACAGCTCACACAATTCGCCGAGCTGCGCATCGATCCCTCCCACCTTGATCAATGTGCCGACCGCCTCGAGCACCTTGCCGTAGCGTTCGAACGAAGCGCTGGCGCCGAGCGCCGTCTCCAGACGATCGGCGAGGCGCACTATCGTACTCATATGCTTGCCCCGTCGGAATCGATGCGCTCGAACCGGTCGGCGCGCGTTGTCCGGTCCTCATCGTCGTGCGAGTCGTATGACTCATCGGACTGCCAGTCGTCTTCCGGTGCGCCGTCTGCCGGGGCTCCCTTCGCAGCAGTCAATGCCGCACCGTTGGCCAGCGCCCGGTGGAGGCTCGCCAACTGCGCGCGCAGACTCGACTCCACGACGCCGTAGTCCCACTCGCACACGCACGTGCCGTCATCCATCGCGTCGTCGACGACGACCTCGAGATTGAGCGGCGGCGAAGCCTCGCGCGCGAGCTCGCCGAACAGGCGGTGCGCGCTTGGGGCATCGGCGGGCGCAACGGTCACGGTGAGGTGCGTCGCGTCGTCGATCGACCGCGCCACGGCAAGCGAGACGCGACGCATCAGCGCGTCGCGGTCGGTCTCGGCGACGACCTGCTCGACCGCCCTCATCACAAGGCGCGCAAGCCGGTCGGATGACGCCTGCAGCTCTTCATGCTCGCTGCGAGCGCGCGCCGAAAACTGCGCGTGCGCCTCGGCAAGCGCGCGCCGATGACCGGCCGCATAGCCCAGGCGCGCGCTGTTGTCGAACTTGCGCCGCGCCGCCTCCACAAACGCATCCGCGTCGCGGCGGGCCGTCTCGATGAGCTCTCGCGCGCGTTGTGTCGCGTCACGCATCGTCGCATGCACGACTTCATCGAGCGCTTCCAGCGCGTCGTTCAGTTCGGTCACGCGCGCGAGTTCTTCGGCGCGCACGACGTCGGTGCCAACGGCGAGCACTTTCGGTTGTGCTTTCAACCAAATAACCATTGAAACTCCGGGAACAAATCGCCTGCAATGGAAAAGAATCGGCTCGTGTCGCTATCGCCCGATCGCGACGTCGCATCCGTCGAGCGCTTTTCGGCGCCTGCCCCCGCCGCCCCGTCGCCACCGGTGCGCAGCATTCGCAGCCAAGCCTCGCCACCCGCAACGAAGGCAAGGCTCAGCTCGACGATGTTGGCGAGCGTCGCGTTGCCGCACGCCCTGTCGTGGGACACCATTTGCCAGCCGCGACGTGCCAGCGCATCGGGGGCAAGATCTTCGGGCAGCGGTTCACCGCCCGCCGTTGCCGCAGGTCGATCCTGCAAATGTTCGAGCGCCTTGTTTCCGACGGCCAGAGCAAGCGCGCGCCGCCGATCGCGATCGATGCAGCGTCGAATGCTGTCCTGGCAGCGGATCAGGGCACGGGCCGCCAGCACTTGGCGCAAGGCAGGCGGCGCGAGAATCGCGAGGCGGCCATCCGGGTGCAGGAATGCATCGAGCGGCACGGGTGCCGAAAACCAGAGCCGCCGCGCGGCCGCAATCCTGTGCGCCAACGCGCGCGGCTCGAATGCCTGACGCTGCACCGCGCCGTCGACTTGCGCGGTGGGCGACGTCTGCGCCAGCGCCGTCGCCAATTCCAGCATCCTGGCCTCGAAGGCGGCCAGCATGCGGATCAGCGGGTGATCGGCCCCGCTCATGACGCCGGCGCGCGCTTGGGCGCCTTCCCCTTGATGCGCTGGAGCCAACGCGCCGGCGCACCGCTTTTCAGGGCTTTGGGCGCGAAAACCGCAAGCGCGCACGCGAGCGCACCCAGCGCGGCCGCCGCGACGATCCACACCATGGATGAGGCGCCACCCGCCACGGGCCCGGTAGCCGAACCGTTCGGCTGGGGCTCCGCGGCCTGAACCAGCGTAACGCTCACGTTATCGTAGGAGAGCCCTTCCACGCTGTGGACCACCAGGTTCTTGATGCTCGGCACGAGCGCCTGCACATCGGTACCCGCCCGATATTTGATGAACACGGCGGCCGACGAGGGCTTCACCGTATTGGACAGCGGATCGTTGTTCGGCAGGACGATCTGCACCTGCGCGAACGCTACGCCGTCGACGCGCGACAGCGTCTCCGACAGTTGCTGCGACACGCCGTAGATGAAGCGCACGCGCTCTTCGGTCGGGGTCGAAATCAGCCCGTCCCTCTTGAACAGATCGCCAAGCGACGTGTATTTCTGATGCGGCAATCCGTGCGCTCTAAGCACCTCCGTCGAGCGCGCGAAGTCCGCGCCGTCGACCGAGACCGTCCAGCTCTTTCCGCCGTCGGGCGACGACTTGTTCGCATCGATTCCGGCCTCGATCAGCACGCGCATCAGATCGTTGGCGTCGGGCTCGGTTAGCTGCGCATACAACTGCTTGCTGCAACCCGCCAGCAACGCGCCAGCCAAGGCGGCAATCGCCAGCGTGCGCACTAGAGTCGGAACACGGCGCATCGCGCTCTCCCGTCATTGATTCTTCATCAGTGTCTGCACCGTGCTTTTGCCGCCTTGCGCGACAGCCGTACCGGTGTAGATCTTCACCATCTGGTCGGTGATCTCGTTCTGGATCTGAAGCGTTTGCGCCGCCACCTCCTGCATCGACATGTTGCCGCTCGATGCCGAGAAGGCATTGATCTTATCGGTGAGCGCCGCGTATGCCTCGTCTTGCGCAGTCACGGCCTCGGACACCATCGAGGGGCCGTGTACGTGCGAGCCGTGTTCGGGCGAGAGCCGTGCCTGGGCCAGCGCCTCGCGAAAGCGGTCCCCAAGTCCGCCCGGCGCCTGGGAGCCGAACGAGCCTTGCGCGATGCCTGCCGCGCCACCCGCGGGCTCGGCAAACGAAACGGGCGGCGGAGGTGCAATGGGTGCAATTGCGGAAGTCATGATCCGTCTCCTCGTCAGGCGCGCATATAGCTGAACGACATCGCTTGCCTGAGCAGATCGGCAGTCTCGCCCTTGTCTGCCGCCTGCGTATCGTTCTGCTCCGCTTTTTCCCGCTTGCCCATCAGCAGATTCATCAGACCCACCGATTCGGCGTCCTCGTCGCGCGTGAGCACCTGGTTGGCGTAGACGCGCCAGCTCGAATCGCCGAGCGACGACAGGCACACTGCAAGCAACGATGCGACGTAAGGCCCGAACGGGGGCTGCAATTCCCGGTCTTCGAGCTCCCGCAGCAATTGCGCCGCGTCGGCCATGCGATTTCGGCGGATCAGCAGCCACGCATCGTACGCATTGAGCTCGACGAATTTCGGACGCATCAGGTGCAACGCCGCGAGCAGGCGGTCCGCTTCGTCCAGATGTCCTTTGCGCGCCGCCCAGGTCAACAGCTCGACCAGGGCAGACACCAGGCGGTTGCTGCATGTCGTGAGATTCATCGTTACGCCTCGCGAAGTTCAGATTCGTCAATCAGGACGACAGCCGCGCTGCCGTCATCGGAAGCCGTGCCGCCGATGGCCGTAACGTATCCGGCCCGCACCGGCGCCCTCGCGACATACGGCGAATTCCGTCGCCCCTCAGCGAACACCGCACGTGCTTGCCGCGCTCCGCCTGCCGATTTCGCCGGCCGACGCGCGGTTTCGTCGCAGGTGCTGCCGCACGAGCGCGCGCTGAGCGAGACTCGCGGCCATTCCCCCTAGCCGCGTGCATACGGAGCGTCAACCGATGTCCGACGAGAAAACCGAAGAGCCGACAGACAAGAAGCTCCAGGACGCCCGTCGCGACGGCGAAACGGTCAAGAGTCCCGATCTGTCCTTTTCGCTGCTGCTGATCGCCGCGGCGCTCGGCCTGTCGTTCGCCGGGCCGGCAATGGGCCAGCATCTACGGGCCTTGCTCGGGGTGGCGCTCGACACGCGCCTATGGGCCGGAACGGGCGTGGATTTGCGGCGAGCCATGGGGCAGATCGGCATCCAGGCGCTGCTGCTGTCCATCCCGGTGCTCGTGGCCATGGTGGCGGCCATCGTAAGCGTCGCGTCGCAGGTCGGCCTTGCGATCTCGTTCAAACCGCTCGAGCCGAAATTCAACGCCATCAACCCGGCCTCGGGCCTGAAGCGAATGTTTTCGGTGCGCTCGTTCATCGACCTCGCGAAGATGATGCTCAAGGCCGTCGTGCTGGCAGCCGCGCTTTACAAGACGATGATGGGGCTCGTGCCGCTGATCGTCGGCGTGGCCTACGAGCCT
Source organism: uncultured Paraburkholderia sp. (assembly GCA_966421005.1). GTDB lineage: Bacteria > Pseudomonadota > Gammaproteobacteria > Burkholderiales > Burkholderiaceae > Trinickia. The sequence continues at coordinate 55,323 of CBJLAJ010000009.1, forward strand.
GTGCTCGATCTGATCGAGATCTCCTGGGGGGCGCTGTGCCGGCTGTTCGCCGTCGGCGGCGTGCTCTACCTCGTGCTCGGCGTGGGCGACTATGCCGTCCAGAAGTGGCTGTTCATTCGCGACCACCGCATGAGCAAGGACGAGGTCAAACGCGAACACAAGGACTCGGAAGGCGATCCGCAGCTAAAGGGCAAGCGCAAGCAAGTGGCCAAGGAGATCGTCGAAGGCAACCCCCAGAAGCCCCTCTCGACTGCGCAAGCCGTCATCGTGAACCCCACGCACTACGCGGTCGCCGTGCGTTATATGCCCGACGAATACGACCTGCCGCGCATCGTCGCCAAGGGTGTCGATGCGGATGCACTCGAGATCCGGCGCATGGCCGAGCGCCTTGGCGTGCCGATCGTCGGCAACCCGCCGCTTGCGCGGGCCCTCTATCTCGTGCCGCTCGATGCTGCGATTCCCGAATCGTGCTTCGAGGCCGTTGCCGCCGTGCTCGCCTGGGTCGAAGACCTGGCGGCCGCGCAGCGCGGCGACGCACCGAACGCGTCGTCCGCCCCCTCGAACTCGCAAGCTCAACCCCATCAAGGCTTACCGTCATGACCAAGAACGCCACGTTGTCGAGCGTGTCGCAATACAGCGGGGAGGTCGGCATCGCCGGCGTCATCGTTGCCGTTGTCGCGCTGATGATTCTGCCGCTGCCGACGTTTCTGATCGACACGCTGCTCGGCCTGAACATTACGATCAGCGTCGTGTTGCTGATGGTGACGATGTATATACCGAAGGCGACATCGCTCTCGGCTTTTCCGTCGCTGCTGCTGTTCACGACGCTTTTTCGCCTGTCGCTCAACATCGCCTCCACGAAGTCGATTCTGCTCAATGCCGAGGCGGGCCACATCATCGAGAGCTTCGGTGAACTTGTCGTCGGCGGCAATCTGGTAGTGGGTCTCGTCGTCTTCCTCATCATCACGACGGTGCAGTTCATCGTGATCGCAAAAGGCTCCGAACGGGTTGCGGAAGTGGGCGCGCGGTTCACGCTCGACGGCATGCCCGGCAAGCAGATGAGCATCGACGCGGATGTGCGGGCCGGCAACATGACGGCCGAGCAGGCGCAAAAAAAACGCGGACTGCTCGCGATCGAAAGCCAGCTGCATGGGGGCATGGACGGGGCGATGAAGTTCGTCAAAGGCGATGCGATTGCCGGCCTCGTCATCACGATGGTCAACATCCTCGCGGGTATCGTCATCGGCGTCACCTATCACGGCATGTCCGCCGGCGAAGCAGCGAATCGCTTTTCGGTGCTATCGATCGGCGATGCGATGGTCTCGCAGATCCCGTCGCTTTTGATTTCGGTCGCCGCCGGTGTACTCATCACACGCGTGGCGGACGACGACAGCAAGGAGCGCTCGCTCGGCACCGAAATTCTCGAGCAGCTTTCAAGCAATGCGCGCGCCCTCTTCAGCGCTGCCGCACTGCTGTGCGGCTTTGCGCTCGTGCCGGGATTCCCGTCGACGCTGTTCGTCGTGCTGGCGGGCGCGCTGACGGCCGCCGGTGTCGCCCTGCTGCGCAGGCAACGCAAGGACAACGAGCCGGCCGGCCCTGAGCTTCGCGCACTGATGCGCGAAGGGTCCAAGGAGAGCGCGCCGACGATCGCGACGAAACCGCCCGCGTTTGCCGTGCCGCTGGCGATTCGATTCTCGCCCAAGCTGGCCGCGCTCATCGACGCAGTGAAGCTCAACGAGGCTTTCGAACAAGGGCGCCGCGCGTTGACGGCCGATCTCGGCCTGCCGTTTCCGCGCACGGCACTCTGGGTAGCCGACGAGCTGACCGACCACTGCTATCAGTTGCTTGTGCAGGATGTGCCGTCGATTCCGCTCGATCTTCCGCCGAACCTCAGCGTGCTGCGCAGCGTGCCCGACGCGCTGCGCAGCCAATTCGACGAGCGCCGCGATATAGCCGGCCTCGAACACAGCTACTGGATCGACAGTGCCAAGGTACCGGCCGAGCTGAGCCGCGATGTCCTCAGCCGCGAGGCGTTGATTGCGGGCCATGCGGTGGCGCGGCTCGGCGCGGAAGCAAAGCTCTTCATTGGCCTGCAGGAAACGCAATGGCTGCTCGAGCGGGCGGGCACGGACTATCCAGGTCTCGTGGCGGAAGTGCAAAAGGCACTGCCGGCCCAGCGAATCGCGGAGGTGTTGCGCCGAATGCTCGAAGAGCACGTTCCGATTCGCAACATGCGCGCGATCCTCGAAAGTCTCGTGATCTGGGGCCCCAAGGAAAAGGACCTGCTGATGGTGACCGAGTATGTGCGCGGCGATCTCGGCCGCTTCATTGCGCACCGGGCGACGGGCGGAACGGGCGAGTTGCCGGCGATCGTGCTGGACCCGGAAGTCGAGCAGACGATACGCCAGGCCATCAAGCCGACACCCGCGGGCAACTTCCTCGCCCTCGAACCGGCCATCGTCGACACACTGCTCGGGAATCTGGAAGGCATCTGCGGTCCGCAACCCGTCAAGCATCTGGCCATCATCGCGGCGATGGACATTCGCCGTTACGTGCGCCGCATGATCGAGCACCGCATGCCCTGGCTGCCCGTGTACTCGTTTCAGGAACTTGGATCGGACGCGCATTTGACGCCGGTCGGCCGCCTCACATTCTGACAAGGGATCCGCCATGACCGAGCGCGTGCGCCAACCTCAAGACATTCGCATCGTGCCCGCGGGCACGACGGGCAGCGGCGTACGATCGCCCCGCTCGCCGTCCTCGAGCGCGACCGCCGTGCAGATCTTCCGTCTGCTGGCGAGCCAGGCGCGGTCGGTGCCGCTGCTTTCAGCGGATACCTCGGACGCCGACACTCCGCCGCGGGAAGAACCCGACGCTCAAGCGTCGCATGCGGACGATCAGGCCTGCACGAGCACGGTACCCGACGAATCGCACGCACCGCACGAGCCGCCTCAAGCAGCCGCGCCGGGGCCGAGCGCACACAGCGAACCGGGACCTGACACGTCCCGCAGCTCGGCGCTCGCCGGCGCGCGATCCGCCGGCCGCCGTGACGCGCAAAGACCCGAGGAGCCCGAGCACGATATCGCGCTCGGCAAGCAGATCGTGCATGCGTGCGCGACGGCTGCGCATGGCGATCTCTTCACGCGCGAACTGGCTCATCGAATCGCGCGATTTTGCTCGATGTCGGGTGCGCAGGACGATGCATCGTGGGCCGTCACGCTGCCGATGAACCCCGCGGTCTTGCCCGATACGTTGCTGCATCTGCAACTTTCGCCCTCGTCCATCGGTATTCGCTTTGAAACGTCGAATCCGCGCTCGACGCAATTAATCTCAGATAACGCCGACGCCTTGCGCACGCGACTGAGCGACACGCTTGGCCGCCGCATCGATGTCGACGTCGCATGACACACGCCGTACCGGGTATTCCGCCACGAGGAGAATAAGCAGCTCATGAACGCCGCCCTGCCGACTTCGCTCGAAGGCAAGCTGCCACGCTACACGGACGCGCTCGCAAGGCTGACGCGCGCGCTCGCGCCGAGCCATTCGACGCACCCGGCAGCGCAATACGGTCTGCGACTGCGCGGGATCGAACCCAGCACATTCGAAGCGCCGCTGACATTGACGCTCGATAGCGTGCACGGTCCGATCTCGGTCGTCGCCGATGCCAGCGAACATTCTGCACTCCTCAGCATTGCGCTCGACAGCGAACCCAAGCGGGCGAGCGCACTCGCGAACATGTGGCTGGCCGATCGGCTCGTGCGCCTCGACACCGGCAACGGCGCCACGCCATCCGTCAAATCGATCGCTCTCGGCCAACATGCCACCGAAGTGCATGGGCTTCAGATCGCTATCGATGGCGGCGCTTCGGGCATCAAGCTCGCCATCGTCGAGCTGCCCGAGACGCTTGCCGACGACTACGAGCGTGCCTGGGCCCGCCTGCCCGCGCACGTGCCGCTCGATGCCGTCAACGACATCGTCGTGCCTGCCGCCATTCGCCTGCGCAGCCGCCTGTGTTCGCCGGCGACGCTCGCCTCGCTGCGCCGCCACGACGTGCTGCTCGGCTGGCAGCCGGGCCGCGCCTATAGCGAGGGCGGCCCTATCGAACAAGCTTCGCTGCGTGTGGGCGCTCCGCGCGGCCGCCAGCTGTGCGCCGGCGTGCGCGTCGACAAGCATACCGTTACTCTGGAGACCTCCGTGACCCTTGCCACCGCCGCACAACCCGACGATTTCGATCCGCTCGCCGGCGCTTCGATCGACCCGACGAGCGAACAGCTCGTGCCGGTAGGTTCGGTCGAGCTGCCCGTACATCTCGAACTGCTCAGCGTCAATCTGAGCGTCGCACAGCTCGGTTCGCTGCAGCCCGGCTACGTGCTCGACCTTCCGCTGCCGCTCGCCGATGCCGCGGTACGTCTCGTTTCGTACGGCCAGACGCTTGCGTTCGGCAAGCTCGTCGCCGTCGGCGAAAACCTCGGCGTACAAATCAACCGCATGGCGGCCAGCGATGAACGGCAATCTTGATGTCGCCTCGCTGCTCGTCGCCCTGTTAGCGTTCGGGCTGCTGCCGTTCGCCGCGATGGTCGTCACGTCGTATACCAAGATCGTCGTGGTGCTCGGTTTGCTGCGCAACGCGCTGGGCGTGCAGCAGGTTCCGCCCAGCACCGTACTCAACGGTATCGCCATGATCGTGAGCTGCTTCATCATGGCGCCCGTCGGCATGGAAGCCGCGCATCGCGCGCAGCTTTCGAGCGATCAGTCGGCAACGAGCCAGGTCATGCCGATGTTCGACGCCGCGCGCGAGCCGTTCCGCCAGTTTCTGATCAAGCATACGGACGAGCGCGAGAAGGCGTTCTTCATGCGCTCGGCGCAACAGATCTGGCCCGCCGACAAGGTCGCGAGCCTCAAGCCCGACGATCTCGTCGTGTTGGCTCCCGCTTTCACGCTGACGGAGCTGACCTCGGCGTTCAAGATCGGCTTTTTGCTCTACCTCGCGTTCGTGGTCATCGATCTTATCGTCGCAAACCTGCTGATGGCGCTCGGGCTATCGCAGGTCACGCCGACCAACGTGGCGATTCCGTTCAAGCTGCTGCTGTTCGTGTCGATGGATGGATGGTCGACGCTGATTCACGGCCTCATCTCGACGTACAAGTGAAGGAGTGATTCATGGATGCCGACGCGATCACGCGCCTTACCACCGATGCGCTGACACTGTGCCTGCTCGTTTCGCTGCCCGCCGTTGGCGTGGCGGCGATCGCGGGCCTGGCCATCGCGTTCTTGCAGGCTGTGACCTCGCTGCAAGATTCCACGATCTCGCACGGCTTCAAATTCCTGATCGTGACCGTGGTCATCATCGTTGCCGCGCCTTGGGGCGCTGCCGCCGTGATGCATTTCGCGCAATCGGTCATGAGGAGCGTATTCCCATGAGCATCCGTGTACGCAACGTCGGCCCGGGTACGTCACCCGTCGCCGACGGATCATCGTCGCAAAGCCCGGACGGACCGTTTGGCCCGCAAGGCCATCATCGCCACCATCACCACGTTCATCACGCCCAGAAGAGCGCTCCACGCTCGCGCACAAAGCGCAGGCGCGGCGCCGATTCGCAAGACGGTATCGACGAAGCTGGAGCGAGCGAAGAACTGCTGATGATGCTCACCGAGCATCTGCAAAAAGAAGCGGATATGGTGATGCGCGTCGCCGAGCAACGCTCGCGCGACCGCGACGGATCGGGCTCGGACACCCGCGGCGGCAGTGAAGACGGCGATAGTGCACCGTCCTCGCAGGTCGAACGCGCGGGCTCCGGCAAACGCTTCTTGCCCGCGACGGCCGGTACCGAGGAGGCGACCGGCGCGTTCGAAGCCGCGGAATCGGCGCTGCTCGACGTGCGCCGGGCGCAAGCCGAGGGACGCCCGCCGATGAGCTCGACCTATCGCGTGCTGGCAGTGATGCGCGACTTCCTGGCGGCGCCCGGCACCGCGGCGCGCGGGTCCGGCACGCTGGCACTGATACGGGAACGGCTCATCGCGGCCGTCGGCACGCCCACGAAGCGGGCACCCCAACAGCAAGAGTCGATCAACCTTCTGCTGCCGCTGATGCTGCTGAATCTCGAACGCTCGCGCACGGATACGGAGCGTGCGCTGGCGGTCGCCAAGATCAGCTCGCTGATCGAGCGCCGCAGATCCTACGTTTGAACGCATACGCGCGACGCGCAACGCAACAAAAAGGAGTTCGTTCATGACCAAGGAAATTCGTCTGCTGACGGGGCGCCACGCAGGGGCCCGCATAGAGTTGATCTCACCGCTCACACGCATCGGCAACGATAGCGAAGCGGAAATCCAGATCAGCGATTGGGATCAGCCCACCATGCAATTGAGCCAACACGACGACGGGAGCCTCACGATCGCCGATGCAGGCCATCATGGCGAACCCATCGAGCTCGAAGACTTCAAGCCGCGCCGCTTCGGCAACCTCGTGCTATGCGTCGGGGACGCCGATGCCTCATGGCCGAGCGACATCGAGTTGCTCGAAACGCTGCTCGCGCCCGCGCCACAACCCGCGCCGGAACCGGAGCCGATCCAGGTCGACGACCTCTTGCCGGCGACGCCGCCCGCAGTGCCGAAGAATCGCAGAACGCTGCATGCGGTCGGCTTTGCCAGCGTGGCCGCTCTCGCGATCGGCGGCGCCGGCATCGCGTTGCCCGCGGTACTCCATCCGCGCATGGGTGCCCTGCCCGGCTTGGGCGGTTCCTCGGCTCCGCAACACGGCGTGGCACCGCAGCCCACCGTGGAACAGATTCAACGCGCGCTCGATCGGCTCCATGAACCCGACGTTGCCGTCACGCTGCAAGGTGGGCGCTTCGATGTCGTGGGCATAGTGCCCGACACCACAAGCGAAACACTCGTACGCACGACGCTCGAAACGATCGCGCCGGGCCGGATCGTCTGGCACATCGGCTGTGTCGATCAGGTCACCCGCGACTTGCAGGAATCGCTGCACGACCCGGCCTTGAAGGTGCATTACCTCGGCCACCGGGAATTCGGCGTATCGGGGGTGGCAAAAGATGCACGCGCCGTTCAGACGACGCTGGCGCAAATGAGCGCCGATCTGCAGCCCATGGTGACGCGTGTGGCCCAGGAGGTCACACCTGACGACCGCCTGGCGATGCCCAGCTCCGTCGAGTCCCTGCTCGCCGTCGACGATCTTCAATACGTCGAAGCCGGCGACGGCACCAAGCAATTCATCGATTCACGCGCAGCCGCGCGCCCACTGAACTGAGGACGACCATGTACGACACCTTGAACCCTGAATTGATCGATGTGATGGACAACATAAAGACGCTGGCGGATCAGTCCACGGCGCAGCGGCAAAAGCTCGGCGAAGCGGCGCAGGGGCTCGAACGCCTTGCTATCGACATCTCGTCGCAAGCCGTCAAGCTCGCCGACCCGATGCTGCGGCAATCCGCGACGACCGTCGCGGACGGCCTGAATGCCGCGGCGCAGTTGTGTCGCACGGCGATCGAATCGGACAACTGATCCGCTCGAGGGGGCACGCTCTCGTGCTGCGGGGCGCGCCCCCTTTTCCATTCCGAATCGACAATCGGCCTAGCCCAACATGAGCCTCGAACGCCGAAATCAGTTGATCCGGGAACTGTGCGATCTGCGCGGCATCGGCGATGCCGGTCGTGCTATCGAGCGCGGCACGATCAGCATTGACGATTTCGACGTCGCCATCGACTTCTATGAAGAAGACCCGGCTGCCATCTATGTCAATTTTCAGTTCGGCATCGTCTCGGGAGGTCGCACGTTGCGTGTGTTCCGCCTGCTGCTCGAAGCCAATCTTTCCGTCTATGCGCAGGACCAGGCCCAGCTTGGTGTCGAAGCGGAGACCGGTGGTGTCGTGCTCGTCGTGCGCGGCGTGCTCGAAGCGAATTCGGACGGACAATGGCTCGTCGAGATGATCGAACATTACGTGGAGCACGGGCGTTATTGGAGGGAAAACATTCTCTTATCCGATGACGAGATGTATCGTCATCTCGCGGATGGGAATTATCTCTGGATTCGTGCATGATTTAAGCGGCATACTCGCCGGAATAAATAGGAATTTAGGAGAGTTCGCTGATGCCCTATAAAATTCGCTGCAAATCGGACGGAAAACCGATAACGGTAGCAAAATAGAATCTAACGCTGGCGCAAACGACGATTTACGAAACAACGGTTGCAAAAGGCGTGAAAGCGGTAGATATAATCAAGCCAATTCAATGAATTGTTACCCGTGTCCATGAGGTCGCGGCTATACCGGCTCACTAATGAGCCCAACCTTGATGATCAGGAGTACTAAAATGGCTGGAAGCAAAGCAGGTGCTGTCGGGAACGGTCTTTCGGCGGGCGCGGGTGCTGCCGACACGGCAAGCACGATCGCTGGCATGGGCGCTAACGCGGCCAATGCGATCGCAATTCAAAACGCCGCCGCTGAGATCGAAAACCAAATCAACAACAACATGGCCGTGAACCAGGTCAAGGAACAAGGTCCGAAGAACGCGAAGAGCCTGACGCAGGGTTAAGCGTCATTCGGGTGCGTCCTCGCGCCGCGCGGGGCGCACCCACTTGTACCGGATTCAAGCGCATACGGTACGCCATCCCTCCCAACACTCCCCCCAACCCGGCAGCCTGCGTGCAGCGCCGCGGCTATCGTTTTTTCCCAAGCATCTTTTCGCCGATTTCCCGATGGCATCGATATCGAGCGCGGGAGCAAGGCGCTCGGCCTTGCTCCCGGTGTCGGATCGGGAAGATCAGTTGCCGACGAGCTTCAGCAACGCCTCTCCCGACCGCTGCGTGAGTCGCAGCATGATCTGTGAAATCAGGAGTGCGAGCTGCTCGAGTGCGGCAACTTCCTGCTCGAGCAGGTCGTTCGCAGCTTGCGCCGGATGAGCCGCAACCGCGTCTTGCATTGCGTTGAGGTGATGCTGCACTCTTCCTTCGAGGCCGGCGAGCTCGTGTCGTGCATCGGCAGTCGGGTCCACGGGCCCTTCCGCTTTCGGCGTTTCCACCTTCGGCATTGCTGCTTCGGAGCCCGCAGCCTTTTCACCGTGAACCGGCTCGTCGGTCGAAACGACACGAGCCCGCGCCGAGGGCTTGGGCATGCTCGCCTTGAGCGCATCAAAACGATTTTGAAGGTCGAGCGCCACGTCCGCGTCGGATTTTTCACTCGTCACGGGCGCCTTCGCCTTAAGCGTCTCGAATCGCTTCAGAACAGCGGGCGTCAAATCGGTGGCGGCTTTGCCACTCGTCGTTGGCGGGTTCCCCTTCAGCGCCTCGAATCGCTTCAGTACATCGGGTGTCAAATCGGCGTTGGGTTTGCCATTCGTCGTCGGAGAGTTGCCTTTCAACGCCTCGAATCGCTTCAGGACGTCAGGAGCCAATCCGGTGTTGGATTTTGCACCCCCGCGCGCCCCGCCCCGCGCCGTCGCGCGAGCCGAGACCGGGAAACCCGCACGTGACAGGTCGCGAGCCGACAAACGCGGCCGAGCGGCTCCGCTCCTGATAGATGCAGTCAATGTCGGGGATGCTCTCAGCCGCGCAAGGTTCTGCAACACCGCATTCGAGGCAGGCCCTGTCGTTCCAGTCTTGGCTGGCGTGATCGCCGGCTTTGCCGTATTGCGCGTGAACCCGATGAAAGACGCAAACGCTTTGGTGATTTTGCTGCTCATGGCGTTCCCCGGGCAGAGAGTCGTGACATATCGGATCCCACTGCTCGCAACGCCGGCGCGTCTGCACGCTGCCATCGCGCGAGCAGGTCGTATCGGTCCGAGCAAATCGGTCTTGAAAAGAAGACACCGAGACAGATGAGTGCAAACAGCAGCACGCGCGACACGCGTCTGCCATGGACGGTACGAGTTTTCATTGCCTGCTCCCAAGTTCGCCTGGACAATGCCGCAAGGGCGGCATGATGACCCGATTGTCGTGGCGAAGCGAGCAACCCCGAGTCGCAAGCGGCGAACATCGGCATCCCTCGACGAATCGATCAGCCGTCACGATGCGCGTGTCGACAAATGCGATTCGTTAAGAGCAATGAGAGGAGACACCAAAGCGGGGAAGCGGGGATACGCGCATGCGGCGCGATGAGGTCAGTGCGGGGACCGCCGTTGGAATCGGCCGCAATGACGCGACCACGGCGGTCCTATGCACAGGAGGCCGGAACCTCCATCGAACGGAACCGACCGCTCGCGGGACACGCGGCGTGCGTGCCCGCGGGCGTATTACTCAGGCGTGAGAAACGCCGCCCTGCGCCGCCCAGTCGAAATTGGCCGTGCCGGAGATGCCATCGCTGCCCTTGACATCGTGCGTTTCGATCTTATTGAAGGTGTCCGGGTTCGCGAGCATAAACTTCGCGGCCGCGGAGACCTCCGAGGGCGTGCCCTTTTTCGGGTTGTAGGCGATCTGATAGAGCTGGTCCGGATCGACCTTCTTGATGCCCTGCTCGTGCATGTACGCGGCCACCGCACCCGAGGCGCTTTGTGCGTTCAGTTGCGCTGACTCGCCAGTTGCCGCTTTAGGGGCAGCTTTAGGGGCAGTTTCAGAGTCCGCTTTAGGGGCCTCTTTGGAAGCCTCTTCGGGGGCTGCTTTAGGAGCCGCTTCCGACTGCTTGGCACCGCCCTTGTTCGACGCGGCACCCAACCCACCCTCGGCCGCCCAGTCGAAATTCTTCACGCCGGAGATACCGTCGCTGCCCTTGACATCATGCGTTTCGATCCGATTGTAGACATCGGGGTTCGCGAGCATGAACTTCGCGGCCGCGGAGACACCCGGGGGCGTGCCCTTCTTGGGATGGTAAGCGATCTGATAGAGCTCGTCGGGGTCGACCGTCTTCATGCCCTTCTCGTGCATGAACGAGGCTATCGCGCCCGCGGCGCTCTGTGCGGCCATCAAGGCAAGCTCGGCAATTGCCATTTTAGCGGCAGCTTCCGAGGCCGCTTTCGCGGCCGCATCCGACTGCCCCGCCCCCCCCTTGTTCGACGCGGCACCCAGTCCACCCTCGGCCGCCCAGTCGAAATTGGCCACGCCGGAGATACCGTCGCTGCCCTTGACATCATGCGTTTCGATCCGATTGTAGGTATCGGAGTTCGCGAGCATGAACTTCGCCGCCTTGGACACCGTCGACGGCGTACCGGCTGCCGGCGAATACGCCAGCTGATAGAGCTTGTTGGGATTGACCGTAGCGATCCCATTCTCATGCATATAGGCGGCCAGCGCACCCGCGGCGGCTTGCGCCGTCATGCCGGATTCAGACGCCTTGCCACCGTCGACGCTGCCAGTGCCCGTCGAACCGGTCGAGCCCGTCGAGCCCGTCGAGCCCGTCGAGCCCGTCGAGCCCGTCGAACCCGTCGAACCCGTCGAACCCGTCGAACCCGTCGAACCCGTCGAACCCGTCGAGCCCGTGGAATCTGTCGAACCCGTCGAAGCTGTCGAGCCTGTCGAACCCGTCGAGCCTGTCGAACCCGCTGCATCCTTCGAACCCGTCGTATCCTTCGAGCCCGTCGGGCCCGGCAATCCCATATCTGCGAACAGCTGCTGAGTCATCTGCTGGATCATTTTCAGCGCCGCTTGATAAAGCGCTTCGTAATCCGCGCTGGCGGCATTGGACGGAGTCGAATTCGTCGGGCTCAGATCGAGTGGCTCGGTCTGGACGTTACTACCAAGGGAAACATTCACGCTCATGGTATTGACCTTCTCGTGTATGTAGTTGGATACAGCCCATGCGCATCGTGCGCGACAGGCACCGCCGCGTAAGCGACACACTGGCCTGCATCCCTTTTCGGAAAAGGCAAAAGCGTCGCTGTGAGCGCAACGATATCGAGTTCGCCCCCGCCGCTCGTTTGCTCACAGCGAAATCCGCAAGCCACCGGCGAACCGTCTATTTTTCTGCCGGTCGTTTCGTCCGGTGGCCTCGTGTTTCGTCGGAATCATCGCGACATCGAAATACGCTTCGATATCGTCCAAACACGACGACGCATACAGCGCCGAAGAAGGAGTCGATCGAATGCCGCGAATCACTGGCAGCAGCCACCTTTCCCCCAATGCCTCACAGGGCAATGAAACGCAGCGCCCTGGCAATCAGGGCGCATCTAACGCCAGAAGCCGTTCGCTGCTTGGCTCCCTGGCCGCCGTGTTCGGCTGCCTGGGCCGACCACCCACTCGGGAAACGGGAGAGACGTCAACGACAAACCGTTCGCCGAGTGCGCCCAGAAGGTCTGCGCCCAACGCCGCGTCGCCGCGCGAGACGCCGCCGCACTTGACGCCGCCGCGCGAGACACCGCCCCGCGCGAGCCTTGCCCGGCAGAGAGCACTGAGAACCGGGACCAGTGAGGAGTCCGAAAGATATCCCGCGCAAGGCGGTCCGCAACGCGAGCGCTTGGGGCGACGTTTGGCGCCATCCAGAGGCGCAACGGATCGCGCCTCGACCTCCCACGCGGCAACTGCGCGGCCTATGCTCTCAAAAGGACTTGCGACTACCGGATCGTCGTCGACGGCAAACGCAGTGCGGCTTGCCGCGCGCATGCCCAAGGTCAAGAAAGGGCACGTTCGATTCGAGTCGCTGGAGCCGCATGTGCAAGAAGCGTTGCTCGATCGACTCGATCCATCCAGGCAGCTCGGGTTGAAAGATGACGCGGTCCTCTATCGTATGATGGACAAGAGCTTCTTGACGCAAGACGAACACGGAAGGTTCACGGTCGAGGGCAACCCGAACTCCGAGGCGGACGTGACCAACTATCTCGAGCTCAAGCCCAGCGCCCTTGTCGACGATCAAGCGTTCCTGTCGACGTTGCCACGGGAAACTCGGGAAAGTTTCCAGAACGACCCAAGCATGCGTTATGAGGCGACGCGATGTCCCGCCAGCGAGCTGCCGCACCCCACGCTCAACGTGATGTACGGCAAACGCGCGAGGGAGGTGGCTCAGGGCTACCCCGGCAAAGATCGCGTCCTGGTCAAAATCAAGCTGGGCGACCTGCTCGAGGCGGGCGGCGGACAAACGTTCCGCGACGTAAAGGCCGCAGCGCGCGGGCGGGACTGCCAACCGTTGATTGTCACGCTGCCGGCCGGCAAATCGGTACCCGTCGAGATCGCCTGATAACGGGCTCTCATCGAGCCCCGCGCATCAAGCTCCTCCTCCCGGGCTCGTTCGCTCGCGGCGAACTCGGCAAGCCGCCGGCGAACGCATCGATCTTCCCGCCCCTCGTTTCGTCCGCTTGCCTCACATTTCGTCGCACTCATCGCGGCCTCGAAACACGCTCCGATATGTTCGAAACACTTGGGCGCATTCCGCCCCGAGGATACGGAGTCAATCGACATGCCGCGAATCACTGGCAACAACCATCTTCCCTCCGTTGCACCACAGGGCAACGAGACCCCGCGCGGTGGCAATCAAGGCACGCCCCATGCCGGAAGACGCTCGATGCTCGGCTCTCTCGGTGCTGCGCTCGGCAACCTCGGCGGTTCCCGCAATCGAGCAACGCAAGGGGCCCCGACGACAAGCCCTTCGCCGAGCCCTCCCCGAAGGGCTGCGCCCAATGCCTCGCCGTCGCGCGCAGCGCCATCACGCGCGCCAAGCAATCTGACGGCGCTGCAAACGCTGGCGTGGGCCGGCGTCGAACCGCACGCGTTCCGCGAGGCGGTGGGAGCGCTGCTCACGCATGGCCGCCCCCTGCCGCCAGACATGAAAGCAGCACTGGAACGCCAAGGCGTTGATACCCACGTCCCGATGGACGGTGCAGCAATGATCCACCCTCCGCTGATCGCGCTCAGCCAAAACGTGGCGCGCGAGCTCAAGTCTCGTCCATCCATCGGAACCTCGAATCGCGCTGGCACCGCACCGGCAAGCCAACCGCCATCGAGGGGAGCACCGCCCCGCGCAAGCCTCGCCCGGCAAAACGCGCTCAGCCCTGAGAGGCGGCAGGAGCACGAAGCACAGTACCCGCAGCGCGGCTCGCTCGGCGGGCGGCGGCCCGCACCGGCAATTCCCGAGCGTCCGATGGGACCGGTTTCGAGCAGTGAGGGCCAACACCGCATGCGGTCCATGGGCGAGCGGTTGAACGAACGTGGGACGCCAGCTTCTGGCGAGGGAGCACGAGCGTCCGCCAGCAACGCGCCAACCGCGCGCCCGATGCTCTCTAAAAGATCTGAGGCAACGGAATCGTCGTCGGGGGCTACGAACGCAGCACCCACGCCCAACCTCCGGAGAGGGCGCATTGCATTCGAGTCGTTGGAACCTCACGTGCAAGAAGCCTTGCTCAATCGACTCGATCCGGCCAAGCTGTTGGGATTTGACCATAACACCGTCTTTTATCGCACGCTCGACAAGAGCTTCTTGAAGCAAGACAAACACGGAAAGTTCTCGATCGAGGGCAACCCCAATTCAGAAGCGCACGTAGTCAACTATCTCGAGCTCAAGCCTAAGTCCCTTCTCGACGATAAAGTCTATGTGTCTACGCTGGAACCGGAAACACTCGAAAAGCAACGAAAAGACCCAGGCATGCGCTACACGCCGACGCACCCTCGCGCCAGCGAGCTGCCGCATCCGACGCTGAACGTGATGTACGGCCCGCACGCCGAGGCGGCCTGCAACTTGTACGCGGGCAAAAATCACGTGCTGGTCAAGATCAGGTGGGACGACTTGCGCAAGGCCGGCGGCGGACAGGCGTTCAACGACACCAGTGGCGCGAGGGCAGCGGAAGGCAACCGTCCGCTGATCGTCACACTGCCGGCCGGAAAATCGGTGCCGGTCGAGATCGTCCGATGACCTCCCAGAGTGCACCGATCAAGCGCAATGTCGACGCAGCTTGCGCGCTCGAATTCGATTCGCCGGGATACCAGCAATTTCGTCGGGAGGCGAAGCGCCCTTAAATTCGGCGCCAAATACTCAGCACGCGCGCTCCACCGATGGCCCCCACGATATCGCGCCGCGCATGCAGAGCAGGCGTTGTTTTGCGGCTTGCTCGGTTACTCCACCTTATCGAAGCAATGCAAAATGACAACCGTCCAATCCAGCCGTGCCTCCTCATCGGCGTCTCACCTCACGTCGGCATCCGACGAGGCACAAAGCGCCAATCAAAACGCGCCGACGGGTACCGCCAAACGCCGTAATCCCGATTCGCCCACCGGCAACCTGGCGAAGCGCGCCAAAGGCGAAAGCAGCAACGCGGCTTCCACGCTGCAATCGCATACGCGCTTTTTCGAAGACGGCAGCACGACTACGACGGGTTCGCGCGTGCCTTCGCGCGTACCGATCGCCGAGCGCGCCGGCCACATTGCGGCAGCGCTGCGCGGCCGGCAGATCGACGCGGTGACACACGGCACCAGCAAGGAAGCACTCGAACAAGGCGCCAAAACGACGCTGGGCAGTTGGACGTCCGACTCGCATTTCCACCCGACGCAATACACGCAGCAAGGTATTCTACCAGAGGAAATGCTCGCGATGATGGACAAAGTCGGCGTCTATCGCAGCGTGATCATGCCGATCCCGACCGATGTCATCCCGTGCGGCCATCCCGACGACAATCACATTCCCGCGGAAGACTATTACGTTCCTAAGGAAGACATGAGCATGGCGCGCCATGAGCTGACCGCGGAGCGCGAAGACAAGATCGCCAAGAGCGCGCATCTGGTCGTGAACCAGCAAGTCGATGCCGACACGGCCGACTTCATGGACATGTCGGGCCTCAGCGATGCTCAGCGCGATCGCCTCGATCCGATGGTGACGGGCCTGCATCTGGGCTCGCCGCTCAGCTCCGAAGCGTTGCTGAAAAAGCTTCACAAGGATCCTGGCACGTTCACGGGCATCGGCGAGGTGACGATTCACAAGGAACTCGTCGAACGCCAGTTCGACGGCGCCCGCCAGGCGAATCTGACCAACAACGTGCAATCGTTCAAGAAGCTCGTGCAAACGGCTGGCGTCGTCGGCATGCCGGTGGTCCTGCATTGCGACGTCGACTCGACAGAGAATCAACGCAAGCACGGTCTCGGCGCACCGCAACATCTCGACGGCATCAAGCGACTGCTTGGCTCGCCCGAAGTGAAGAACACGACGATGATCTGGGCGCACTTCGGCGGCATCGGACGGTTCGTCGCAAAACCCGACAATCACATGGAGAACCTGCGCCAGATCCTCAAGGATCCGGAGATGAAGCATGTTCACGTCGACATTTCGTGGTCGCGCGTGGCACGCCAAATCGTCATGAAGCAGAACGCGCACGGTGTCGAGGAACCGGATCCGGCGTCGATCGAGGCGGCCGCCAAGCTGATCACCGAATTCCCCGACCGCTTCCTGATGGGCTCCGACGCACTCGATCCGAAGAAGGAAGCAACCTGGGCGGAGACGGGCAACATGTACAAGCCACTGCTCGACAAGCTTTCGCCCGAGGTGCGGCACCAGGTCACGATCGGCAATTACGAGCGCGTGATCGTCGGCGCGCGTGCGAAGGTTCGCGCGTTCGAAAAGCATGTGCTGACGAACGACTTCATGAAGCAGAACGTGCGCCCTTCCGGACCGACGCCGCTGCGCAACGGTCCGCACATCGAACCCGAGAAGCTGCGCGCCGCGCGCGATGCGGCGTTCGCCGCGGCGGGCGTCGATGAGCGCGGCGAGCCGGTATCGAGCACGGCCCACTAGACGAAAGCGGGTGCCGCGCGAGCCGGCGCTGTCGGCTTCGCGCGGACGCCCTTGTTGATACATCTGTTCCAGGGCGACGCGTTGTTTCGGTGCCCTAACTTCAGTCGTCTCCCCGAAGCGAGCCGAGACCATGAGACTGTTCCGAAGCAGCGCGTCAGCCACTGCCGCAAGCGCAAATCCTCCCCAAGCCGGGGCCGATGCGGGCCAACGCGAGCGCGCCTCCCGCTCGAGCGGGCGCCGGTCGTTTACCGGCATGCTCTCAAACCTCACGCGGTTGGGGAGATCGTCGAGAAGCTCGTCGTCGCGTGCAGCGGATGCGAATCGTCAGCAGGCCACGGGCAGTCCCGCCGGCGCGGCTGACAATCAGCAATCCGGTGCCAGTGTGCAGGACGATGGCGGCACGCGGGAACTCGTCGAACGCATCGTCTCGCAAAAGAGTCTGTACCGCCGCAGCGAAGCCGGTCCGTCCAATGCAGCCGAGGCCAGCCCCACGCTCGCGCACTTCCTTGCGCCGGAGCTTGGCGTATCGACGGACGTTCCCGCAACTCGTTCGAAAAAAGGTTTCTCCCGGTTCTTTACTCGCCGAAGCGCTTCGGCAATAACGGCCGCTCCAACGCAACGTCCGCCGACGCAAGCGTCGGCCCGTGCCGCGTCGATGCCAACGCGTACCGAGGACCCGATCGCGGAGACCGTTAGCTGGATCCACACCATGCGCGCCGCCACGGCCACTTCGCAAGAACCGGCTCGCGAAGAAGACGCATCCGCTTTACCCTCGACACAGGCCGGCGATACCGAGGTTCGCGACACGCCCCCTCGCACATCGAATGTGTCGGTGCATTCAACGCACTCGACGCACGACACCGCAGCCGACACGCAAATTCAATCGCCGCGCGAATCCCAATCGCACGCAGCAAGCAAGCAGGCGTCACCTGATGCCTCGCCTGCCCAGAAAACCCCGACCTACGACGACGGGCCGATCTTCGACGAATCCGACTCCGAGCACAGCGACGATCTTTTCGACATCGATATCGGGCCTGTGCATACAGCGCCGGTTGCGCAGGAAATCACCGAAGTCGAGCCCTCAGATACGCAGCCGAGCGCGTCGCAGCATGAAACTCCTCCGCCGCATAGCGCAGCGGTTACCGCATCGGCCCCGCCGCCGCAACCCGATCCCGCGCCGGGCACCGCCTTGCCCCGCAGCAGCCTCGGCAAGCTCAAACAGCTCAAGGACACGCTCAAAAGCTGGCAGACCTACGCCAAGGACGAAGCGTATGTTCACGGCTTCGGCGTCTCGTCCACAAGTTTGTCGCTTACGCCCATTTCCACGACTACCGGCACCGCGCGTGCAAAGCCGTTCACCGGCGTTGTGCGCGAAGGCGACGCGCCAGTCAAGCCGGACAAGCGTCTTGCGAATCTGCCCGGCGGCACCCCGCCGGCCGCACTGCACGAAAGCGCAATCGTGCAGGAACTCGAAGCAACGAACGCACTCGACCGGTTGTTCCTCGACGAAAGCGTTCTGCCCGGGACCAACCGCCGCCAGCTCTTCGATTCGATCAAGCAAGTCGCCGCGGACAAGAATCTGACGCCGTTCGAAGCGTCCAGCCTCACCCAGGCGCTCCACATCGCGTTCAGCCGCACGCCCGAGCGCTCGAAGGACACGGCATACGATCCGGCGTACGATGCCGCGCATGACGCACGCATTGCGCTGCAGTCATTGCCGCAGACGAACCTGCTCGATGCGCTGCGCGATACCGCCGCACCGCCGCGTACGACCGATTACGAGGCCGATAAGGCCTGGGCACTCGCGCAAGAGCTCGTTCACATTCCGGGCGGCGTCGGTATGAGTCTCATCGAAAAGCTCACGCCTCATACCGCGCGCCCCGCCGGCACGCATGCCTCGGTCCTCGAAAAAGATCGCATTCTGGTCGGTGTGTTGCTGAAGGCTTCGCAACAGGTCGTTCGCGAAGCACGGCAATCGGCCGATACGAAATCCGAGAGCAAGTTGCTCGGTGTGTTCCCCCGCCCTTCCCGACAGGTCGGCCACGCAGCATCGCCCTCGCCCGGCGGTCCGCGCATGCTGGCGCATGACCCGGCCTCGATTTTTGCGGACGGCGCGCTCCACGCTGCGATCGCCGAGGCAGGCGAAGGCAACTGGCCCGGCCGCAACAATACCGCCGTGCCCAACACGCTCTCGCTCGCGCAAAAGGCGATGCTTGCCGCGAAAGAGGAGTTGCTCGAGATCGATGCCCATGTCGCGAACGACGCAACGCGCGGCACGGCTTTCAGCAAAGGCACGCACGGCTGCCGGTTCGCGATTTCGATGATTCGCGGGGACATGCTGACCGATCAACCGCGTGAGGCGAGCGGCGCGCGCAGTCAGTTTCATCTTGCCGAATCGAGACTCGGCAAGAGCGTCGGCAAGCATCTGGATCGCGCGATGCGGCGCCCGACCGCCTGGACGCAGTTTTTGGGTTCGCTCGAAGGGTTGAGCCGGCACGTCGGCGTCTACAAGAACAAGAGCCCGTTCTATACCTACAACCGGATCGCGGAGAGCGACGGCGGCCGGGGCATGGACGTCGGCAACCGTGGCGGCACGCACGCCGGCCGCGCGCTCTACGACATGCAGAACAAAGTCCAGGCGACGATCGACGAGCGCGCCAATCTGGGCGAGGACGCAGCCGGCGGCGACGACGAAGCGCTGCGCCTCATCGTACGATCGTCGATCATCCAGACGACGAAGGCCGAGACGGCGTTCCTGCCCCGCTACGCCCAGCCGGCCAGTCTCTCGGATCTGTCGCAAGGAAAAGTTGTGAATGCCGTCATGGCCAAGCTTCCCGGCGCCCACGCTGCACCGACCGACGCGTTGCGGGCCAGGGTCGCTGCCATGGTGACCGACGAGAACAAGCCGCTGACGGCACAGCGTCTGAGGCAATGGGCTGCCGATGTCGGCGCGCCGGACAGCGAAGGCGCGCTCAAGGAGATCGCCGGCAACGCGCCGGCCGATCATCCGTGGCGATCGTTCGCCGAAGCGTTCGAGCGCGCCGAAAATCCCGGCAACGTCGCACCGATCGCAACACCTTCGCTGCGGGGCAAATCGCGGGAAGAAGTGGCCGACATCCTGGGCAAGATCGTCGCTGCCGAGGAACTGGGCTCGGGTTTCGCGTTCGACAGCGCCGGCAATGTACAGGGCACGACGAAGAACGTCTCGGGCATCATCTCGAGCATTCCGCTGCACCTTCTCGGCAGCGTCCATGTCGATCTCGGCGGCGGAAAGATTCGTACCGTGCGCTTCGAATCGGTGACCAGCACCGATCGCAGCCAACTGCGCGTCAGCGTAACGACGCTCAAGCGCGCTCAGGCCGGCGGCGGTGGCAGCGTCGGCCATTTCACCACGGGTGACGCTCCCATCACGGCAGGCGGCGGGCTCGACGTCGCCGGCGCCTACGAAGTCGTCCATCAGGAAGGCGCGGTGCTCGGCTTCCCTCGCAATCTGTCGGGTGGCGTACTGGGGGATCGCGCCGTCAACGAGAAAAAGGCGCAGCTCGTCAAGTTGCTGGTACAAGGCGGCACGCTCGAAGGGCACGCCCAGCCGGCCAACGAGGAAGACCGAAAATCGCTGATCAAATGCGCCTATCAGGCATTCGGCGACGACCTGTCGATCGGTTTCTATGAAATGAACCAGACCGACAAGCAAGGCATGGTCAGCGTGAACGGCAACGTCGGTATTCGATTCGGCGCGTTCAAACTGGGCCTTCCGACGGTAGGCCTGGCCGGACGCGCGCAAAGCGCGACGATGCACTATCGGGATCAATCGGGCTTCCTCAAGACGGAGTGGCAGTCCGATTCGACGTCCTACAACGCGTCGATCCAAGCGTCGCTGGCCTCACTGAGCCGCTACGATCCGCTTTCCGCAGGCACGCACACGCTGCACAGCTCGATCATATCTACCGTCACGCCATTGGTATCCGGCTCGGCACAATTCTTCCGGTTCGGCGTGGCCGACCGGCGTGTGCAGATCATGCAGGACGGCAAGGAGCTGCCGACGAGCTTCGCGACACGCACGTTCCAGGCACCGATCTCGTTCCTTCACGAGTTCGGACAGAACTTCGAGAAGTATGCGGACGAAAAGGCCAAGAAGTATTTCCCCGCGGAGTACAACGCGGGCGGGCAGGCGCGTGAAAACGTGGTGCAGCGCGAGAAGACGCGCATGCTCGAGTTCGTCAATCACTATCTGAAGGAACGCGACGTTACGTCGACGCCGCAGCTTTATACGGAATTCGGCGATAACGTCGACACGGCGAACAAACTGCGCGCAGCGGCTTACATGGCCGAGCGGCTGGGCAAAAAGGATACGGCACAGACCGCCCGCGAAGAAATATCGGCCATTCACAGCGACGAGAAATATCGCGAGGGTCGCTTCCTCACGAACCTTCAGATCGAGCAGCAAGGCAATCAGGTCGGGATCAACGGTATCGCCGGCGTGACCTACGCGCGCAACGACAATCGCACGCAACAGGTGTTGTCGTTCACGTGAGCGGATTGCCAGGTTGAGATCGGGCGAACGGCGAACTTCGATCGCCGTCCGCGCTGTCAGAGCCGCCGCCGCTTGGCCGACGGCCCGGCCGACGAAGAGGGAGAAGCCGGCGGCGAGGGCGAGCCACGCAGCGAATCCGACTCGTTGCCGCTATCCGATCCGCTCCAGGAAGCATCATCCGAACCCTCGCTCTCCGACGGGTCGGACGAAGAGACGTCGACGGCCCGCAGCAAGGCGACGATCTCCCTATACCCGCGCGCTTCGGCAAGCTCCAATGCCCGCCAACCTCCTCCATCCACGACGCTTGTGTCTGCTCCCAGGCGCAGCAGGAGCGCGACTGACTCGCTGCGGTCCTCCAGTACCGCGTGAAGCAGCGCGGTGCGCCCCGCGGTGTCGGCACGATCGATTTGCACGTCGTGGCCGATCAACGTTTCGATCATATCGGTGTCCCCGTCTCGCGCGGCCAGCATGAGTGCTGTGCATCCCTCGCCGTTCGCCTGTTCGACATCGGCACCGCGGGCAATCAGCGCCTCGGCCAATTCGGTATTGCAGGTGGTGGCGGCCGTGTGCAATGCCGTCATGCCGTCATTGTCCCCACGATTGATATCGGCCCCCACGGCCAGCAGCGCATCGACCGCCTCGCCGTGATTTCTGGACGCGGCAATGAGCAAGGCCGTTCGGCCAAAAGTGTCGCCCTGATCGATTTGCGCGCCTCTCGACGCCAATATCCGGATAGCGTCGTGGCTATTGTGTTCCGCCGCGACCATCAGGGCGGTCTTTCCGGACGCGTTCGTCCGATTGACATCCGCACCCGCTATCGCCAGTGCTTCGATCGATGCGTGAGCATCGATCGAAGCGGCGACCATGATCGCATCCCACCCCTCGCCATCGGTGTGACGAAAATCCGCGCCCGCGTTCAAAAGGGCCGTTACAACGCCCGAACCTTTCGCATTCGCGGCGTGCATCAATGCGCTCCAACGCATACGATCCACCTGCGCCGTGTTGGCGTCCTTCGCGAGCAACGCGTCGACGACTTCGACGTGCCCCGCGCAGGCCGCCCACATCAATGCGGTTCTGCCTAGCTCATGGTCGGCGAGATCGACGTTCGCGCCGCTTTCGATCAACGCTTGCACAACGGCCAGGTCGCCGTCTTGCGCCACCATCATCAGCGCGGTCAAGCCCGAAGCGTCGGCATGATCGACATTCGCTCCGCGCGCCGCCAGAGCCCGAACCGCCGGGATTTTCGCAAGCATCGCGGCCAGCATCAATGCGGTCCGACCGTCTGCGTCAGGGAGCTCGCGCGCGGCACCGTGGTCGATCAACATCTCGATCGCCGCGACGTGTCCGCGCCGCGCCGCGAGCATCAGCGCGTTCGAGCCCGCGTCGTTGGTCAGATCGAGATTGGCGCCCCGCTCCGCCAGCGCCTCGATCGCCGCGGCATGTCCTGCCTTGGCCGCGAACATCACAGCGGTGAACCCTTCGGTGGTCATTTGATCGATGTAAACTTGCGCGTCGGCCAACGCTGCGATCATCGGCACGCGACCGTATCGTGCCGCAAGCATCAGCGCGGTGAGTCCCGCCGCGGTAGCTTCCCCAGGGTCCACGCCACGCGCCAGCAACGCGGCAAACGCGTTGGCGCTGCCGTTCGCGGCGGCGACGAGCAACATGCTCCAACCGTAGTGGTCCCGCTGTGTCGGGTCCGCGCCGCGAGCAAGCAGCGCCTCCATCGCCTGAGACTGATCGTACGCCACCGCTGTCAGCAGCGCGCTCCAGCCGATCGCGTCCGTTCGCGTCAAGTCCGCCCCGCAGTCGAGCAGTGCCTCGATCGCCTCGAGGCGACCCGCGCGCGCGGCGCTCATCAATGCCGTCTCGCCCGCAGCCCCCGTCAGATCGAGATCGGCGCCTGCGGCCTTGAGCGCGCGAATGGCACCGGCTTGCCCGCTTTGCGCGGCCAACATCAGTGCGGTTCTGTTGTCGCGATTGGGCACGTCGACATCTATCTTGCCTGTCAGCAGTTCGATCGCCCGCTCCATCCCCTGACCCGCGGCGTAGTGCAAAACGGTGTTGCCTCGCTCATCGATTCCGCGAACCTGCGCAAATGCCACGAGCAGAAGATTCGTCAGCCGTTCGTTGCCAGCCTTGGCCGCGTCGAGCAGCACCGCCTCGCGCTCAGCCGGACCCAGCAAGTGAAACTTCCTGATCTGTGCGCTCAGCACGGCGCCCACATCGGATCGGTTATCGCAGTATCGCCGCACTACCGGCTCGCTCAGTTGCGCGAGCCATTTGGCCGGCGCTTTCTCGATATCCAGCAGCGCGATCATCTGCTCTGGCGCAATCGCCATCAGTTCTTCATGCGGGGCGTTGTTCAGCGCGGCCATCGCCATCGATGGCGTCAAGGCATCGCGCAATTTGCCCAGATCGCGAAGTTGCAGCGAGCGATCCTTCTTCTGCGTCTCGTCATGCACGATAAAGGCCTGGTACGCGAGCTGAATGACTTGCTCGCGCTCGCCGCCATGCACGACGCGCGTCGGAAAATCGTTCAACAATTCGTTCTTGACGAGATTCGCGCCAATCTGCGGCATCAACAGCACCGGGTCATGCGTCATGCGATAGACGGGTTCCTCGTCTTCATTTTCGTTTTCATCGCTGACAAACAGCGCCGCGGCATCGATCGGGCCGAAGCGCTCACGGAGTTCGGTTTCAGCCCACGGCGCGAACGCCTGGTAGAAAGACCAGACCTCCTCGGCCGAGAGCGTACGATCGGTCAAGCCGTGAAAGCGGCCGCGGATTTCGGCCAGACAGTTTTCGGCGACATGATGCACGAGCCGCCCCGGCGTGACGCGCTCCATGACATGCTGTTTGCACGCCGCGAGCTCCGCCTCGGAGATACCCAGGCCCGAGATGAAGGCGTCTTCGTGTACCTCCGTGCCGTAATCGGGCACCAGATGGTTCCAGCATGCGTTGTGATAGTGGACTTCGTTGGGCAGATAATGCTGACGCATCCCGAACGCTCGCTGCGTGAACTCGAGGATCGCTTGCGTCAGCATCCGCTCCCATTCGCTCTTCGCGTTGAAGCTCAGCGTGCCGGCGCTTTCGAGATCGATCTCGCGCGCCGAGTTGATCAGATGCGTGATCGCACCGTCCGCGCAGACGATCAGCCCAGGCGCCAGATTTCTGACGATGTTGGCACGCCTGTCTTCATCGACGGTCTGATCCTCGATTCGATAAGCGAGTTGCTCCAGCGCTTCTTTTCCCTGTGTGTGGGCGAGTACGACCCGCGTGGAGAAAAAACCGGCCGAGCCCGATTCGACGCGCTCGGCAAATGTCTCGATCTGCGCCGCCGCGCTGCTATGGTCGGCCGTTCGCTCGCGGCCGAGGAATTGCTTCAGCGAAT